>NZ_CP027762.1:5928985-6231425 GCF_003852315.1 Pseudomonas sp. LBUM920
ATCGAACAGCTGCTGCGCGACTACCGCCTGGAGCCCGGCTGCCTGCAATTGGAGATCACCGAAAACTTCATCATGAGCCAGGCCGAGGAAGCCCTGGAAGTGCTGCACCAACTCAAACGCCTGGGCGTGCAGCTGGCGATTGACGATTTCGGCACTGGCTATTCATCCCTCAGCTACCTCAAGCGCCTGCCGCTGGATTTCCTCAAGATCGACCAGTCCTTCGTGCGCGGCTTGCCCGACGATCCACACGACGCCGCCATCGTGCGCGCCATCATCGCCCTGGGCCACAGCATGCAATTCACCATCATCGCCGAAGGCGTGGAAAACCCCGCGCAACAAGCCTTCCTTGCCGCCGAGGGCTGTGAACAGATGCAAGGCTACATCGTCAGCCTGCCCCTGCCGCCCGAGCTTTTTGCCGAGGCTTTTCTTCATCTGAGCGTTTCAGACTTTTCGGATGGCACAGCAGGGAAACCATCGTTATAATCCGCGACCTGTTACAAGGGCCTATAGCTCAGTTGGTCAGAGCAGAGGACTCATAATCCTTTGGTCCACGGTTCAAGTCCGTGTGGGCCCACCAAACAAAAAAGCCGCGCAATGCGCGGCTTTCGCGTGTCTGGCGTCTGGAAAAGGCGACGCTGGCTCTCACGCAATTGTCTGCAATGAAAGATTTGTTAATTGTCCTCAACTGCTGCGGCACAGACCATGGCCGGCCACTCAACAAGCACGAGGAACCCGGCTCCATGCCACACGCCAACCGTTCACCCCGCGCCTTAGTCCAGTCTATTTTTACCCTCAGCCTGCGCACCGCAGGCGCTCTTGCCATCACCCTCGCAACCCTGGGCAACGCACAGGCAGCATCGCCCGCTCCGGCCACCATCAAGGCGTACAAACTCTGCACCGGCGCAGATAACGCCTCGCACGTGCTGGAGGGCACCATCGACCAGAGCATGCGCAACGACGTCACTGCCATTCATTTCAAGACAACCCCGGCGCACGCTTCTTACGATTGGCATAACGATCCCGAGCCGCAGTACGTCATGACGCTGTCCGGCACCCTGGCCTTCGCCACCCGAGGCGGCGAGACGTTCACTCTGCACCCTGGTGAAGTGCTGGTTGCCGAAGACAACACTGGCACCGGCCATCGTTGGAACCTGATCGACGACCAGCCATGGCGCCGTGGCTACGCAGTGCTCAAGCCTGGCGCGCCGGACTCGTTTATCCCGAATGATCCCGCCGCCGCAAAAGTCTGCAAGGCGCCTTGATCTCGCAGATCACAGCGCTCCAGACGGGCACAAGCCTGTAACATGGCGACCCATTGCCGCCCGCACTGGAGCCCTGCCCTTGCCCGTCCTCGATGAAATCGATCGCCAACTGATCGCCGCCTTGCAGATCAACGCCCGTGAAAGCGTGGCCATGCTCGCCCGACAGTTGGGCATCGCGCGCACCACGGTGACGTCGCGCCTGGCACGCCTGGAGAAAACCCAGGTGATTACCGGTTATGGCGTGCGCCTCGGGCAGCGTGTGGTCGATGGTGGCTTGCAGGCGTATGTCGGGATCACCGTGCAAGCGCGCTCGGGCAAGGAAGTGTTGCGTCGGTTGAGTGCAATGGCGCAGGTGCAGCAGCTGTGTGCGGTGAGTGGCGAATTTGATTACGTGGCCTGGCTACGCACCGATTCACCGGAGCAACTGGATCAATTGCTGGACCAGATCGGCAGTGTCGATGGCGTGGAAAAAACCACCACGTCGATCATTCTCAGTAACAAATTGGACCGTGGTCAGCCAGTCTGACCACCTTCTTCGTCACTCTGACTGAAAACAATCCAATACGACGACACTTTGCGTCTTATTAACGAACGCTACGCTCCCTAAACTGGCTGCCATCTTTTCCTATACTCAACGGGCCACATCCCGCCGAGTCGCCAGTAAGGTCAGCCATGAGCATTCCGTCCAGCACCATCAGCAAGACCCATCGCCACCCCGCCGACGGTAAAAAACCCATCACCATCTTCGGCCCGGACTTTCCGTTTGCCTTTGATGACTGGATTGAGCATCCGGCCGGCCTGGGCAGTATTCCGGCCGCCAACCATGGCGCTGAGGTGGCGATTGTCGGTGCGGGGATCGCGGGTCTTGTGGCCGCTTACGAGCTGATGAAGCTGGGCCTCAAGCCGGTGGTGTACGAAGCCTCGAAGATGGGCGGCCGCTTGCGTTCCCAGGCGTTTGAAGGGGCGGAGGGCATCATCGCCGAGTTGGGCGGCATGCGTTTTCCGGTGTCGTCGACTGCGTTCTACCACTATGTGGACAAGCTGGGCCTGGAGACCAAACCTTTCCCCAACCCGCTGACGCCGGCCTCCGGTAGCACGGTGATCGATCTGGAAGGCCAGACTCATTACGCACAAAAACTCTCGGACTTGCCGGTGCTGTTCCAGGAAGTTGCCGACGCCTGGGCCGATGCATTGGAAGCCGGTTCGCAGTTCGGTGACATCCAGCAAGCCATCCGCGACCGCGACGTGCCGCGCCTCAAAGCGCTGTGGAACAAGCTCGTGCCGCTGTGGGACGACCGCACCTTCTATGACTTCGTCGCCACATCCAAGGCCTTTGCCAAACTCTCGTTCGCGCACCGCGAAGTGTTTGGCCAGGTAGGTTTCGGCACGGGTGGCTGGGACTCGGATTTCCCCAACTCGATGCTCGAAATCTTCCGCGTAGTGATGACCAACTGCGACGACCATCAGCACCTGGTGGTCGGCGGCGTGGCGCAAGTGCCCATGGGCATCTGGCGCCATGTGCCCGAGCGTTGTGCGCACTGGCCGGCCGGCACCAGCCTCAGCTCGTTGCATCGCGGCGCGCCGCGGGCCGGTGTGAGCCGCATAGCCCACGCCGCCGATGGCCGCTTCGCCGTGACCGACAACTACGGCGACACCCGTGAATACGCCGCCGTGCTGACCACCTGCCAAAGCTGGCTGTTGACCACCCAGATCGAATGCGACGAAACCCTGTTCTCGCAGAAAATGTGGATGGCCCTGGACCGCACACGCTACATGCAATCGTCGAAAACCTTCGTGATGGTCGACCGCCCGTTCTGGAAAGACAAAGACCCGGAAACCGGTCGCGACCTGATGAGCATGACGCTCACCGATCGCCTGACCCGTGGCACCTACCTGTTCGACAACGGAGACGACAAGCCCGGCGTGATTTGCCTGTCGTATTCGTGGATGAGCGACGCGCTGAAAATGCTCCCGCAGCCCATCGATAAGCGCGTGAAGCTGGCCCTGGATGCGTTGAAAAAGATTTACCCGAAAGTCGACATCAAGGCGCGCATCATCGGCGACCCGATCACCGTGTCTTGGGAAGCCGACCCGCATTTCCTCGGGGCTTTCAAGGGCGCGTTGCCCGGCCACTATCGTTACAACCAGCGGATGTATGCGCACTTCATGCAGAAGGACATGCCCGCCGAACAACGTGGCATTTTCATCGCCGGTGACGACGTGTCCTGGACGCCTGCCTGGGTCGAAGGCGCGGTGCAAACCTCGCTGAACGCGGTGTGGGGCATCATGACCCACTTCGGCGGCAGCACGCATCCGGAGAACCCGGGCCCAGGTGATGTCTTTGACGAAATCGGCCCGATCGCCCTGGCCGATTAAGGAGTTGAGCATGCGCGTTGCCCTGTACCAATGCCCGCCGCTGCCACTGGATGTGGCCGGTAACCTCAAGCGCCTGCACCAACTGGCGCATGAGGCCTCGGATGCCGATGTGCTGGTGCTGCCGGAGATGTTTCTCAGCGGCTACAACATTGGCGCCGAAGCGGTCGGCGCCCTTGCCGAACCTCAGGATGGGCCATCCGCGCAAGCGATTGCCACACTGGCCAAAAGCGCCGGGCTGGCGATTCTGTACGGCTACCCGGAGCGGGCCGAGGACGGGCAGATCTACAACGCCGTGCAGTTGATCGACGCCCACGGCCAGCGCCTGTGCAACTACCGCAAGACCCACTTATTTGGCGACCTGGACCACTCGATGTTCAGTGCCGGGGAAGATGATTTCCCGGTGGTGGAATTGAACGGCTGGAAGCTTGGCTTCTTGATCTGCTACGACCTGGAATTTCCGGAAAATACCCGTCGCCTGGCGCTGGCCGGTGCCGAGCTGATCCTGGTGCCGACTGCCAATATGGTGCCGTTCGACTTTATCGCCGACGTCACCGTGCGGGCGCGGGCCTTTGAAAACCAGTGTTATGTGGCCTACGCCAACTACTGCGGGCAGGAAGGCGAGATTCAGTATTGCGGGCAAAGCAGCATCGCCGCGCCGAACGGCCAGCGCATCGCCCAGGCCGGGCTGGATGAGACGTTGATCGTCGGTGCGCTGGACCGCCAGTCCATCCTCGACGCCCGCGCCGCCAACCACTACCTGCAAGACCGCCGCCCGGAGCTGTACGGCGCACTGCACAAGCCCTGACCCAGCCGGTTCGTCAGCGGTTTGATAACATGGCCACCTCCTACGTTTCGGAAGTGCCCATGCCTGCGCCGGCCCACCCTCATCACCTTCACCTGACCCTGGCCAATGGCCTGCGGGTTTCCCTGCGCCATGCGCCACGTCTGAAGCGTTGCGCTGCGGTGCTGCGCGTGGCTGCCGGCAGCCATGACGTGCCCTTGGCCTGGCCGGGTCTGGCGCACTTTCTTGAGCATTTGTTGTTTCTCGGCACGCAGCTTTTTCCTGCACATGAAGGGCTGATGGCCTACGTGCAGCGCCATGGCGGGCAGGTCAACGCGAGTACCCAGGAGCGTACGACGGACTTTTTCTTTGAATTGCCGCTGGCGACCTTTGCCGACGGGCTGGAGCGCCTTGCGGATATGTTGGCCCACCCGCGCCTGGCAATTGAAGACCAGTTGCGTGAGCGCGAAGTGTTGCACGCAGAGTTTGTTGCATGGTCCCAGGATGCCCAGGCGCAGCAACAGGTTGCGCTGCTGGAGGGCTTGGCCGCCAATCACCCACTCCGCGGTTTTCACGCCGGCAACCGGGACAGCCTGCCGGTGGAGCGTGAGGCTTTTCAGCAAGCACTGCGCGCATTTCACACGCACTTCTATCAGAGCGGGCAGATGACGTTGAGCCTGGCCGGCCCGCAGCCGCTGGACGAGCTGCAAGCCTTGGCGCAGCGATTCAGCGAGGCATTGGCCTGCGGGCCTTTGCACCCACAGGCCGAGCCGCCTGCGCTGTTGCCCGATCAAGCCGTGAGTTACCAATACACCGCCGATAATCATCGGCACCACGTCATTGCCTGTGACGTGCCCCGCGAAGCGTTGGATTTTCTCTGCACCTGGCTGAACGCCTCAGCGCCCGGCGGGTTACTGGCCGAGCTGCGGACGCGAAACCTGGCCCACGCACTGCGCGCGTCCGTGCTGTATCACTTCGCCGGGCAAGCGCTGCTGGATATCGACTTTTCCCTCATCGCTCAAGACGGGTCGGCTACTCAGATCGAAACGCTATTGCACGACTGGCTGAGCTTTTTCGCACAGAGCGACTGGAAGCCGTTGCGAGAAGAGTTCGCCTTGCTGAACGCTCGCCAGCAGCAAATCCAGGGCGCCCTGGCCCTGGCTCGGAACGACAGCGAGGCTCTATCGGAACAGGGCGTGGCGGCCCTGAAGAACCTGCTCGAGTCACTGCACCTGCCGCCCTCCGAGCACGCTTGGCAGTTGCCGCCCAATAACCCCTTTCTGCGCCCAGCGGTCAAGCAAGAGCGCGCCGGCCTGATTCGCGGCCAGACCAGCGCCCACCGTGGCTTGCGCACGTTCGCCCAGGATCGCTCGCGGGGACGACGGGAAGTGGCGGCGCTGACTTTCAGCCAGGCCTTGGCGGATAGCACCGATGAAGGCGCGCTGTACCTGCAATGGCGCTTTGATTCGTTGGTACCCGCAGGCCTGGAAAATGCGTTGCAGCCGTTGCGTGAGCAGGCCCTTCAGGCGGGCGTCGAATTGGCCTTCGAAACCCTCGCCAATGACTGGCGGGTGAAAATAGTCGGCCTTCACCAACCAATCGCGGCTGTGGTCGAGGCGCTGGCGCTTAACCTGAGCCAGTTCGGTGGGCCGCTGTCGTCACCCGCACAAACACCGATGATTGCCATTCGGGAATTGCTCAAGGCGTTGCCTGCCTGCTGTGCCGGCATCGCTTCCGGGGCCGGCGAGACGCCAGCATCATGGACCACCGCACGCTGGCAGGGCCTGGGAACAGGTTTGCCCGCCGCCAGTGAAGCGGCGATCAAAACCGCAGCCACGCGATTGCCAGGCCAGCCGGCAAGCTTCGAACACACGCCGAAAACCCTCGACGGCCAGCGACTCTGGCACGAAGTGAACACCGACGCCCGCGAAGCCGCGTTGCTGCTGTTTTGCCCAACGCCAAGCCAATCCCTGGCCGATGAAGCGGCATGGCGACTGCTCGGGCATCTGCTTGAGGGGCCGTTTTACCAAAAACTGCGGGTCGAACTGCAAGTCGGCTACGCCGTGTTCAGCGGCATCCGACAGATCAACGGGCAAACCGGCCTGCTGTTTGGCGTGCAATCCCCAAGCGTTTCCTTGGCCGGGATCTTCGAGCACGTGAAGACCTTCCTGGCGCAGCTTCCGGCGTTGATCGACAACAGCGCCGAACTGGGCAACCAAACCCTGGCAGAGCAATTCACGGCCCAGGCATTACCGATCGCCCAAGCCGCCGAGCTGCTCTGGCAGGCGCAGTTGGCTGGCCATTCGTCGGGTTATCTGGCGCCGCTTCAGCAGTTGATCCAAACCTGCACGCGCGAGGATCTGCAACGTGCCGCAGGGCAGCTCAATGACGCTGCAGGCGGTTGGCGCTGCGTGGCTAACGGCCCGCCCATCGACGGTTCCTGGCAAACGGCAGGCTGATCATTGCTGGCCCTGCAAAAGGCTTTTGCCACCAAGACAGCGCTAACTTGAAAAGAATTGCGTAACATTCATACGCACACCTCTGAACATCTCCGATTGGAGGTGGACTATATGTATGAGTAGTGAACGTCCCATCCCTTCGTAGGAGTATGAATATGACCTGGTCCAAGCCTGCTTACACTGATCTGCGTATCGGTTTCGAAGTCACCATGTACTTCGCCAGCCGTTGATTGGCTGAGTAATACAACGCCTCGGTTCGCCCGGGGCGTTTTTGTTTTGAGCTTTGCGTGATGGAGCAATCATGTTTGTCCAGATTCTAGGTTCCGCCGCCGGCGGTGGCTTCCCGCAGTGGAACTGCAACTGCGTGAACTGCGCAGGTTTTCGTGACGGCAGCCTGCGGGCCCAGGCGCGCACTCAGTCGTCCATCGCGATCTCCGACGATGGCGTGAATTGGGTACTGTGCAACGCTTCGCCGGATATCCGCGCGCAACTGCAAGGCTTCGCCCCGATGCAACCCGGCCGCGCGCTGCGCGATACCGGTATCAGCGCGATCATCCTGATGGACAGCCAGATCGACCACACCACCGGCCTGTTGAGCCTGCGCGAAGGCTGCCCGCACCAGGTGTGGTGCACCGACATGGTCCATGAAGATTTGAGTAGCGGTTTCCCGCTGTTCACCATGCTCACGCACTGGAACGGCGGCCTGGCCTGGAACCGCATCGAGCTGGACGCCAGCTTCACCATCCCGGCCTGCCCCAACCTGCGTTTCACGCCGCTGCCATTGCGCAGCGCCGCGCCGCCCTACTCGCCGCACCGCTTCGACCCGCACCCAGGCGACAACATCGGCCTGATCGTCGAAGACCTGCGCACCGGCGGCAAACTGTTTTACGCCCCTGGGCTGGGCAAGGTCGACGCTCCGTTGCTGGAGATCATGGCCGGCAGCGATTGCTTGCTGGTGGATGGCACGATGTGGGACGACGATGAAATGCAGCGCCGTGGCGTCGGCACCCGCACCGGTCGCGAAATGGGCCACCTGGCTCAGAACGGCCCCGGCGGCATGCTCGAAGTGCTGGAGCAGTTACCCGAGCAGCGCAAGGTGCTGATCCACATCAACAACACCAACCCGATCCTAGATGAAGACTCCCCCGAACGCGCCGAGCTGGCACGGCGTAACGTCGAAGTGGCTTACGACGGCATGAGCATTGAATTGTAGGAGCAGACCACATGACTGACACACCGCTGACGCCCGCCGAGTTCGAGCATGCCTTGCGTGCCAAGGGCGCCTTTTACCATATCCATCACCCGTACCACGTGGCGATGTATGAAGGCCGCGCCACCCGCGAGCAGATCCAGGGATGGGTCGCCAACCGCTTCTACTATCAGGTGAATATCCCGCTGAAAGACGCCGCGATCCTGGCCAATTGCCCGGACCGTGAAATCCGTCGCGAATGGATCCAGCGCCTGCTCGACCACGACGGTGCCCCCGGTGAAGACGGCGGCATTGAAGCCTGGTTGCGTCTGGGCCAGGCCGTTGGTCTGGACCCGGACCAGCTGCGGTCCCAGGAACTGGTGCTGCCCGGCGTGCGTTTTGCCGTGGATGCCTACGTCAACTTTGCCCGCCGTGCCAGTTGGCAAGAAGCCGCCAGCAGCTCGTTGACCGAGCTGTTCGCGCCGCAGATCCACCAGTCGCGCCTCGACAGCTGGCCGCAGCACTATCCGTGGATCGACCCAACCGGTTATGAGTATTTCCGCACTCGCCTGGGCCAGGCCCGTCGCGATGTGGAGCACGGTTTGGCGATCACGTTGCAGCACTACACCACTCGCGAAGGTCAGGAGCGCATGCTGGAGATTCTCCAGTTCAAACTCGACATTTTGTGGAGCATGCTGGATGCCATGAGCATGGCCTACGAACTGAACCGCCCGCCGTATCACAGCGTGACTGATCAGCGTGTATGGCATAAAGGGATCACCCTATGAGCTTTGATCGCAGCAGAATACCGACCTGGCGCCAGGGCTATCGCTACCAGTACGAGCCCGCGCAAAAAGGCCACGTATTGCTCTACCCCGAAGGCATGATCAAGCTCAACGACAGCGCCGCATTGATCGGTGGTCTGATCGATGGCGAACGCGACGTGGCTGCCATCATCGCTGAGCTGGATAAACAATTCCCCGGCGTACCTGAACTCGGTCAAGACATCGAGGATTTCATGGAGGTCGCCCGTGCTGAGCACTGGATCGAACTTGCCTGAAAAGCCACCTGTTGGCCTGCCGCTGTGGCTGCTCGCCGAGCTGACTTACCGTTGCCCGTTGCAATGCCCGTACTGCTCAAATCCGCTGGATTTCGCCGAGCAGGGCAAGGAGCTGAGCACTGAGCAATGGATCAAAGTGTTTCGCGAAGCCCGGGAGATGGGCGCGGCACAACTGGGGTTCTCCGGCGGTGAACCGCTGGTACGCCAGGACCTCGCCGAGCTGATTGCCGAAGCGCGCAAGCTGGGCTTCTACACCAACCTGATCACCTCCGGCATCGGCCTCACCGAGCAGAAAATCAGCGACTTCAAGAAAGCCGGCCTGGACCATATCCAGATCAGCTTCCAAGCCAGCGATGAGCAAGTGAACAACCTGTTGGCCGGGTCGAAAAAAGCCTTCGCGCAAAAGCTGGAAATGGCCCGAGCGGTGAAGGCGCATGGCTATCCGATGGTGCTGAACTTCGTCACGCATCGGCACAATATCGACAAGATCGACCGCATCATCGAGCTGTGCATCGCACTGGAAGCAGACTTCGTCGAGCTTGCTACCTGCCAGTTCTACGGTTGGGCGCAGCTCAATCGTGTGGGGTTGTTGCCGACCAAAGAACAGCTGGTGCGCGCCGAACGCATCACCAACGAGTACCGGGCCAAGCTCGAAGCCGAAGGTCACCCGTGCAAGCTGATCTTCGTTACACCGGACTACTACGAAGAACGCCCAAAAGCCTGCATGAACGGCTGGGGCAGTATCTTTCTTACCGTAACGCCGGACGGCACTGCCCTGCCCTGCCATGGTGCCCGACAAATGCCGGTGCAATTTCCCAACGTGCGCGACCACAGCATGCAGCACATCTGGTACGACTCGTTTGGCTTCAACCGCTTTCGCGGCTACGACTGGATGCCCGAGCCGTGCCGTTCATGCGATGAAAAGGAAAAGGACTTCGGCGGCTGCCGCTGCCAGGCGTTCATGCTCACCGGCGACGCGAGCAACGCCGACCCGGTGTGCAGCAAGTCCGAGCAGCACGGCATCATCCTGCAAGCGCGGGAAGAAGCCGAGCACGCCACCCAAACCATCGAGCAATTGGCCTTTCGCAACGAGCGCAACTCGCGGCTCATTGCAAAAGGCTGACAGTTTTAGCGTTTGGCGATGATGTACACGGCGTGGATGATGCCCGGGAAGTAACCGCACAGGGTCAGCAGGATGTTCAGCCAGAACGCGCCGGCGAAACCCACTTGCAGGAACACACCCAGTGGCGGCAGCAGAATGGCGATGATGATGCGAATGATGTCCATGGGTCAGCTCCAGAAAGTCGGCTCGTGTGAGCCGTGTAGCTAATCGACCTTGAGCATTCGTGAGGGTTCAGTGGGATCTGGCACTGGGCCACCTTGAAGTGCGCAGACAAAAAAACGCCCCCAGCCAAAAGAATCAGGCTGAGGGCGCCGCGTAGGCCGCGAGACGGTTCTGGAATGTGGGTTAAACGGCGATGCCCTTGCGGCATTGCAACTGCGCGGTGCGCACTCGGGAGAAGGCGCGAGCCAGGCGCAGAAGCATTTCGTCGATATTGCTTTTGCTGACCGTCAAGGCTGGGGTGAAGCGCAGGCAGTTGGGTTGCGGGGCGTTAAGGATCAATCCTTCGTGCAATGCTGCTTTTACGACGGCATCTGCAGAATCATTCGACAACGTCAGGCCCCACATCAGGCCATGGCCGCGCAATCGGCCGTGGTCGTAGCGATAAGCCAGGCGGGCAAGGCCTTCGCCAAGGTAAAGGCCGGACTCGCGCACCTGCTCCAGAAATCCCTCCTCCACCACCGTCTTCAGTACCGCCTCCCCGGCCGCTGCCATCAACGCGTTGCCATGGTGGGTGCCATCCAACTCGCCCACCTCGAAGCAACAGGCCTTGCCGCGCGCCAGCAGGGCCGCCAACGGCACGCCGCCGCCCAGGCCTTTGCCAAGGGTGATGATGTCGGCGCGCACGCCGTACTGTTGTTCGACGAGCAAGGTGCCGCAACGGCCGATCCCGGTGTGCACTTCATCGAGAATCAGCAGGATTCCCAGCTCGCGGCACAGGCGTTCAACACCTTTGAGGTAGTGCTCGGTGGCGGGGATCACACCGGCTGCGCCCTGAATCGGTTCCAGCATGATGGCCACGGTCTGCGCATCCACCGCCGCGTGCAACGCAGGCAGGTCGTTGAAAGGCACATGGCTGAAACCCGGCAATTGCGGTTCAAAACGGTTGCCACCCGCCCCCGTCGAAGCCGCCATCGCCGCGAAACTGCGGCCATGGCAACCGGTGCTGGCGCTGATGATGTGGTACGCGCCGCCGCGGTGCTGTTGGCCCCATTTGCGCGCCAGCTTGATCGCAGCTTCGCAGGCTTCAGCGCCGCTATTAAGCAGGTATCCCTGATCACTGCCCGTGTGATGGCACAACCGGTCGACGAGGTTCAGTTGGTGGCGATTGTGCAAGCCATTGCCGGGGTTGATCAGCGCCTGAGTCTGATCGGCGAGGGCCTTGACCAGCACCTGCGGGCTGTGGCCCAGGCTGTTGGCGGCGCTGCCCTGACTGAAATCAAGGTACGCACGGTCGTCGCTGTCCCAGAGCCAGGAGCCCTGGCCGCGCACGAAGACCTGCGCAGGCCTTGCAACGGTGGGCATCAGGGCATCGCTGGGCAGATCCTCGTGCGGCGCGTCGAGGATCAGATCGTCCAGACTTGGTGCAGGGCGGCGAAACAGATTCACACCTCACCCCCAATGGCAACCTGACCTTGGTCGTAATCCTCTACAAAGACTGCCTTGAGGTTTTTTGTCTTGCCTATGTAAACGCCATCAACATAAACGCTATTCATTGCCAGATCCGGCCCTGTAAGCCTTGCGAATAGGCGCTAGACTAGGCGTCTCGAGGCCCACCGGCCATTTCGATTTTCCAGCTTTTTCGATAAGTAAGCCTTATGGATTTCAAGCAACTGCGTTATTTCGTCGCGGTGTATGAGGAAGGCCATGTGGGCCGCGCTGCGGAGCGTCTGTCGATCTCACAACCAGCCCTGTCGCAACAGATTCGCCAACTGGAGCAGAACCTGGATGTGAGCCTGTTCGAGCGCAGCAGCAAGCGCCTGCTGCCGACGCTGGCCGCGCATACCTTGTACAACCACGCATTGCCGCTGATCGACGGTATGCAACAAGCCGTCGAAGCCTTGCGCAACTTCAAGGGCCAGGCCATGCGCACTCTGGCCATCGGCGTGCTACAAACGGTGCACACCAGCCTGGTCCCGCAAATGCTTGAGCGCGTGCGCAAGGCCCAGCCGCATCTGGTGGTGCAGATCTACGAATTGACCGGCCTGGAGATTGAACGGCGCTTGCTCAACGGCTCGCTGGACATCGGCATCAGCTACCTGCCGCCGCGCCAGCCAGGGCTGCACGGCGTGCTGTTGTATGAAGACGAATTGAAGGTGGTAATCCCCGAAGACCATCCCCTGCGCGAATTCAAGAAGGTTTCGCTGAAACAGGCGGCCGAATTACCGATGCTGCTATTGGGAGAGGAGTTTCAGGTGCGGCAGATCTGGCAGGGCCAGCTCGCCAACCTCGGGCGCCGCCCACAGGTGCAGGCCGAACTGAATACCATGGTCGGGATTCTCGACAGCCTGCCCCATACCAAACTGGCCACGGTACTGCCCGGGCGGTCGCAGGATGAGCACAACAGCAAGGCGCTGCTGTGGAAACCCTTGAGCGAGCCCAGGGTGGCGCTGAAAGTGGGCTTGGTGTGCCGCGACGTACAGCGCCAGCAAGCAACGGTTGCGTTATTGCGCACGCTGCTGGAAGACGTGATGAATGCCCCGCAGGAGCCTGCCTGACTTTTTCGCGGGCAAAAGAAAACCCCGCCGAAGCGGGGTTTTGCAGACTGTTTCCCTGACATCCATTTCACTCCGCCGTCCTGGCAGAATCCTACGTGTCCGTGTTGTTGCTTTGCGCTTCCTGCGCGACGTCCATGTGAAGTAGATTATCCGTGGATCCAATTTGGCGATAGAGGACGAATAGCAGCACGTCATGTAAGAGAATGCTTACACGCCCTTCAAGCCCTTAGAACAGTGCCTCATCCAGCAAAAACAGTGATTCGCTACCGGCTTTTACCGACGCACTCAGCGAATGGATACGCGGCAGCAGGCGCGCAAAGTAGAAACGCGCCGTGCCCAGCTTGCTCGCGTAGAAGTCTTCCTCCGACTCTTTGCCCCACGCAGCCTTCGCCATGCGGGCCCACATATAGGCGTACGCCATGTAGCCAAAGGCGTGCAGGTATTCCACCGACGCTGCACCGATTTCATTCGGGTTAGTCTTGGCGCGGTCCAGCACCCAGGCAGTCAACTCATCCAGGTTGTCCACCGCCGCGCTCAGCGGACGGGTGAACTCACCCAGTTGGGCGCCCGCGGTGGCAATGAACTGACGGATCTCGTCAGCGAACAAGGTATAGAACGCGCCGTTGCTGCCGACAATCTTGCGGCCCATCAAGTCCAGCGCCTGAATGCCGTTGGTGCCTTCGTAGATCTGAGTGATGCGCACATCACGCACCAGTTGCTCCTGGCCCCACTCGCGAATGTAGCCGTGGCCGCCAAACACTTGCTGACCGAGCACGGTGGTTTCCAGGCCCAGGTCGCTGAGGAACGCCTTGGCGACGGGCGTCAACAGTGCCACCAGATTGTCCGCACGCTCACGGGCGGCGGCGTCCTCGCTGAACTTGGCGATGTCCAATTGCGTTGCCACGTACGTGGAGAACGCGCGACCGCCTTCATTCGCAGCCTTCATGGTCAGCAGCATACGGCGCACGTCCGGATGCACGATGATCGGGTCGGCCACTTTGTCTTTAGCCTGGGCGCCGGTCGGTGCGCGGCTTTGCAGGCGATCACGCGCATATTCGATCGCGTTCTGATAAGAGCGCTCGCCGGATGCCAGCCCCTGGATACCCACCCCCAGACGCTCGTAATTCATCATGGTGAACATCGCCGCCAACCCACGGTTCGGCTCGCCCACCAGGTAACCCACGGCTTCGTCGAAGTTCATCACGCAGGTCGCAGACGCCTGGATGCCCATCTTGTGTTCGATCGAGCCACAGCTCACCGGGTTACGCGCGCCCAGGCTGCCGTCGGCATTGACCATGAACTTGGGGACCAGGAACAGCGAGATGCCTTTGGGACCGGCCGGCGCATCCGGCAGCTTGGCAAGCACCAGATGGATAATGTTTTCGGTGAGGTCGTGTTCGCCACCGGTGATGAAGATCTTGGTGCCGCTGATGGTGTAGGAACCGTCCGCCTGCGGCTCAGCCTTGGTGCGGATAATTCCCAGGTCGGTGCCCGCGTGTGCTTCAGTCAGGCACATGGAGCCGGCCCACTCGCCGGAATACATCTTCGGCAAGTAGGTGGCCTTGAGTGCTTCACTGGCGTGAGTGTTGATCGACACGCAGGCGCCAGAGGTCAGCATCGGGTACAGGCCGAACGCCAGGCTCGACGAGTTGATCATTTCCTCGACCTGGGCCGACACCGCCTTGGGCATGCCCATGCCGCCAAAGACAGGGTCGCCGCCTACACCCACCCAGCCACCTTCGGCGTAGGTTTTGTAGGCCTGGGGGAAACCATCCGGCGTACTGACCACGGTATCGGCCCAACGGCAGCCTTGCTCGTCGCCATTGCGGCTCAGCGGTGCGATGGATTTGGCAGTGACCTTGCCGGCTTCCTCAAGGATCGCCTCGACGGTTTCGGCATCCACGGTGTCTGCCAATGCCGGCAATTGGGCCCAAGTCGTGGCGACCTCAAAGACTTCGTTGAGGACGAAGCGCATATCACGCAGCGGCGCTTTGTAATCAGCCATGGCAAACCTCGTGAGAACGTGAAAAGTAAGTCGGTAGGATCGGTTTTACAGGCTCCGAGTGTACCCGAACAACTTTTCAGACACATAGGGTCCGTTCGTGACTATTAAGTATTTATAAGTCACGCAAAGATCTAATGCAGGAGCTGGCTTGCCTGCGATGGCATCACCGCCGTTTCACTGACCCACCGAGGTGACTGCATCGCAGGCACGCCAGCTCCCACACAAGCCCGCACACAGTTACCTGCAGAACAATCAGCCGCCTACAGTGCAAACAACTGAGCAGGCAGGCTCATCAGGCACTCGCTGCCCGCCTCCACCGCAGCCCGGTGCGTGGCCGTGCGCGGCAGCAAACGCTTGAAGTAGAAGTCGCAGGTCGCCAACTTAGCCTGGGCAAACTCGGTGTCGTCCTGTGCTTGAGCCGCTATCGCCATACGCAACCACAGGTAGGCCAGGATCACGTAACCGCTGTACATCAAGTAATCCACAGCCGCCGCGCCCACTTCGTCGGGGTTTTTCATGGCGGCCATGCCGACCTTCATTGTCAGCTCGCCCCATTGCTGGTTCAGTTGATCGAGTTGCGCCACATGGGCCTTGAGCTGCGGGTGCTCGGCATTTGCCGCGCAGAATTTATGCACGATTTTGGTAAAACCACGCAGCAGCTTGCCCTGGCTACCTAACACCTTGCGCCCCAGTAGGTCGAGCGCCTGGATGCCATTGGTGCCTTCATAGATCGGCGCGATCCGCGCATCCCGTGCCAGCTGTTCCATGCCCCATTCGCGAATATAGCCGTGACCGCCGAATACCTGCATGCCGTGGTTGGTCACCTCCAGGCCCGTGTCGGTCATAAAGGCTTTGCAGATCGGCGTGAGAAACGCCAACAGGTCTTCAGCCTCCTGGCGCTGGCCCGCGTCGTTGCTCAGGTGCGCGGTGTCGAGCAATTGCGCGGTGAAATACGCCAGCGCGCGGTTGCCTTCGTTGAAAGCTTTCATGGTCAGCAACATGCGGCGAACATCAGCGTGCACGATGATGGGGTCGGCGGCCTTTTCCGGGGCTTTGGCGCCGGTCAGCGAGCGCATTTGCAGGCGATCATTGGCGTATTTGACCGCGCCCTGGAAGCTCGCCTCGCCATTGCACAGGCCCTGCATGCCAGTCCCCAGCCGTGCGTGGTTCATCATGGTGAACATGCAGTTGAGGCCTTTATTCGCCTCACCAATCAGAAACCCCTTGGCACCGTCGAAGTTGAGCACGCACGTGGCCGAGGCCTTGATGCCCATCTTGTGCTCGATGGAGCCGCAGTGCACCGCGTTGCGCTCACCCGAGTCGGCATGGAACTTGGGCACGATAAACAGCGAGATACCTTTGGTGCCCGCCGGCGCATCCGGCAGTTTGGCCAGCACCAAGTGGATGATGTTCGCACTCAGGTCATGCTCGCCGGCCGAGATGAAGATCTTGCTGCCGGTGACCGCATAACTGCCGTCGGCCTGGGGCACGGCGCGGGTCTTGATCAGCCCCAGATCGGTGCCGCAGTGGGCTTCGGTCAGGCACATGGTGCCGGTCCATTCGCCGGCGGTGAGTTTGGTCAGGTAGGTGGCTTTCTGCTCCTCGGTGCCATGGGCGTGGATCGCCGACATTGCGCCATGGGTCAGCCCCGGGTACATGCCCCAGGACGTGTTGCTGGAGCCGATCATTTCGCTCAACACCAGCCCCAGCGAGTGCGGCAAGCCTTGCCCACCGTAGGCGGGGTCCGCTGCCACGCCGTGCCAGCCGCCTTCCACGTACTGGGCGAAAGCTTGCTTGAAGCCCTTGGGTGTGGTGACCACGCCATTATCGAAATGGCAGCCTTCCTCATCGCCGCTGCGATTAAGCGGCGCAAGCACGTTTTCGCAGAATTTGGCGCCTTCTTCGAGGATCGCACTGACCATATCCGGGCTGGCGTCTGTGGCGCCGAGGGCCGTGTAGTGGCCGTGGAAATCAAACACGTTGTCGATCAGAAAGCGCATGTCGCGCAGGGGAGCTTTGTAGTCAGGCATGGCGATGTCTCCGGCAGCAGATGGTTTAAACCTACTGCCGGCCACGGTCTCGGACAATCACTGTAGAACCGCTGAATACGTCGCCATCACTCAACCGGCAGCACTCGCCATGCGCACCGCGCCACGCCGGGTTTGCCCGGCCGCGACCACGCAGTTACGCCCGGCGCCCTTGGCGGCATAAAGCGCCTCGTCGGCGGATTTGAGCACTTCTTCCGGAGTGCGCTGTTCGGCCTGGCGCTCGGCCACACCGATGCTGACGGTTACCGAAACACTCGACGCGCCGCTGCCCGCGCGGCGTTGGCGGCCCTGCTGGTCGTCATGAGGGCGGTCGGGGTTGCGCAGCTTGATGTCGTAGTGGGCGATGATCTCGCGAATTTCTTCGAGGTGCGGCATGCACTCATCCAGCGTCTTGCCGGCGAAGACCACCGCAAACTCTTCACCGCCGTAGCGGTAGGCACGCCCGCCGCCATTGACCTTGGAGAGCTTGCTGGCGACCAGGCGCAATACCTGGTCGCCGACGTCATGACCGTGGGTGTCGTTGAAACGCTTGAAGTGATCGACGTCACTCATCGCCAGCACATAGTTGCGGCCCAGGCGCTGCATGCGTTCGTTGAGCGCGCGGCGGCCCGGCAAGCCGGTCAGTTCGTCACGGAAGGCCATTTGATACGCCTCATGCGCCACGCCCGCGGCGATCATCAGCATCACCTGGCTGCACATGATGTTCAGGGTAAAGGGCAGGATAAAGGTCTGCGGCAACATCCAGAACAGCCCGAGCAAGCCAACCAGTTGCGCGGCATGCAACGGGCGCGGCTGATACCAGTACTGCGCCGCCAGGGTGACAAATCCAATCAGGAACATGGGGTACGACAGCTGGATCAGGCTCATCCAGCTGCCGTGCAAGGCCGGCCAGCGAATCTCCGCCAGCCAGCTCAACAGGGCTTGCGGGAAGCTTTGCTCAAGCGCCAGGGCCACGCTGCCGACCGCGATGAGCACGGCGCAACGGGCCACGAAATCGCGAAACAGGTGGGTTTTCTCCTGCCACAGCGCGTAGATACTGAACAATAACGGCAGCAACAGGCAGCACAGATGAAACACCACCGCCGCGTCTTCCCGGACTCGGCCATTGTCGCGGTAGTAATCGGTCTGGGTGTCCAACAGGAAATAAACGACGTACACCGTGATCATCAGAAACAGTTCACGCTGGCGCCGATACACCGCGCAATACGAGCCGCCCAGCAGCAGCACCAAGGTCGGCAGCACGTTGAAGAGCGAGGTGAAGAACACATTGAGGTCCTTCACGTACGCAGCCGACAGCCCCGCCAGCAGTAACAGCAGTGAAGGTAGGAAATGACTGAAACGTACAGCGGACGCGCGTGACAAGGGTAAAGCTCCGACCCACTCAAAAAGATGGCACAGTGCCTTCACTGCGCACAGTTAAGCACATTCAATGTGAGGTGTATCACATTGCCATCACTTTAACGGCCGCTCGGCCTAATCCCTGAGTGTTGCGCTGCGGTTTTTTTTACATGCCATTGCGCAATAAAAGAGGCGGATGCAATGCGCAGGCCACCTTGTACTGTCAGTTATGACAGTAGTCGTCGAGGGAATTGGCATGTTTACTTGCGCGTACCACTCAATACCGCCCAGCGAGTATTCGGGACAGGGAGTGTCCCTTAAACACGATGGGAGTGACCCTCATGGAAACCTTGGTATCCGAACTCGTGAGCACCAGCTCTCAGTTCCTGATTCGTAACGCAATACCCGCGCTGCCGCCCCTGATCGTGGTGGATGCTCTGCCCGGGACGGGCGGCATGGTGCCTCTGACGACGGCTGAACGTGACCTGCGCATTCGGATTCCAGCGTTGCCGCAGCCCGGGCCTGCCGGGGCCCAGCCCACTATCCGGGTGTACGCCGAACTGCCCCCGCCGCATGAACACCAAGTCATCGCCTACCTCCGGTTGCCGTCTTACCCCACAGCAGACATTGAGATGCCAGTGCCGCGCCGCTTCGTGAGCAGTGAGGGCGATTATCTGCTGACCTACATCCTGGAAGCCGGCGACAACGTGCTGTGTGCCACTGCCAGCACGCCGCTGCGGGTGCATAAAACGCCACCTTTTGGTTACCTGACCATCACACCGCCAGCCCCGCTGCTGCCATTGAACCTGGCGACTGCGATGATTACCGAAGAGTATCTGGCCAGCAATGACCCGGTTGTCTTCCGGATTCCCGAGCACGCAGAGATCAACACCCAGGTCGCGCTGAGGGTCATTCCCTACTACGGCATTACCGACCGGCACATGCAGTTTCCGTTTGCACTTCCGGGCCCTGTTACCTTGCCCGACTATCCGGCCCCGCGCGTGCTCTCCATACCGGCCTCCGTGATTCGCGAACGCGGCAACGGCCTCATGCAACTGACCTATCGCTTCCTGGACCGACTGGGCAACCGCTCTCGTGATTCGTTGATTCTGGAACTCAGGGTCGCGCTGCAACTGACCCCTTCAAACATTGCCGCTCCGCGCGTGACACAGGCGATTGCGCCCGACAACACGGTGACTCAGGCCGATATCGACCTGAGCGGGCAAGGCGGGATGGAGGTTTGGCTGGACAGTGTCACCAATTTGCAGATCAACGACGCTGTGGCCGTTGTCGTGGGCACGAATACCGTCTTGGCGCCACCTGTGGTTTACGTGGGCCAACCACTGCCGCTGCGCCTTGTGATCACGACGGCGCAATTACTGGCCATCCTTCCGGGCGCCGCCAGCAACAACACGCCCACCCAGATAAAATTCCGGATCACCCGGGGGACCACCTTCGTGGAGGGACCTACCAGGAATATCATCCTGAACTTCTCGCCGTTGATGACGCTGGCGCAGCCGCAGGTGCTGAACCTTATCGGCGGCAATCTCACCTGCGCCTCGCCACAGCCTACGAGCCTGACCTTTCTAAACCGGTCTATCGGTGTATTTATCCCGCCCTCTGCGCTGTTGCGTGCCAACACGGCGGGAACATTGACGTGCGTAATGAGCCGTCAGGATGACGGTTCAATCCCCATTGCGCCCCCACTGACGTTCCCGATTGTGTGGGCTGCCTCGGCTTCCACCACCGGGCAAACCGTGTACCTGCAGTATTCGGCCACCATGCGGGTGATCGGCAGGGGCATCATGTACCTCAGCTACACGACGCAGAATGCCGCCGGGCAATTGCTTCAGTCGCCACCGACGGACATTCCAGTCAGGGGCGTTTTGCCGGGCAACACCTATTGCGACGGCGCGCCTTTTATCCCGACACCTTAAGCGCTGCGTTGCTGGCCCCCACAAAAAAGCCGCCGCTCCCGAAAGAGCGGCGGCTTTTTCATGAACCCGCCGAGGCTTAGTAGCCCAGGTCGAAGTTCTCTTCTTTCATGTCCATCAGGTTGTTGGCGCCCGACAGCATGGTTGCAACGTGAGTGCGGGTACGCGGCAGAATGCGCTGGAAGTAGAAGCGCGCGGTCTGCAGCTTGGCGGTGTAAAACGCCTCTTCGGTGGTGCCGGCCGCCAGTTTCTCGGCCGCCAGGCGTGCCATATCGGCCCAGAAGTAAGCCAGGCACGCGTAGCCGGAGTACATCAGGTAATCCACCGAAGCAGCACCGACTTCTTCACGGTCTTTCATCGCGGCCATGCCGACCTTCATGGTCAACTCGCCCCATTCCTTGTTCAGTGCAGCCAGCGGTGCGACGAACTCTTTGACCGCTTCGTTGCCTTCGTTGGCCTGGCAGAACTTGTGCACGATCTTGGTGAAGCCCTTGAGCGCCTCGCCTTGAGTCATCAACACTTTACGGCCGAGCAGGTCCAGCGCCTGGATACCGGTGGTGCCTTCGTACAGCATCGAAATGCGGCTGTCGCGAACGTTCTGCTCCATGCCCCACTCGGCAATGAAGCCGTGGCCGCCGTAGATTTGCACACCGTGGTTGGCGGATTCAAAACCGACTTCGGTCATGAACGCCTTGGCGATCGGGGTCATGAAGGCCAGCAGGGCATCGGCCTGCTTCTTCGCTTCGTCGTCGGTACCGTATTTGACGATGTCCACTTGCTTGGCGGTGAAGTACACCATCGCACGGTTGCCTTCGGCGAAGGCTTTCATGGTCAGCAGCATGCGGCGCACGTCGGGGTGCACGATGATCGGGTCAGCGGCTTTGTCCGGTGCTTTCGGGCCGGTCAGCGAACGCATTTGCAGGCGATCGCGAGCGTATTTCAGGCCGCCCTGGAAACCGATTTCGGCGTGGGACAAGCCCTGCAGGGCAGTGCCCAGGCGCGCGGTGTTCATAAAGGTGAACATGCAGTTCAGGCCTTTGTTCGCCGGGCCGATCAGGAAACCGGTGGCCGCGTCGAAGTTCATCACGCAGGTGGCGTTGCCGTGGATGCCCATCTTGTGTTCCAGGGAACCACAGGACACCGCGTTGCGCTCGCCAATCGAACCGTCTGCGTTTGGCAGGAATTTGGGCACGATAAACAGCGAAATGCCTTTGGTGCCAGCCGGTGCGTCCGGGAGGCGGGCCAGCACGATGTGGACGATGTTGTCGGCCATGTCGTGTTCACCGGCCGAGATGAAGATCTTGGTGCCGGAAACTTTGTAGGAACCGTCGGCCTGAGGCTCGGCCTTGGTGCGCAACATGCCCAGGTCGGTGCCGCAATGGGGTTCGGTCAGGCACATGGTGCCGGTCCACTCGCCCGAGACCAGTTTGGTCAGGTAGGCATTTTGCTGCTCAGGGGTGCCGTGCTCGGAGATGGTGTTCATCGCACCGTGCGACAGGCCCGGGTACATGCCCCACGACCAGTTGGCAGCACCAACCATTTCGCTGACTGCAAGGCCCAGGGATTCCGGCAGGCCTTGGCCGCCGTGCTCCACGTCGTGGGCCAGGCTTGGCCAGCCGCCTTCAACGAACTGTTTGTAGGCTTCTTTGAAACCCGTCGGGGTCTTAACGCCTGACTCGCTCCAGGTACAGCCTTCGATGTCGCCCACGCGGTTCAACGGTGCCAGCACTTGCTCACAGAACTTGGCGCCTTCTTCGAGGATGGCGTCAACCATGTCCGGGGTAGCGTCCTGGCAAGCCGGCAGGCTCTGATAGTGCGCTTCATAACCGAGCAGTTCGTCACGAACGAAGCGAATATCACGCAAGGGGGCCTTGTAGTCAGGCATAGCGATAAACCTCTGCTGATGTATCTGGGATGAACAACCGCGTGGATGCGTCGTGGCGGTCAAACAGGTGTTTGAAACATACGTTTACGACCTGGGGTTGTCAAGCATCGTCCAGACGCCATTTGTCATGACGCGGATCAACGGCGCGCACGGCAAGGCCTGCGGCGGGTTGCCACAGCAAAAAGGAGTTTAGAAGTTAGAGAGGGCGAAGCGAGACAAATGTGGGAGCTGGCTTGCCTGCGATAGCATCACCGCGGTCTACCCGTAATACCGGGGTGCTTGCATCGCAGGCAAGCCAGCTCCCACACAAGCCAGCTCCCAAAAGAAAGCCGGCGGATCTAGAGAAAGGGATTAAGCGTAGGTGTCGATCAACGTACCGAGCATTTCATCCGAAGCCTTGGCGACTTTGGCGCCCAGCTCCACTTGAAACTTGCCTTGGGCCATTTCGACCATATTGCTCGCCGAGTTGGACGGCTGAGCCCGGTCGTTGGCTTGCAGACGATCGCTTTGTGCGTCCGATGGCTGGGTCGTCGCGGCGCTGGCAATCTTGCCGGCGGCCTGGTCGACGCGGTTCTGCCCGGCCTGAATCGTGCTCAGCCCCGAATAAAACGCGCTGCTTCCAGAGATTTCCATGGCGTAAGCCTGCCTTTAGAGAATCGTGAACCTGAATTGAAGCAGACATCCCGGCAAAACGCCCGTCAAAAACACTAATGGCATAATGCCTTAGCGATAGCCAAAATCAGTCAAGCAGGTCCAGTTCCAGGTATTCGGCGACGGCTTCGGCGCTGGCCTGCTTGAGTTTCGGCACGCGCCCAAGGCAAGGCGCCGGTAACCGCTCAGCCAGGGTGGCGAGGTTCTCTTCCAGACGAGAGGTCTTGGGATCGATGATATTCGCCACCCAGCCTGCCAACGGCAAACCGTCTCGCGCTATGGCTTCCGCGGTGAGCAACGCATGGCTGATACAGCCCAGACGCACGCCCACCACCAGGATCACCGGCAGCTTGAGCGCCTTGGCCAGGTCCGACAGGTTGTCCTGATCGGCCAGGGGCACCCGCCAGCCGCCCGCGCCTTCAATCAAGGTGAAATCCGCCTGCCGCGCCAGAATCTGCTGCATCGGTTTCAACAGCGATTGCACCGTCAACGCCACGCCCGCCTCCCGCGCCGCCAGGTGCGGCGCAATCGCGGGTTCGAACGCCACCGGGTTGACCTCGGCATAGCTCAACGGCAACGAACACTCGGCCAACAGCGCCAAGGCGTCGGCATTGCGTAATCCTTTGGGGGTGACCTGGCAGCCCGAAGCCACGGGCTTGCCAGCGGCAGTGCTTTTACCCGCAAGCCTTGCGGCGTGCAGCAGGCCGGCGGCGATGGTGGTCTTGCCAACATCGGTGTCGGTACCGGTGATGAAGTAAGCGGCGCTCATAGAGGTTTCTCCAGTACGGCATACACCACTTGGTAGGTGGCGGGCAGGCCTTGGGCCTGACGGAACTGCTCGTAAGCGTCCACCAGTGCAACAATCCTTGCGCGCCCCGTCAACCCTCCCGGGCGGCCCGGGTTGAGGTTGTGTGCGCCCAATGCTTTGAGTTCATGGGTCAGGCTGCGCACATCCGGGTAATGCAACACGTGCGGGCGGCGCTCCAGGCTCACCACCCGCAAGCCGCTGGCGGCGCACAGCTGTTGATAAGCCTCAAAAGTGCGGAAGCGATTGACGTGCACCAGGCCGTCTGCGGCCCGCCAGCTTTCGCGCAGCTCACTCAGGGTGCCCACGCACAAGCTCGCAAACGCCAATACCCCGCCCGGTTGCAGCACGCGATAAGCCTCGCTGAGCACGGCGTCGAAATTCGCACACCACTGCACCGCCAGGCTGGAGAAGATCAGCCCGCAACTATTGCCCTGCAACGGCAGGCGCTCAGCATCACCGGCAATAAAGTGCTCGGCGCCGCCCAACGGCCGCGCGTGGTCGAGCATGCCTTCGGCAATATCCACCGCCACCCCCTGGCTGGCGGGCAACCGCTCGCCCAGCACGCGGCTGAAAAAACCGGTGCCCGAGCCCAGGTCCAGCCAGCGTTGCGGCGCGGTGCCCGTCGGCAGGCGAGCCAACAGCTCGTGGCCCACGGCGCGCTGCAACGCGGCGACGCTGTCGTAACTGGCGGCGGCACGGGAGAAAGACGCCGCCACCTGGCGCTTGTCCGGCAAGGCGCCCGGCAGTGTTGGGTGGGATAAATCAGTCATCAACGCACTCGTGCAAAAAAGCCTGGATGGCCCCCGCTACACCGTGAGGGTCTTCCAGAAGAAAAGCGTGACCGGCCTGTTCAATCAGGCCGATTTCTATATCGGGGAGCAGCGCCAGCAGGTCGCCAGCCGCCTGCGCGGGCACCAGACCATCCCAGCCTGCGAACAGATGCAACTGTGGGCCGCGATAGCCGAGCAAAGCTTCGCGGGTATCCAGTTGAGCCAGCAACTCAAGGCCGGTCATCAATTCGCTGGAAGGCGTATTCGGCGCGCCGCTGACCAGTAAACGCGAGAGCCCGCGCGGGTCTTGCGCACCCTTGGCACACAGCAGGCCGAAGCGTTTGAGGGTGACCTGGGAGTCGGCATGGCAGCCGGCGAGAAACGCATCGAATGTCTCAGCCGGCATCGCGCTGGGCCAGCCGGCATGGGCGACGAAACACGGGTTGCTCGCCAACGTCAGCAAGCCGCAGCAACGTTCGCCGCGCCGCGCCGCCAGCTCCGACGCGAGCATGCCGCCCAGGGACCACCCGCCCAGCCAGGCGTTGTCGGGCAGCGTGGCGTCGAGTTCGTCGAGCCATTCACTCACGTCACTCGATTGCAGCGTTGGCAATGGCTCGATCTGCACCTGCAGGTGTTCGTCGAGGCCGCGCAAGGCTGCGGCCAGGGGCTCCAGTGGCGATACGCCAAGGCCCCAGCCGGGCAGCAATATCAGTCGATCACGCATGGTCGGGCTCCGTGGCGCCTAACAAGCGGAAACACTCTTCCAATGCGTTTAACAATAGCTGCACCTGCGCCGCGCTGTGGGCCGCCGTCAAGGTCACGCGCAAACGCGCGCCGCCGGCAGGTACGGTGGGCGGGCGGATCGCGGTGACCATCAGGCCGCGCTCGCGCAGCAACTGCGAAAGGCGCACGGCGCGGGCGCTGTCGCCAATCAGGATCGGCTGGATCGGCGTGAAGCTGTCCATCAGGTCCAGGCCGAGCTGTTCGGCGCCCTGACGGAACTGGCGGATCAGGCCATTGAGATGCTCGCGTCGCCAATGCTCGGTGCGCAACAGCTCCAGGCTTTTCAAAGTTGCGCAGGCCAACGCCGGCGGTTGGCTGGTGGTGTAGATGTAAGGCCGGGCGAACTGGATCAGGCTTTCGATCAGCTCTTCGCTGCCCGCCACAAACGCCCCGGCCGTGCCAAAGGCTTTGCCCAGCGTGCCGACCAGCACCGGCACATCCTCCTGGCTCAAGCCGAAATGCTCGACGATCCCGCCGCCAGTGGCCCCCAGCGGGCCGAAGCCGTGAGCATCATCCACCATCAACCAGGCGCCTTTGGCCCTGGTTTCACGGGCCAGCGCGGGCAGGTCGGCCAGATTGCCGTCCATGCTGAAGACGCCGTCGGTGACCACCAGCGTGTTGCCGGTAGCCTTCTCCAACCGCTTGGCCAGGCTGGCGGCGTCGTTGTGTAAATAGCGGTTGAACCGCGCACCGCTGAGCAAACCGGCATCCAGCAACGAGGCATGGTTGAGACGGTCTTCCAGCACCGTGTCGCCCTGCCCCACCAGCGCCGTGACAGCGCCGAGGTTGGCCATGTAGCCGGTGGTGAACAGCAACGCGCGTGGGCGCCCGGTCAGGTCGGCCAGGGCTTCTTCCAGTTCATGGTGCGGCGTGGCATGGCCAACCACCAAGTGGGATGCGCCACCGCCCACGCCCCAGCGCGACGCACCGGCGCGCCAGGCTTCGATCACATGCGGGTGATTGGCCAGGCCCAGGTAATCGTTGTTGCAGAACGCCAACAGCGGTTGCCCGTCCACGACCACTTGCGGGCCTTGGGGACTGTCCAGCAAGGGGCGTTGGCGATAAAGGTGTTCGGCACGACGGGCAGCGAGACGCGCGGCGAGATCAAAAGACATGCAGGCCTCGGATTAGCAGGTGAACTCGCTCCCACATTTGGAGTGCATTCCAAATAGGAGGATCGGCGTCAAACCGCGGCGTTATAGAACTGCTCGCTGCTCTTGTGCTCCACCAACGCCTGCTCGATCGCCGCCTGGTGCACTTCATCGGCATGCTCTTCACGGGCTTCCGGCAGGATGCCCAGGCGCGCAAACAGCTGCATGTCCTTGTCAGCCTGCGGGTTGGCGGTGGTCAGCAGCTTGTCGCCGTAGAAGATCGAGTTGGCGCCGGCGAAGAACGCCAGGGCCTGCATCTGCTCGTTCATGGCTTCACGGCCGGCCGACAGGCGCACGTGCGACTGCGGCATCAGGATGCGCGCCACGGCCAGCATGCGGATGAAGTCGAACGGGTCGATGTCATCGGCGTTTTCCAGCGGCGTACCGGCCACCTTCACCAGCATGTTGATCGGCACCGACTCCGGATGCTCCGGCAGGTTGGCCAGCTGGATCAGCAGGTTGGCGCGGTCGTCGAGGGACTCGCCCATGCCGAGGATGCCACCCGAACAGATCTTCATGCCCGAATCGCGCACATAGGCCAGGGTTTGCAGGCGCTCGCCGTAGGTGCGCGTGGTGATGATCGAACCGTAGAACTCAGGCGAGGTGTCGAGGTTGTGGTTGTAGTAGTCGAGGCCGGCCTGGGCCAGGGCCTCGGTCTGGTCCTGGTCGAGACGGCCGAGCGTCATGCAGGTTTCCAGGCCCATGGCCTTCACGCCTTTGACCATTTCCAACACGTACGGCATGTCTTTGGCCGACGGGTGTTTCCAGGCGGCGCCCATGCAGAAGCGAGTCGAGCCAATGGCCTTGGCGCGGGCGGCCTCTTCGAGGACCTTCTGCACTTCCATCAGCTTTTCTTTTTCCAGGCCAGTGTTGTAGTGGCCCGACTGCGGACAATATTTGCAATCTTCCGGGCAGGCGCCGGTTTTGATCGACAGCAACGTCGACACCTGCACGCGGTTGGCGTCGAAATGCGCGCGGTGCACGGTCTGCGCCTGGAACAACAGGTCATTGAAAGGCTGCACGAACAGCGCTTTGACTTCGGCTAAGGACCAATCGTGACGCAGGTTGGCAGTGGTGCTGGCGCTCATGGGCGATTCCTTGATTATGCTTGGGCTTTCGCTGCGGGAAGGGCAATACCCACAGTCACGACACGGATGCTCGGCATATTTAAGGAAGATTCATGCACTGTCAACCTGGATACAAACACGAGGTTTACATCTGGCTAAAAAACAACCATACCTGTTTAATTTGCGATGAGGCCACAGAATCAGCCGATTGTGTGTGCAACGTCTGCGAAACAGAGCTGCCATGGTTGCTGGAACAATGCGAGGTGTGCGCCTTGCCGCTGCCAACCAGCGGTTTGATCTGCGGCCAATGCCTGAAAAACCCGCCTGCGTTTAAACACGTCGTCGCGCCGTGGTCCTTCAGCTTTCCCGTCGACACCCTGATCAGCCGCTTCAAGCATCAGTCACGCTGGCCTCTCGGCCATCTGCTCGCGCGCCTGCTGGGGCATCACCTGCAACACCGTTTTGACAACGCCGAACTCGAGCGCCCGGACTGCCTGCTGCCCGTGCCCCTGGCGCGTAAACGCCTGCGCGAACGTGGCTTCAACCAGGCGCTGATGCTGTCACGCTGGCTGAGTGCACAGCTTGCTATCCCGCACGATGACCATCTGTTGTTACGCCCCCATGAAACCGTCGCGCAACAAGCCCTCGACGCCAAAACCCGCAAGCGCAACCTGCTCGCCGCGTTTGCACTGGCTCCCGACGCCCAGGTGCAAGGCCGCCACCTGGCGCTGGTCGACGACGTACTGACCACCGGCGCCACCGCCCACAGCCTGGCGCGGTTGTTGATGGACGCGGGAGCGCGGCAAGTCGACGTGTACTGCCTGGCACGCACACCTAAACCCGGGGCATGACTTGACTCGCGTGCGCCACGCCTGCAACGTCCGCTGACCTTATCGAAGCGTATCCACATGTCTCTGCCGACCTCGCTCAGCCAACACATCATCCGCCGCCCCCAGCGCATCGCCTTGCTGGCGCACATCGCCGAGCAAGGCTCGATCACCCGCGCGGCCAAGAGCGCCGGTTTGAGTTACAAGGCCGCCTGGGATGCCATCGACGAACTGAACAACCTGGCGCAAAAACCGCTGGTGGAACGCAGCGTCGGCGGCAAAGGCGGCGGCGGTGCCAAGCTGACGGCCGAGGGTGAGCGCGTGCTGCGCCTTTACCAGCGTTTGCAAGTGTTGCAGGCCCAGGTGCTGGGCTCGGACGAAGACGCGAGCGACTTCAACCTGCTCGGCCGGCTGATGCTGCGCACCAGCGCGCGCAACCAACTGCACGGCCAGGTCATCGCGATTGAAAGCCATGGCCGCAATGACATGATCCGCCTGCAACTGTCGGGCGCCTTGAGCCTGAGCGCGCAGATCACCCACGACAGCACGCTGCGCCTGGAACTGGAGACCGGCGTGGAAGTGGTCGCCTTGATCAAGGCCGGCTGGCTGGAATTGCTCGCCCTGGGGCAGGTAGCAACACCTGGACACAATTGCATGAGCGGCGTGATCGAGACGATTCTCGACGCCGACGACGGCCCCAGCGAGGTGCGCATCACCCTGCCCAACGGCCAAGTTTTATGCGCCTTGGCGCAGCCCGCCGCGCTCAAGGCGTTGAAAGCCGCCGAGGGCCAGCCAATTCAGGTGCAGTTCTCGCCCAGCAACGTGTTGCTCGGCACGCCGGTGTAGCGCGAGGGCTACTTCAAACTGCAACAATTTCGTCACGCGTGCTCCTTAAGGTGTCTGCAAAAACCGCAGGGAGCCTGAAATGAGCCTATTAGAAGACAACCAAGCCACCGACCTTGAACAGATGGTCGGCCTCACCCGCCGCCGTTTCATCGGCGCGGGGGCTTTGTGCGGCGCCGCGATGTTCCTCGGCGGCAACCTGCTTAGCCGCAGCGCCCTGGCTGTCAACGCCGCGTCCAGCAGCCCGTTGCTGGGGTTCCCCAGCATCGCCGCCGCCACCCGCGACGCCATCACCCTGCCACCCGGCTACAGTGCTTCGGTGCTGATCAGCTGGGGCCAGCCATTGCACAAAAATGCCCCGGCGTTCGACCCCTCCGGCAACGGCAGCGCCAAGGCCCAGGAGCAACAGTTCGGTGACAACAACGACGGGATGAGCCTGTTCGCCTTCCCCGGTGACGACAACCGCGCGCTGATGGCGATCAACAACGAATACACCAATTACCGTTACCTCTACGCCCACGGCGGCGCGCCGCAATCGGCCGAAGACGTGCACAAGGCCCAGGCCAGTGAAGGCGTGTCGGTGATCGAAGTGCGGCGCAAGGGCGACACCTGGCAGTTCGTGCAGGACTCGCGCTACAACCGGCGCATCCATGGCAACTCGCCGATCCGCCTGAGCGGTCCGGCGGCGGGTCACGACTGGCTGAAAACCCGCGCCGACAAAACCGGTAAAAAAGTCCTCGGCACCTTCCAGAACTGCGCCAACGGCAAGACCCCATGGGGCACCTATCTGACGTGCGAAGAGAACTTCACCGACTGCTTTGGCAGCAGCAACCCACAACAGGCCTTCGACGCCGCGCAAAAGCGCTACGGCGTGGTGGCGGCCAGCAAAGAGATCAACTGGCATCAACACGACCCGCGTTTCGACATGGCCAAGACCCCCAATGAACTCAATCGCCATGGCTGGGTGGTAGAAATCGACCCGTTCGACCCGCAATCCACGCCGACCAAACGTACCGCCCTGGGCCGCTTCAAGCACGAAAATGCCGCACTGGCTGAAACCCGCGATGGCCGCGCCGTGGTGTACATGGGCGATGACGAGCGCGGCGAGTTTATCTACAAGTTCGTCAGCCGCGAAAAGATCAACCACAAGAACCCCAAGGCCAACAAAGACCTGCTCGACCACGGCACCTTGTATGTGGCGATCTTCGACGCAGGCGACGGCAATGCCGACCACCCCAAGGGCACCGGCCAATGGGTCGAACTCACCCATGGCAAAAACGGCATTGACGCCAGCACCGGTTTCGCCAGCCAGGCCGAAGTGCTGATCCACGCGCGCCTGGCTGCCAGCGTGGTCAAGGCCACGCGCATGGACCGCCCGGAATGGATCGTGGTCAGCCCCACGGATGGCCAGGTCTATTGCACCCTCACCAACAACGCCAGGCGTGGCGAGGAAGGTCAGCCGGTAGGCGGCCCGAACCCGCGAGAGAAAAATGTCTACGGCCAGATCCTGCGCTGGAAAGCCGATGCGGATAACCATGGCTCCAACACGTTCTCCTGGGACCTGTTTGTAGTGGCCGGCAACCCCGGTGTGCATGCCGGCACGCCGAAGGGTGGCTCGTCCAATATCAACCCGCAAAACATGTTCAACAGCCCCGATGGCCTGGGTTTCGACAAGGCCGGGCGCTTGTGGATTCTCACCGATGGCGACTACAGCAACGCGGGTGACTTCGCCGGCATGGGCAACAACCAGATGCTGTGCGCCGACCCGAGCACCGGGGAAATCCGCCGGTTCATGGTCGGGCCAGTGGCATGCGAGGTGACGGGGATCAGCTTTTCGCCAGATCAGAAGACGCTGTTTGTGGGGATTCAGCACCCGGGCGAAACCGGCGGCTCGAGCTGGCCGGAGCATCTGCCGAACGGCAAACCGCGTTCGTCGGTGATGGCGATTCGGCGGGATGATGGCGGGATCGTCGGCGCCTGATAGGCCCCAATCGGGGGCAAGCCCCCTCCCACACTTGACCGCGTTCCTACAGGTCAAACGCGGTCTTCGTGGGAGGGGCTTGCCCCCGATGAGGCCAGTACAGACACCACCTATCTATCGCCGTGTGCGTTACCATACCGGGCCGGACGCGGCGCCCTGCTGCGCGCAGGAGTTCGCATGGCCCATCCGTTTGAAACACTCACCCCCGACCTGGTTCTCGACGCTGTCGAAAGTATCGGCTTCCTCAGCGATGCTCGCATTCTGGCGCTCAACAGCTACGAAAACCGCGTCTACCAAGTGGGTATCGAAGACTCTGAACCGCTGATCGCCAAGTTCTATCGGCCGCAGCGCTGGACCAACGAAGCGATCCTTGAAGAACACCGTTTCACCTTCGAATTGGCCGAGTGCGAAGTACCGGTGGTCGCCCCGTTGATCCACAACGGCGAAAGCCTGTTCGAACACGCGGGTTTCCGCTTCACCCTGTTTCCGCGCCGGGGTGGCCGTGCGCCGGAGCCGGGCAATCTTGATCAGCTGTATCGCCTGGGTCAGCTGCTTGGCCGTTTGCACGCCGTCGGCTCGACCCGCCCGTTCGAACACCGCGAGGCGTTAGGGGTGAAAAACTTCGGTCACGACTCCCTCACGACCTTGCTGGAAGGTAACTTCATTCCGAAAAGCCTGCTGCCGGCCTACGAGTCCGTGGCCCGCGACCTGCTCAAGCGCGTGGAAGAGGTCTACAAAGCCACACCGCACAAGAACATCCGCATGCACGGCGACTGCCACCCCGGCAACATGATGTGCCGCGACGAGATGTTTCATATCGTCGACCTGGATGACTGCCGCATGGGCCCGGCCGTACAGGATTTGTGGATGATGCTCGCCGGTGATCGCCAGGAATGTCTGGGCCAGCTGTCGGAATTGATGGACGGTTATCAGGAATTCCACGACTTCGACCCGCGCGAACTGGCGCTGATCGAACCCTTGCGCGCCTTGCGCCTGATGCACTACAGCGCCTGGCTGGCACGCCGCTGGGATGACCCGGCGTTCCCCCACAGCTTCCCGTGGTTCGGCAGCGAACGTTATTGGGGCGATCAGGTGTTGGCGTTGCGTGAGCAACTGTCGGCACTCAATGAAGAACCGCTGAAACTGTTCTGACACTGCCGCGACGCCTTGTGGGCGCTGGCGACCCAACAACCCAGCTCCCACAGAAAAGCAGCATCCCATCGTCTGACAAAAATCCTTACAATTGCGCCTTTGTTAGCTGCCTATGCAAGGATTCTGCAATGCAACCCGCCAACCCCCGCAAGGGTTACATCCTGGGCCTGAGCGCCTATGTCATCTGGGGCCTGTTCCCGATCTATTTCAAAGCCATCGCCAGCGTTCCCGCCGCCGAAATCATCGTGCACCGCGTGCTGTGGTCGGCGCTGTTTGGCGCTGTGCTGTTGATGGTGTGGAAACACCCGGGCTGGTTTCGTGAACTGCGCGACAACCCCAAGCGCCTGGCGATTCTGGCACTGAGCGGTGCGTTGATTGCCGCCAACTGGCTGACGTATGTGTGGTCGGTCAACAGCGGGCGCATGCTCGAAGCGAGCCTGGGTTATTACATCAACCCGCTGGTGAATGTGCTGCTGGGCATGCTGATTCTCGGCGAACGCCTGCGGCGCTTGCAGTGGATGGCCGTCGGGCTGGCGGCGGTGGGTGTGGCGCAACAGGTATGGCAGGTGGGCAGTTTGCCGTGGGTGTCGCTGGTGCTGGCGCTGACCTTTGGCTTCTACGGGCTGATCCGCAAGCAGGCGCCCGTCAAGGCGCTACCGGGGTTGGTGGTGGAAACCTGGATGCTGGTGCCGATCGCTGTCGCCTGGCTGCTGTTCAACCCGTCGGCACACAGCGCACAGCTTGAATTTTGGGGCACTGGCGAAGCCTGGTGGCTGGTAGCGGCGGGCCCGGTCACGCTGATCCCGTTGGTGTGTTTCAACGCTGCAGCGCGGCATTTGCCCTACACCGCCCTGGGATTTTTGCAGTATGTGGCGCCTACACTGGTGCTGTTGGAAGCGGTGTTCCTGTTCGGTGAACACTTGGCCACCAGCACGCTGATCGCGTTCGCGTTTATCTGGGCCGGCCTGGTGGTTTACAGCCTGGACGCCTGGCTGACGATCCGCAAACGCTGATCAAATAACGTACAAAGCTCTGCAGGCCACAGCGGGCCTGCCTTGCAGACATCCACCCCAAGGTTATCCACAACCTGATCCCCGCCATTTGTGCACAAGCCCTTGAAACTGCTCGTTTTTTGCTCAACTAAAGGAGAAGCCCGGCCGACGTGGCCTGGCGCCGGGTCTCTACAGGTTATCCACAGGCCCATGCAAGATTTCCATGCATAACCCTGTGGGCAGGCCGTTATTCTTCGTGGTGCAACTCCACCATCAAGTCATCCGCCAGGGTTTCCAGGGACAGTTGCAAGGTATCCAGGGATAACGCAGTGGGCACCTGCAACAATGCCTCGGCGGTAAACAACGGATCACCGCTCATGGGCGCCGGGCGCACATCCGTGCTCAGGCTTTCAAGGTTCACGCCCTGTTTGCTCAACAGCGCCGTAATCTCGCCCACGATGCCCGAACGGTCGTTGCCCACCAGCGTCATCAGGATGGCCTTGGGCGCCGCGGTCTGCCCTGAACTGCCCTCACCCACCAGCACGCGAATGCCGTGTGTGGATAAGTCCTCCAGCGCATTCACCAAACCCTGACGACTTTCGGCGGGAACGCTGACCCGCAGGATCCCGGCAAATTGCCCGGCCATGTGCGCCATTCGGCTCTCCAGCCAGTTGCCACCGTGGGCGGCAATATTCTGCGCAATGCGTTCAACCAGGCCGGGTTTGTCGGCGGCAATAATAGTGAGTACAAGATGGTCCATGGCCAAGCCCTCTGAATTCAATCTACAAGGTGGACGCAGGCGCCCTCGAAAACAAATCGTGTACCATTTTTATATTTATCTGGAACAATCTGATAGTTTTTTGAGAACATCCAATACCCCACTGTGACCGCATGACCAAAGTGGGTCGCTAAACGACGTATTTAGTCAAATTTTCACAACCGCAACTCATCATGTAGTATGCAAAACCGCGCACTACATAACGTTAGGTCGATGTCTGCCAAGGCACCAACGTATCGCGATAACCCGCCAGCCCAGCCGCCTTAACGGCATGTACTGGGGGATCGGGTTCGTGGTTTAAATGGCCAGAGGCTTCATTGGTAAATTGAAAAGCTGAAAAGCGCATAAGCTCCGCAGAGTGAGGCAAGCAATGACTGAACACGTTCAAGTCGGTGGCCTGCAGGTCGCCAAAGTCCTGTTCGACTTCGTGAACAACGAAGCCATTCCCGGTACGGGCATCACTGCCGACCAGTTCTGGGCCGGCGCCGACAAGGTCATTCACGACCTGGCACCGAAGAACAAAGCCCTACTCGCCAAACGCGACGATTTCCAGGCGCGGATCGATACCTGGCACCAGACCCACGCCGGCCAGGCCCACGACCCGGTGGCCTACAAAGCCTTCCTGCAAGACATCGGATACCTGCTGCCAGAAGCCGCAGACTTCCAGGCCTCGACCCAAAACGTCGATGACGAAATCGCCCGTATGGCCGGCCCTCAGCTGGTTGTGCCGGTGATGAATGCCCGTTTCGCCCTTAATGCTTCCAACGCACGTTGGGGCTCGCTGTATGACGCGCTGTATGGCACCGACGCCATCAGCGAAGCCGACGGCGCCGAAAAGGGTAAGGGCTACAACAAAGTGCGGGGCGACAAGGTGATTGCCTTCGCCCGTGCTTTCCTCGACGAAGCCGCGCCGCTCAGCGCTGGCAGCCATGTCGATTCCACCGGTTACAAGATCGCTGATGGCAAGCTCATCGTCAGCCTTAAGGGCGGCAGCAACAGCGGCCTGCGCGACGATGCACAACTGATCGGTTTCCAGGGGCCGGCGGACCAGCCGATCGCCATTTTGCTGAAACACAACGGCCTGCATTTCGAAATCCAGATCGACGCCAGCACGCCTGTCGGCCAGACCGATGCGGCCGGCGTCAAAGACGTGCTGATGGAAGCCGCGCTGACCACCATCATGGACTGCGAAGACTCCGTCGCCGCCGTCGATGCCGATGACAAAGTGGTGATCTACCGCAACTGGCTCGGCCTGATGAAGGGCGACCTGGCCGAAGAAGTGGCCAAGGGCGGCAAGACCTTCACCCGCACCATGAACCCCGACCGTGTCTACACCGGCGTGGATGGCCAGGACGTGACCTTGCACGGCCGTTCGCTGCTGTTCGTGCGCAACGTTGGCCACTTGATGACCATCGACGCGATCCTCGACAAAGACGGCAACGAAGTACCGGAAGGCATTCTCGACGGTTTGCTCACCAGCCTGGCGGCAATCCACAGCCTTAACGGCACCAGCAGCCGCAAGAACAGCCGCACCGGCTCCGTGTACATCGTTAAACCAAAAATGCATGGCCCCGAAGAAGCTGCGTTCACCAACGAGCTGTTTGGGCGTATCGAAGACGTACTGAACCTGCCGCGCAATACGTTGAAAGTCGGGATCATGGACGAGGAGCGCCGCACCACGGTCAACCTCAAGGCCTGCATCAAGGCCGCCAGCGAGCGCGTGGTGTTTATCAACACCGGCTTCCTCGACCGTACCGGCGACGAAATCCACACCTCCATGGAAGCTGGCGCGATGGTGCGCAAGGCGGCCATGAAGGCCGAGAAATGGATCGGCGCTTACGAGAACTGGAACGTCGATATCGGCCTGAGCACTGGCCTGCAAGGGCGTGCACAGATCGGTAAAGGCATGTGGGCGATGCCCGATCTGATGGCAGCGATGCTTGAACAGAAAATCGCTCACCCACTGGCCGGCGCCAACACCGCTTGGGTACCGTCGCCCACGGCGGCTGCACTGCACGCGCTGCACTACCACAAAGTCGATGTGTTCGCGCGTCAGGCCGAACTGGCCAAACGCGAGCGCGCGTCGGTGGACGATATCCTGACCATTCCTCTGGCCAGCAACACCGATTGGTCTGACGAAGAAATCCGCAACGAGCTGGACAACAATGCCCAAGGCATCCTTGGCTACGTCGTGCGCTGGATCGATCAAGGCGTCGGCTGCTCGAAAGTGCCGGACATCAATGACGTGGGCCTGATGGAAGACCGCGCCACCCTGCGCATCTCCAGCCAGCACATCGCCAACTGGCTGCGCCACGGCATCGTCAACGAAGCCCAAGTGATGGAAAGCCTCAAGCGCATGGCGCCGGTGGTAGACCGTCAAAATGCGGGGGATGCCCTGTATCGCCCCTTGGCGCCGGATTTCGACAGCAACATCGCGTTCCAGGCAGCGGTGGAGTTGGTGATTGAAGGGACCAAGCAACCCAATGGTTATACCGAGCCGGTGTTGCACCGTCGGCGCCGTGAGTTCAAAGCCAAAATGGGTGTGTAACTAACGAAGGGAGACGTCCCTGATCAAAAGATCAGGGACTGATCCTGCAGGGGCATTCAGATCATGGATAGAGGTAGTTCAACTCAGCCGTCCCCTTGATCTCCAGGTCGCGCCTTCCATCGTTGAACTTCCCACTGAACGTATATTTCAAGTTGTCGGTTGAGTTGGTGGAGGTCACTTCAACCGTTCCGGCAATAGGCAGAAGGATATCGCCCAAGCTGCATCCAAATTTCGAATCAGTTTCCTCGAACTTGTACGTCGTGGTGCCATCCTCGATGGCGGGAACAAATGACATCGAGACTGACGTACGGGTCGCAGAATCTGTACTTTGAAAGTGATTACTGTCACCCGAAACGCTCGTGGAGCTGGTGGTGCGCAAAAGCTTACCGTTGTGGAAAATATCCGCCTTAATCTTGCCAGCTATTTTCATGACTGACTCCTGGTGGTGAATGAAGGGGGCAACCGTTCCCGATCGCCGCGCACTCATCCAGTAAACAGCCCCACCTATTGCTTGCCTACTGTCAGAATTGACAGTGCTTAGCTGATACCGACCAGTGGACGTTACTGCGCCATTCCCAGCTCGCGCTTGACCATCTTCGCCAACTTCACGCTGTCGATAGGCTTGAGCAAAAAGTCCACCACGCTCAAGTGCATCGCATCGATGACATCCGGCGCTTCAGCGTCCCCGGACATGATGATGATTGGCAGCGCCGCCCGAGTAGAGCTGCGCACTTGGCGAATCAATTCCAGGCCATTGCTCGGCGCCATGCGCAGGTCAGTGATCAGCAGACCGATGGAGCTGCTGGAGCTCAACAAATCCCACGCCGCCTCTCCACTGTCGGCGGTCATGCAGCGAATGCCGTCCAGGCCCAGAATCTCCGCCAGTAATTCGCGCGCATCTTTGTCGTCATCGACGATCAACACACGTTGTGGCGGTAAATCAGGCTCCAGCATCACAGCGCTCAGTGCCTCGCGCTCTGCATCACTCAAAATATCGTGGTCGGGCATACGTTTCTCAGCAGTTCTCATCAATCTCCCAGCACACTCGTCAGACATCTGCGGAAGGGCGAACAATGTGCACTTCGTCGGAAAGTTTGACTAGTGGGCGTTCTACGGGGTTTGCACGGTAGCCATGTAAGGTTTTTCCCTAGTCGCCAATGGTTTGACCGCTACCTAGACTTACGTCCAATGGGCACCCAGGGCACGGGGGCCGACCATAAAGGACGATAACGACAAGAAACTGCGGTCACTGTTATGAGTAAAGCTGATGCTTTCACCCAGGCGGGAAAAACCGCCGTGTTGCAGAACATCCACGGCACCCTGCAATTCCTGCAACGCTTTCCCCCGTTCAACCAGATGGAAAACGCACACCTGGCGTATCTGGTCGAACAGTGCCAACTGCGCTTCTATGGTCAGGGCGACAGCATCCTCAAGCCGTCGGGTGGGCCGGTGGAGCATTTCTTCATCGTCAAGCAAGGCCGCGTGGTCGGCGAGCGCCCGTTGCTCAATCAAGACGCGACGCAAACCACCTTTGAAATCACCACCGGCGAGTGTTTCCCGCTGGCTGCGCTGCTGGGCGAACGCGCGACCCGCACCGAGCACAAGGCCGCCGAAGACACCTTCTGCCTGCAACTGAACAAGCCGGCCTTTATAAAGCTGTTCGCGCTTTCGAGCCCGTTTCGCGATTTCGCCCTGCGCGGCGTCAGCAGCCTGCTGGACCAAGTGAACCAACAGGTGCAGCAAAAAGCCGTGGAAACCCTCGGCACCCAATACTCGTTGAACACGCGCCTGGGCGAGTTGGCCATGCGCCATCCCGTCACTTGCAGCCCGAGCACGCCGCTGCGCGAGGCGGTCACGTTGATGCATGAGCAGCAAGTGGGCAGCATCGTCATCGTCGACGCGCACAAGGCGCCCCTGGGAATTTTCACCTTGCGCGACCTGCGCCAGGTAGTGGCCGATGGCACCAGTGACTTCAATCAGGTCATCGAATCCCATATGACCCAGGCGCCGTTCTATTTGAGCCCGGACCACAGCGCCTTCGACGCCGCCATTGCCATGACCGAACGGCACATCGCCCACGTGTGCCTGGTCAAAGACCAGCGCGTGTGTGGCGTGGTGTCCGAGCGCGACCTGTTTTCCCTGCAGCGGGTGGACCTGGTGCACCTGGCGCGCACCATCCGCAATGCGCCACGCGTGGAAAACCTGGTGGCGATTCGCGGTGAGATCGGCCAATTGGTCGAACGCATGCTCGCCCATGGCGCGTCGTCCACCCAGATCACTCACATTATTACGCTGCTCAACGATCACACCGTGTGCCGTGTGATCGAACTGACCCTGGCCGACAAGGGCGACCCCGGCGTGCCGTTCAGTTGGTTGTGTTTCGGCAGCGAGGGCCGCCGCGAGCAGACGCTGTATACCGACCAGGACAACGGCATCCTGTTCGACGCCAAGGATGCCGCCGAAGCCGCCGAGATCCGCGGCCGTTTGTTGCCCTTGGCACAGCAGATCAACCAGAGCCTGGCGTTGTGCGGTTTCAGCCTGTGCAAGGGCAATATCATGGCCGGTAACCCCGAACTGTGCCTGTCGCGGGCCGAATGGGCGCGGCGCTTCGGGGCGTTTATCCGTGAGGCCACGCCGGAGAACCTGCTGGGGTCGAGCATCTATTTCGATTTGCGCGTGGTGTGGGGCGATGAACAGGGCTGCGAACAATTGCGCCAGGGCATTCTCGATCAAGTCGCGGACAACCGGCTGTTCCAACGCATGCTGGCCGAGAACGCCTTGCGTCAGCGCCCGCCGGTGGGGCGTTTCCGCGACTTTGTGCTGACGCGCAAAGGTGGCGAAAAGGCCACCCTCGACCTCAAGGTGCAGGGCCTTACGCCCTTTGTCGATGGCGCGCGCCTGCTGGCCCTGGCCAACGGCATCCACGCCAACAACACCCTGGAGCGGCTGCGCCAGTTGGTGGACAAAGCGGTCATTGAGCGATTGGACGGCGCCGCGTATGAAGAGGCCTACCACTTTATCCAGCAAACCCGCATGCAGCAGCACCAACTGCAAACCCGCGAGAACCAGCCGTATTCCAACCGCGTCGACCCTGACAGCCTCAACCACTTGGACCGGCGCATCCTGCGTGAATCCCTGCGTCAGGCGCAGCGCCTGCAAAGCAGCCTGACCTTTCGGTACCAACTGTGAGTTTGTTCAGTTGGCTGCGTGCGAAAAAGCCCGGGCTCGACGCTACCCAGCTCATGCGCCTGGCGCAGTTGCCCGCACCTGCCGTGCTGGGGGATGGCGCCTTGCGCAACCAGCGCTGGGTAGTCGTCGACCTGGAAACCAGCGGCCTGAACCTCAACCGCGACCAAGTGCTGTCCATTGGCGCGGTGGTGATTGAGGACGGTGCGGTGGATTTTTCGCAAATGTTCGAACGCACCTTGCACCGTGCCGAAACAAAGCTGAGCCCCAGCGTGCTGATTCACGGCCTGGGGCCCAGCGCCATCGCCGCCGGCACCGACCCGGTCGAGGCGCTGCTGGACTTCATGGCGTTTGTTGGCGACAGCCCGCTGCTGGCGTTCCATGCCCCCTTCGATCAACACATGCTGTGCCGCGCGCTCAAGGACAGCCTCGGCTATCGCCTGGCGCACCCGTTCCTCGACGTCGCCGACATCGCCCCGCTGCTGTGCCCCGACGCGAATATCCGTGAAGCGGGGCTGGACGACTGGATCAACCACTTCAAGCTGCAGGTCGGTGAGCGGCATCACGCCAGCGCCGACGCCCTGGCCACGGCAGAGTTGATGCTCATCCTGTTGAGCCGTGCGCGTGCGCAGCACATCGACTCCCCGCAGGCGCTTCAAGCACGCGTGAGCCAATGGAAACGGCGCAAACAAGCGCCATCGTTTTAATAGCACCGCCCGACAGACGCCAATTGCGCGCGTTCCTTGCCTCTGACACAATCGCGAATAATTCTCGTTAGTTTAAACCCCTTGTTTATTCGGTGATGCCTTGTCGTCGGTCCAGACCCCACACACTGAGCTTGTTGGCGCGTTGTATCGCGACCATCGTGGCTGGCTGTTGGCGTGGCTGCGGCGCAACGTGGCCTGCCCGAGCCGCGCCGAAGACCTGAGCCAGGACACGTTCATGCGCCTGCTGGGCCGTGACGAGTTGCGCGAACCCCGCGAGCCACGGGCATTTCTGGTGGCTATCGCCAAGGGGCTGCTGTTCGACTACTTCCGGCGCGCGGCCCTGGAACAGGCCTACCTCACTGAACTGATGCTGATCCCGGAAAGCGAACACCCGTCGCCGGAAGAGCAGCAACTGATCCTCGAAGACCTCAAGGCCATCGACCGCTTGCTCGGCAAACTGTCGAGCAAGGCCCGCGCCGCCTTCCTCTATAACCGCCTCGACGGCCTGGGCCACGCCGATATTGCCCAGCGTCTTGGCGTGTCGGTGCCCCGCGTGCGCCAGTACCTGGCGCAAGGCATTCGCCAGTGTTACATCGCACTGTATGGCGAGCCGCTGTGAGCGTGGTCAGCGCCAAGCCGGTCTCGGCGCGCGTGCTGGATGCCGCGATTGCGTGGCAACTGTCCCTGGACTCAGGTGACGGCAACTTCGTTGCACAGGAAGAGTTCGCCAAATGGCTGGCCAGCGATGAAGAACATGCACGCGCCTGGCGCCAGCTGGGCATGCTCGACCAGCGTTTCAGCGTGGCCTCGGGCCCCGCGCGCGCGGCGCTGCTGCACTCACGCGAAGGCATTCGCCAGCGCGTGCGCAAGCTTGGACGCGGCGTGGCAAGCATCGCGCTGCTCTGCGGCCTGGCGTTGTTTGCCGGTGAGCGATATGTGCCGATCCATTATTGGCTGGCCGACCAGCGCACCGCCACCGGCGAGCAACGCACGCTGAAACTGGCGGACGGCACGCTGATCAACCTCAACACCCACACCGCCATCGACGTGCGTTTCGACGAAAAACGCCGGCTGATCGTGTTGCAGGAAGGCGAGATTCTGGTCGAAACCGGCCACAACGATGCGCGCCCGTTTTATGTACAAACCCGCGATGGCAACCTGCGAGCGCTGGGGACGCGGTTTATCGTCAAGCGCGAAGACCACGCCACACGCTTGAGCGTGCTGCAGTCCGCCGTGGCTGCCCAGCCCCAGGCACTGCACAAGGAACAGATTTTCAAGGAAGGCCAGCAAGTGCTGATGCGCAGTGACGGCCTCGACCCTGCGCTGGCCGTCTCTCCCGCCGCCGACGCCTGGACGCGCGGCATGCTGGTGGTCGACAACGCCCGCCTGGGCAATGTGGTCGAAGAACTCAGCCGCTACCGCAGCGGTTATCTGGGTGTGGATAAAACCGTGGCCGATCTGCGCATCACCGGCAGCTTCCCGCTGCACGACACGACGCTGGCGCTGAACGCGCTGCTGCCGACGCTGCCGGTACAGATCGAGCAGCACACACTGTGGTGGACCCAGGTGGTCGCAAGGCCGGCGCAAGGAGGGTCGGTTAGCAATAATTGAATCGAGACTATCTCGAAACGTTACAAAAAACTGTCATTTCTCACAGGTACGCAGCCCTGTCTTTTGCCATCCAATGAGCCTTCGTTTTTTCCAGCATTTTGCGGGTGAAGCGATCCTGTTCGGCTAAAGAGGATGGACCCATGTCAACCCAACTCAACATCTACAGTCAGAACTATGTCTTCGCCTTTCCTGGCCAAGGGAGCGATCCGTGCGGCGCTCTGGCGGAGCTGTATCAGCATGTACCCGAAGCCCGGGACCCAATTGACACGATTCTGGCAATCATCGAAACCGAGGCGGCGGCGCACGAACCTGATCCCCATCCAGGGTTGGTTACCCAGGTTCTATTGACCCGCGATCACGCCCTGCCGCTGCCTTCGGGTGTGGCGCAACTGGCGCTGTACGGCGCTGCGGTGGTGCTTAACCAGTTGCTGCAGGCCACGGGCATTGTTCCCTCCCTGATCGTTGCGCAAAGCTTCGGCGAAATTGCTGCCAGGGTGTGTGGCGGCGTGCTCGACATTGCGCAGGGTGCCCGCGCGGTCTGTGCCCTCAACGCCGCCTACCGCAGCGAGGAAGGCCGAGGCAGCATGCTGCTGGTCAACCTTTCAGCGCAGGACACGCAAGCACTGCTGGACCGCTACCCCGAGTCGAACCTGGTGCTGGGCTCCGTCAACGCGCCGGCCCAATGCATCATCAGCGGCGAGACGGCAGACCTGGAGCACCTGCTTGCTCACCACGATGACAGCGCACACCCCTTGCGCCCGGTCTCGATCGCTTACGCGTCGCACTATCCGCCTCACACGGAGGTCGCCCGGCGACTTCACGAAAACCTGCAGCCGCTGGCCCCCAAACCCTTCAAAACACCGATCTACTCAACTGTGCTGGGGCGTCGCTACGAGCCCGAGGACGATTTGCATCACCTGTTTACCCTGGGCGTCACGCAACCCACCAACCTGCCCTACACGTTGGCGCAACTGCCGACGGACAAACACACCGTGTTTATCGACCTTGGGGTAAACAGCGGCCTGTCGGTGTGCATACGCAAAAGCCTGCATCCCGCACAGACCTACGCGCCGCTGGCGCAACCCATCGAAACCCTGCGTCATTTGCTGGTCAACGCGCCCGCCGCGCAAAAGGCCGTGATTGCCTTGCGCCAGCTGGCCAACGGGCCCGTCGATGCCGAGGTTCACGCGCAAATGGCGAAGATTTTCAGCAACCCCGAACTCCATCCTCGCGCCAACCAGAGTTTTCATGACGGCCATCGCCACACCTACCAGCGCTTGCAGCACCTGATGCGCCAGCTGCCCGACGGTATCCATGGCTTTGCGCAGCCGCAGTTATTGATGGCCGAGGCTACCCACGCGGCGCTCAATGATCCTTCGCTGTTCATGGGCTGCGTGATTCAGCAGGGGTTGTGTATCGGTACGCTGCTGGCGTTCGAGCAGGATCACCCGAGCGCCACCCAGTGGCGACGCAAACTGGAGGCCGGCGAGAGTCTGGGGGTTTACGCGCTGACCGAGATAGGCCGCAGCAACTCCCACATGGGCGCGAGTGTCGAGGCAGTATTCGACGCCGACACGCGCACTTTCGTGCTGAACACACCCAACAAGGCCGCGCTTAAATTCGCCAACGTCGGGATCAGCAACCTGGACAAGCTGGGCGTGGTGTTTGCCCAAGTGATCGTTCAGGGCAAGCCCTGTGGCGTCTTCGCGTTCATGCTGCCATTGAGTGACGCCAACGGCCCGCGCCCGGGAGTTTCCATGTCGTCACCGGCGGAAATCCGCGCAGTGCCGCTGGATTACGGCCTGGCGAGCTTTGACAACGTGCGCCTGCCCTTCGACGCGTGGCTGCGCGATGGCGCTTCGATCGACGCGTCCAACCAGTTCCACGACCCATTGGGCAGTACGGACCGTCGCCTGATTCGCTCACTGTTTGCGCCCAAGAATGTGTGGGCGATGGTCGGCGTCGGCTTGAGTTCGGTGATGCTTGCCTGTTCAACCCTGGCCCTGACCCATGCCAACCGACGCACGACCCAGGCGCGGATCGGTAACGGCACCGGCCTGTTGGCTTTTCGCACCCAACGCCGCGCGCTGTTCGGTTGCCTGGCCACGGCGTATGTCATGAAGTGCTTTGCCAACGACTCCGCCCGCCTGTGGATTGAAGGCACGGCCAGTCAGGCGTCACTGCACACCACCGGCACAGGCGACGTGACGTGGACACCGTGGGCCGCCATCAGCCAAACCCTGGCGCTGACCAAGGCGCTGTGTGCACCCGCCGCCGAGGCGCTGGCGACAGAGTGCCGGTTGCGCTGCGGGGTGGCCGGTGCGCTCAACCTCAATCGCTTCGCCGACTACGAAGGCATGGCCAAGATCTACCAGGATGCCGGTGGCAATAACCGCATGATCCTGCTGGACGCCGCCAAGGTACTGATCGGCCAACCCTTGAGCGAACCCACACCCCCCAACCCCCAGGCCGGGCTGGATGACGCCGGGTACTGGCAAGCCATGGCTCACACCCTGGAGTACCGTTTGCTCAAGCACGTGGCCGACCATATTGCCCGGCACCGTGGCGAGGGAGAGGACGACATGCAGGTCTGGAACGCGCAGTTGATGGTCGTTGCCCGCGCAGGAGAGGCTTACGCCCAGCGTCTTGCCATCGACAGCGCAATTCGCGCCGGCAGCTTGCTGCCCCACGGGTTGGCCAAGGAATTGGGCAACGCGCTGTGCGGCCTTTACGTGTTGGAATACCTGAACAAGCATGCCGCCTGGTTCATCAGCGAGGGCCTCATGGACATCGCCCGCTACCGCGCCCTTGAGGCTCGGCTTGATTCGCTGAGCGACTTTCTGGCCACACAGGTTGACGTGTTGATCGAAGCCTTCGGTCATGGCGCAGCCACACGCGCGGCAATCGCCCAGACCGATCATTACCCCGACGCCCTGGCCGACAAACTGCAGTGGGCGGTCGGCTGAAGAACCCAGCTACCCTGAGCCTTGAGGGCCATGCCGTTCGATCAGTTGCGCACCTTCGCAGATTTATTTTCGCTTGGCCCTATCACTTTTTGATTCTCGTCCGGCACCTAGGCAATTGAGAAATGTTTCCATTCAGGAGCCGCCCTATGTCCCGCACGCTAGACACCCTGTTGCGCCCCAGCCTGTTAGCCGTGGCCATCGCCCTCAGCGCCCCGCTGGCGAGCACCACGCTGATCGCCGCCGAACAGGCTTCGAGCGTGCGCGCCTACAACCTGCCGGCTGCACCGTTGGCCAGCACGCTGAACCAGATCGCCAGCCAGGCCGGCCTTGCGCTGACCCTCAACCCAGCGTTGGCGTCGGGCAAGACCTCGGCACCGGTCAACGGCCAGTTCGATGCGCAGGGCGCGCTGCGAGAGGCGTTGCGTGGCACCGGGCTGCAGCTGGAGCAAAGCAGCGCGGGGACGTTTACGCTGGTGGCGATTCCGGAAGGCGTCGTGGCGTTGGCTGAGACCAGTATCACTGCGCAAGGCGACACTGAAAGTGCATGGGGCCCGGTCACTGGCTACCTGGCGACGCGCACTGCGGCCGGCACCAAGACCGACACCGCACTGGTTGAAGCACCGCGCTCGATCTCTGTGGCGACCCGCGAGCAGATGCAGGACCGCAACGTCCAGAACCTCGATGATGCCGTCAAATACATGCCCGGCATCGTATCGTCCAGCTACGGCAGCGACACCCGTTACGACTGGATGCGCGTGCGCGGTTTCGAACCGACGCAATTCCTCGACGGCCTGCCTTTGCCGCGCGGCGTGTACGCCAACCCTAAAGCTGAAACCTGGAACCTCGACCGCCTCGCCCTGCTGCGTGGCCCGGCCTCGTCGATCTATGGCCAGACACCACCAGGCGGCCTGCTGGACATGGTCAGCCGCCGTCCCAGCGAGGAATCGAGCCATGCTATCCAGTTGCAATACGGCAGTGACAACTACCGCCAGATCAACTTCGACAGCACCGGCAAAATCGATGATGAAGGCCAGTTTCTGTATGGCGTCAGCGGCGTGGTACGCGATGCCGGCACCCAGGTCGATCACATCGACAACAAGCGCTACAACATCGCGCCGAGCCTGACCTGGAATATTGATCCCGACACCAAGCTGACCCTGCTCTCGCAGTTCACCCGCGACGATACCGGCACCACCAGCCAGTTCATGCCGATCCAGGGCACCAAGATCAAATCGCCGCTGGGCGACGTTTCCCACCACAAGAACCTCGGTGATCCGGACTACGAGTTCTACGACCGCACCTACTACGCAATGGGCTATGCGTTCGAACACCGTTTCAACGATACCTGGCAGTTCAAGCAGAACCTGCGTTACACCAAGTCGGAGCTGGATTTCCAGCAACTGACCGTGGGTTCCTTTGCTTACTCCCCGGCCGATGCGGCGGGCAATATCAGCCGGTCGACCACCAATGTTGACGAAAGCATCGGCCAGTTGGCGATCGACAACAACTTCCAGGCTGACTTCGCAACGGGCGACATTGCCCACACCCTGCTGCTGGGCCTGGATCACCAACGTACCGATACCTCTTACCGCGCGATATACGGTACAGCGTCGGGTATCAACATTTTCAACCCGATCAATACCCAGCCGACGCTGCGTCCGACGGATGTCCGACCTTTTTACGACTACAACCAGAAAACCGTGCAAACCGGCCTCTACGTGCAGGACCAGATGGCTCTGGACAAGTGGCGCCTGACCCTGGGCGGGCGTGAAGACTGGGTGCATCAAGGCACCACCTACTTCAACGACAACGATGCAACCAACACCGATCGCATCAAACACTTCAGTGGCAACGCGGCGCTGAGCTATGTGTTTGATTCAGGATTCGTACCGTATCTGTCTTACGCCGAGTCGTTCCAGCCGGCGAGCAACGCAGATACCAATGCGCTCAAGACGTTCAAACCGACCGAAGGCAAGCAATGGGAAATGGGGGTGAAGTACCAGCCGCCCGGCTCCAACACGTTGCTGAGCGCGGCGGTCTACGACCTGACCCAGAAGAACGTGCAGGTGACTAACCTCGGCCCAGGCGGCCAGCAAATCAACAGCCAGACCGGCGAAGTGAAGGTCAAGGGCCTGGAACTGGAAGCCGTGTCTGACGTGAACGAGAACCTCAAGGTCATCGCCGCCTACACCCTGGCAAAATCCGAGGTGCAAAAAGGCATCTACAAAGGTAACCGCCTGACATTGATGCCAAACCAGCAAGCCTCGCTGTGGACCGACTACACCTGGCACAGCGGCGTACTTGACGGTTTCGGTATCGGTTTTGGTGCCCGCTACACCGGCAACACGTATGGCGACCAGGCCAACACCTGGCTGGGCAAGGCCAACGCCTACACCGTGTTCGATGGTTCGGTGCATTACGATCTGGGCCGTCTGGATAACAGCCTGAAAGGCGCATCGGTTAAATTGAACGCCACCAACCTGTTCAACAAAGACTACCTTTCCACCTGCGACGGCAACTACTGCTACTTCGGTGACCAGCGCAGCGTAGTCGCCAGCGCTACCTACCAGTGGTAATTGGCTGAGCTAATAACCAGGCCGTCCCCCGGGGCGGCTTCGGTGTGTCTGAAGGCTAGAAAATGAAAAGCAAAACCATTCGCCGCTGGTCCTTCATCCACACCTGGACCAGCCTGATCTGCACAGTCTTCCTCCTGTTGCTCGCCCTTACCGGCCTGCCGCTGGTGTTTCACCATGAGATCGATCACCTGCTGGGCAATGAGCCTGAACTGGCGCAGATGCCCGCCGACACCCCGCAGTTGAACCTTGAGCAACTGGTGGCCAAAGCCCAGGCGCATCGCCCGGGTGAGGCGATGCAATACCTGGCGTGGGACGAAGACGACAAGAACGGCGTGATCGCAATCATGGCCGCTACGGCCGGCACCGAACCCAACTCGTCGCACACCTTCATGCTCGATGCGCGCACCGGTGAAGCCGTCGAAACCCCAGCGGCCAATGGCGGCCTGACACTGTTCTTGCTGCGCCTGCATGTGGACATGTTCGCCGGCCTGCCGGGCAAGTTGCTGCTGGCCTTCATGGGCCTTTTGTTTGTGCTGGCGATTGTCTCGGGCACGGTGCTGTACCTGCCGTTCATGCGCCGCTTGAAGTTCGCCACCGTGCGCCAGGACAAGTCCACGCGCTTGCGCTGGCTCGACCTGCATAACCTGATCGGCGTGGTCACGCTGACGTGGGCGCTGGTGGTGGGCGTGACCGGCGTGATCAGTGCCTGCGCCGACCTGATCATCGCCGCCTGGCGCCAGGACAGCCTCAGCGCCATGATCGAGCCGTACAAAAACGCGCCGCCACTGACCCAACGCGCGCCGGCCACCGAGCTGCTGAGCATTGCCGCCAAGGCCGCGCCCGGCATGGAGCCGGACTTTATCGCCTTCCCCGGCACGCGTTTTTCCAGTGAGCACCATTACGCGGTGTTCATGAAGGGCAGCACGCACCTGACCTCGCACCTGCTCACGCCGGTGCTGATCGACGCCAGCACCCTGGCCGTCACCGCCATCGCTGAGCGGCCGTGGTACATGGACGCCATGGGCATGTCCCAGCCATTGCACTTTGGTGACTACGGCGGCATGCCGATGAAGATTCTCTGGGCGGTGCTCGATGTGCTGACCATCATCGTGCTGGGCAGCGGCGTTTACCTGTGGATCGTGCGGCGCAAGGCGGCCAAGGTATGAAGCCGCGTCAGTCGAACTTCTGGAAGGTGTTTGGCATTCCGCTGGGGATTGGCGTGCTCAGCGCGGCCGGGTTGTTTGCCGCGTTGCTCGGGGATGGGCTGTGGGATTCATTGAGCTGGGTCGGTTTGGGGATTCCTGCGGTCATTGGTGTTTGGGCGTTGTTCAGGCGGCGTGGCTGAAGACCTCATCGCAGGCAAGCCAGCTCCCACATTTGACTGCGTTCACAATTCAAAATGTGGGAGCTGGCTTGCCTGCGATAGCGCCCTCAAAAACATTCAAAAGCCCCCTCGCCAGCCACCGCGCAACCCTCTAGGCTAGCCACTGCCCATTTCGAGGAATGCCCATGTCCGCGCCCAGCATGACCTTGTTTCACAACCCAGCCTCACCCTTTGTTCGTAAAGTCCGCGTGCTGCTGATCGAAACCGGCCAGCAGGACCGCGTGACCCTGCAAGGCTGCATGCCGACACCGGTCAACCCGGACGCGCAGCTGGTGCACGAAAACCCCGTTGGCAAGATCCCGGCCCTGCGCCTGGCCGACGGCAGCGCCCTGCACGACAGCCGGGTGATCCTCGATTACCTCGACCACCAGCATGTCGGCAACCCCCTTATTCCTCGTGACGGCTCGGCACGCTGGCGCCGCCTGACCCTGGCCTCAATGGCCGACGGCATCATGGACGCCGCCGTGCTGGTGCGCTACGAAACCGCCATGCGCCCGGCAGAAAAGCACTGGGACCAATGGCTGAATGAGCAGCGCAACAAGATCCGTCGCACCCTGGCGGAGTTGGAAGCCAATGCGATTGCCGAGCTGGCCAGCCACTTCGACATTGCGTCGATCAGCGTGGCCTGCGCCTTGGGCTACCTCGACTTCCGCCACCCTGACCTGCAATGGCGCGCCGCGAACCCCCAGCTTGCCGATTGGTACGCCAAGGTCAGCCAGCGGCCGTCGATGCTGCAGACCCAGCCGCCGGCCTGATACTCACCCCAACCTACTGTGGGAGCGGGCTTGCCCGCGATTGCGGCGGGTCATTCAGCGCATCTGTTTCTGACCCACCGCCTTCGCGGGCCAGCCCGCTCCCACATTGGAAGGTGGTGGAGTTGAGGAAAATGACAATGCTGGCGGCCAACTGCTCACCCAACTGCTGATCTTCCCGTAACCCAATCATTGCACCGCCTCCAGGTCAAACTGCACCTTGCGCTTGCCCACGCCATACCAATCCAGTTTGCGCGTCAGCACCATCACCGTGCCCAATAGCCCGAACAGCAACAGCGAGCCCATCAGCAGCGCGTAATCCTCGGCACTGAGCAGCCCATACAACAGGCCATACAACGCCGCCAGCCCCGCCGAAAAGCCCAGCCCATGGGCAATACTGCGCAGCACGTGGCACACGTAGAAGCCGATCAACAACACACAGGCGCTCGCCGACAACAGGTACGCCGGGCCAAAGCCCATGTGCTCGGACAACGACAACAACAGCAGGTAAAAGAACGCCAGGGCAACGCCCACCAACGCGTATTGAATCGGGTGCACCGCCAGGTTCTTGAGCACTTCGAACAGGAAGAAGCCGGCAAACGTCAGGGCGATAAACAGCAGCGCGTATTTGATCGCACGGTCGCTCTTGAGGTACTGGTCCACCGGGTCGATGAAGTTCACGCCGAAGCTGCGGCTATTGAAGTCGTCACACACTTTGTCCCACTCACAGCCGCGCAGGGTTTCTTCCAGGTTGGTGGAGAAAAACGTGGTCTGCCAATTGGCGCTGAAGCCCTGCGCGCTGACCTCACGTTGGGCCGGCAGGAAGTTGCCAATGAAGCTGGGGTGCGGCCAATTCGATGCCAGTTTGACCTGGCTGATCTTGCCCACCGGCACCACTTGCAGCTGCTCGGTGCCTTGCAGGCGCAGGTCAAAAGCGAAGTCCAACGGCGCCGGCTTTTTGCTGTCTTGCTCGGGCAGCATCACGTGCACGCCCTCGCCCAGCCACGCCACTTGAGTGCCTGGCGAGAACTCCAGGCGTTGGCTGCCCAGCTCCAGTTTCAGCGCATTTTCAATGCCGCGAATGTCACTGATACCCACCGCCAGATACGCCGGGTCAAAGCGGTAATCGGCAAAGTTTTCCTTGATACCCAGTTGCTCCGGTAGCACAAACCGCCCGTTGATGCGGTTGTCGGCATGGAACAGCCGCGCCTGGTAAATGCCCCGCGAACGCAGCTCGGTTTGCACCTTGCCGTCGAGTTCAAACTGCTCCGGCAAGAAATACAGACGACCACGCACCTCGCTGACTTGCTCGTAGCGCTCGTTGAGTTTTTCATTGAGCTTCCACTCCCGGACCGTCTTGCGATACGGCACCACCATCACCGGGCCGGTGAGGCGCTGGCTGTAACTGGAGCTGCGGGCGATGTCCATCAGTACGCCATCGCGCAGTTGCTGGCGGTCGCTGATAATGCCGTTGATCATCAGCAACGGAATCAGCAACAGCAGAATCAGTAGCGCAATCGCGCCAAGTTTGAAAAGCAGGCTGCGGTTCGTAGGTCTCTCCCTGTTTTGATGGGCAGAGCGTGAACCGCGCAGATGGGAGATTTATGTGGGCAATGTGGAGACTGTGTGGAGATGCAGCACCACTTGCACGCCGCCTTGCACATTGCCGATCTGCAACGCGCCGCCGTGCAACTTCACCACTTCTTCCACGAAATTAAGGCCAAGGCCGGTGCTTTTGCGCCCGCTGGCCGGGCGTGGCAGCGAGTAGAAACGCTCACTCAGGCGCGGCAAGGCATATTCGGGAATGGCGGCGGCCTGGTTGAACAGGCTGACCTGCACGTCGTTGTGCTGCGTGTGTGCGCTGAACCTCAAGGTGCCACCGGGCGGCGTGAAGTCCAGAGCGTTATCGAGCAGATTACCCAAGGCCTGGCGCAGCAGGAACGGCTCGCCAAATACCTTCACATCCGCGGCAATCGCCTGTTCGACGTGCAAGCCGGCGCCTTCAATGCGCGCGCACTGGGCCTTGAGTACCTCGTCCACCAAGGCTGCCAACGGCATGCTGACTTGCTCTTCCAGACCTTGGCGCTGCTCCACTTGGGCGAGGTTCAGCAGGCGCTCGATCAACTGTTGCAAGCGCGCGCTTTCATTGTCGATATTGCCGACGAAACGCTGCTGTTGCTCACGGGTCATGTCGCCCTGCAACAGCTCCGCCGCGCCACGAATTGCCGCCAGTGGGCTTTTCAGCTCGTGGGTCAATGTGTGCACGTAACGCTCGACGTAGGCCTTGCCCTCCAGCTGCGTGCGCATGTGCTCGACGGCGGTGGACAGCTGCTTGAGCTCGCCGCCACGGTAATGCGGCAACTCGGCGCGCCGGCCTTCGCTCACAGCCTGGGCATACGCCGTCAGCCGATGCAGCGCCACGCTCAGCCACCACGACAATACTGCGCCGAGCAGCAGGCCGAGGATCACCAACCCGGCGCCGTACCACAGCAGCCGGTGCTCGGTACGGTCGACATAGGGCTGCAACGAGCTGTTGGGCTTGGCCACGGTGACCACGCCGATGATCTGGCCGTTATCGCGGATCGGCGCGCCCACATGCATCACCGACGAGTTGGGGTCATCCAGTTCGCTTTTGGTCGACCGCGCGCCATATTCGCCGCGCAAGGTCAGGTACACATCGTTCCATTTGGAATAGTCCTGGCCGACCGCCTCGCCCGTGGAATCGAGCAACACAATGCCCTTGGCGTCCGTCACGTAGATACGGTGGTTGACCTGGTTTTTCGGCAGGCCCCAAATGGTCGCGCCCGGCTGGCGGCTGCCGTAGGCCTTGAGCAGCTCCGGCCAGTGGCTTTGGCCGAGGGTGCCGTTCTTCACGTCCAGCCGCAGGATTTCGGCCAGCAGGTTGGCCGTGTCCACCAGGGTTTCTTCGGTGGACTGGCGCACGCCGGGGCGGATCTCTTTCATCACGGTGTTAAGCACGAAATAGCCGGTCAGGCCGATAAACAGCGCGTACACCAGAAAAATCCGCAGCCCCAGGCGCATCAGCTATGGCTCGGGCTGTAGCTGTAACCCAGGCCACGGTGGGTCTGGATCGGCTCGGCGTCGGCGGCCACGCTTCGCAGTTTGCTGCGCAGGCTTTTGATATGGCTGTCGATATTGCGTTCGTAGCCAGCGTCGGCAGGCACGCCCACCGCGTCGAGCAATTGCTCGCGGCTGAACACGCGTTCGGGTTGCTCGAGCAGGCTTTGCAGCAAGCGGAACTCATGACGCGTCAGGCTCAGAGCCTGACCACGGTAATGGATTTGCATGCGTTCCAGATCAACCTGGAACACGGCAGGCGCGGCGCCTGGACTGACACGCTTAAGGATGGCGCGCACCCGCGCCGCCACTTCCCTCGGGCTGAACGGCTTGACCACATAATCGTCGGCACCGATCTCCAGGCCCACCACCCGATCAATCTCGGCATCCCGCGCGCTGAGGAACATCACCGGCACTTCACTGAAACGGCGCAATTGCTTGCAGGTTTCAAAGCCGCTGATGTCCGGCAGGCCGATGTCGAGGATGATCAAGTCAGCGGGCGACTGGCGCTGATGGGCCAGCGCCTCCTGGCCAAGGCTCAGCCAGGTGGTGGTGAAGCCCTCGCCTTGCAGGGCGAAAATCAGCGTATCGGCTATCGCCGCTTCGTCTTCGACAATCAGGATATGCGGCATGTGGGTCCGTCAGCAGTCCGGTTTGTCAGCAGTGTAACGACGCGCCGGGTTCACCGCTGCGCCGAATTCACGCAGCGCCTTGGCGCCGATCAGCAGCGGGTAGTTGAAGCTGCTGCGGTCGGTGAGGTTGACCTCAACGGTGCGCTTGACGTTGCCCAGGCACATTTCCAGATCGATCACGGGGCGCTTGGCCACGGTGGCTTCGTCCTTGTCATCGTCTTCGTCAGCGCGGCTTTTGATTTTGCTGATGCGCGAGACTTTGTGTTCGTAGACCTTGTTGGTCGCGTCCTTGCCGCCAAGGCGGAAGCGCACCCAATCGTCGCCATCACGGGTGAAGGTTTCGATGTCTCGGGCCGACAGCGAGGCGGTCAGCGCACCGGTGTCCATCTTGGCCTTGAAGGTTTCGCCGATCTCCGGCAACTGGATGTATTCGTAGCGACCGTAAAGGGTCGGTTCGGCGGCCAGGACAGGCTGGGCAGCCACAACAGGAAGAACGAGGGCGAACGCGGCAAGGAGCAGTTTCACGAAGTGATTTCCTCGAAAGAAGTAGGCGGATTCTAGACCGCAAAGGCAGCACTTAGTTAGGTCTCAACCATACCCGGAATATTGTGAAACATTCGTCCAGCGATTTGCGAGTTGGCCTCTAGACTCAGCTTGCTTATCATGGCCCGCCCACAGGATTGCAAGAGTTACTTATGCGCCGCCTGCTCACCGGCTGTTTCGTCACACTGCTGCTATTGCTCAACACCCTGGTGCTGTTCGGGCCGTTGATGCTGTTTGCCCTGCTCAAGCTGGTGGCGCCCGGGCGCTATCGCGACTATGCCTCGTGGGCGGTGATGTGGATCGCCGAGACCTGGGCTGAAATCGACAAGCTGATTTTTTCGCTGTGCATCCCCACCCAATGGGACATCCGCGGTGGCGCGCAGCTACGTGGCGACACCTCTTACCTGGTGATCAGCAACCATCAGTCCTGGGTCGACATTCCGGCGCTGATCCAGGCGCTCAACCGGCGCACGCCGTTCTTCAAATTCTTCCTGAAAAAAGAGCTGATCTGGGTGCCCTTCCTCGGCCTGGCCTGGTGGGCGCTGGATTACCCATTCATGAAGCGCTACACCAAGGCATTCCTGGCCAAGCACCCGGAGCTGGCAGGCCAGGACCTGAAAATCACCAAACAAGCCTGCGAGCTGTTCAAGCGCCAGCCGGTGACCGTGGTGAATTACCTGGAAGGCACGCGGTTCAACGCGGCCAAACACAAGCAGCAGGACTCACCGTATGCCCGGTTGCTCAAACCCAAGGCGGGCGGTGTGGCGTTTGTGCTGGCAGCGCTGGGTGAACAGCTGGATGCGGTGCTCGACGTGACCGTGGTCTATCCGCAGCAAAAAATTCCGGGGTTTTGGGATTTGATCAGCGGCGCGGTGCCCAAAGTGATCATCGACATTCGCACCCGTGAACTCGACCCGGCGCTATGGCAGGGCGATTACGAGAATGATCCGGCCTTTCGCCAGACCGTCCAGAACTGGGTGAACCAGCTCTGGAGGGAGAAGGACGCGCGCATCACACACCTGCGCGCGGAGCCTATTTAGCTGCCAGTGCCCCAGGCCGAGGCGAGTTTGCCCAGCACCGACTCGTTGGCGCCCTGGCCACCCAGGTATTGCAGGATCACCGGCGCAAACTTGCCGATCATGCTGTTATCCATGCCCAGCGCGCTGAAGGCGGTGTTCAGGTCGTTGGTGTTCTTCACGTTACCCAGCACGCTGTCCAGGCCGCTGGTTTTGCTGCCGCCGCTCTGGCCGAGCATCCCGCTCAAGGCGCCGAGGCTGCCCAGAGAGTTGCTCCCCGAGAGTTTGTCCAGGCCGGGCACGCTTTTGCCCAATTGCGAATAGTCGGTGCTGCTCAATTGGTTCTTGGCCAGGCCCAACATGGCGCCAGTGCCGCCGACGGCTTGTTCAGGGGTGACGTTCAGTTGCGAAGTCAGGGCGCTCAGCAGGCCTGCGGTCTGGGAACTTGGCGCTGCAGCAGCCGCCTTGTTGTTGCTGCCCTGGGCGCCGGAAACGGCGTTGGCCACGTCACCGAGGCTGAAACCTGCGGCAAACACCGGGCTGGCGGCCACGGTCATCAGGCAGGACAGGGCAAAACCGCGTGAAATCTTCATCAAGACAACCTCTGAATGTAGGAGCTAAAAGCAGGCGTTGGACTGACAGTCCCGAAGGATTGTTCCCACCTGAAGATTAGTTCAGAAAAAGCTGCATCCAAATTACCCGCCCGCGCGTATACCCAGCATGCACCGCTCGGAGTCGGATGGAATGAATGCTCAAGCTGGACTACCCTCTGCCTACCGTGCGCAGTCCCGTCGCCCTCGTTCGAGAGCCTGGAGAAGCCCTATTTCGATCAACGATGCTGACCCGTTGCAGCCCCTGCTGGCGCAGTGCGCCCTGGGCAACCGCCAAGCGTTCGAGACCCTCTACCGCAGTGTTTCGCCACGCCTGCACGGTGTTGCGTTCCGGTTCATGGGGCGCAAGGACCTGGCTGAAGAAGTCCTGCAGGAAGCCTTTGTGCGCATCTGGTACAACGCTTCGCGCTACGAGGCGCACCTGGCGGCGCCGATGACCTGGATGGTGAATATCACCCGTAACCTGGCCATCGACCAGTTGCGCAAGCACCGTGAACAGCCCTTGGCCGATGGCCAGCAGGACGCAATGCTTGACGACAGCCCCAGCGCCCACGAGCAACTCGACAGCGAGCGCGAGGCCCGCGCCCTGAACCGCTGCCTCGACACGCTTGATGGCATGCAGCGCCAATCGATCACCGTGGCTTACTTCCAGGGCCTGTCGTGCTCGGAATTGGCCGACCACTTGGCGGCGCCCCTGGGCTCGGTCAAATCCTGGATTCGCCGCGGCATGGAGCGCCTGCGCAGGTGCCTTGAATCATGAACTACCAAACCACCGCCCTGCGCCGCGCCCTCGCCGCCGACTACGCGATCGGCCTGATGCCGGCTACCGCCCGTCGGCGCTTCGACGCCCTGTTATTGGAAGACGCTGCGCTGCGCGTCGAACTCGGCCATTGGCAGGATGCCCTCGCCAGCCTGACCGGCGCGCTGCCCGAACGGCCGGTGCCCGATCATGTGTGGGCAGGCATCAAGGCACGGATCGAGCCGCAAGTGCTGCATGTGCCGGCGAAGAAACCGTTCTGGATGAACGTGCGTCTGCTGGCGGCTGCCTGCGCAGTCGTGGTCGCCGTGTTGGTCGGAGTGCTTTATCAGCGTGATATCGGCGCCGAGTACAACGCCACGCTGGTCGCGGCTAACCAGCAACCGGCAATGCAAATCCAGGCGTTTGGCGATCACCTGCAAGTGGAGCCGCTGACGTTGGCGGCGGTAGAGCCGACGCGCGCGCTGGAACTGTGGGTCATTGCGCCCGGTGGCAAACCGGTTTCTCTGGGGTTGGTGCCCAGCTCGGGTAAAGGCCGAATCCAGCTGAGCAAGGAACAGCAAGCGCTGCTGGCTGCACCCGTGACCCTCGCCGTCAGCCTGGAGCCGCAAGGCGGCTCGCCGACCGGGCAGCCAACCGGACCGGTCCTGTACCAAGGCGCACTGGCCTCTCGCTGACACCATTCGATACCTGTGGGAGCTGGCTTGCCTGCGATAGCGGTGGTCGGCCAAGGATAGGTCAACAGGCCCGCCGCCATCGCAGGCAAGCCAGCTCCCACATTTTGATCGTCGTCGGCCAAACGACTTGCTCACGGCGCTTGCAGACTTAAGCACTCGATGCAAAAAGGGCGACCCATGGGTCGCCCTTTTGTTTGGCCTAAGTTTTACGCCGCACTGAACAGCTTATGCGGATCAATCACAAACTTCTTCGGCACACCGGCATCGAACTCGCCGTACCCACGCGGTGCGTCATCCAGGCTGATGACCTGCACACCAACAATTTCAGCAATGTTGATGCGGTCCCACATGATTGCCTGCATCAGCTGGCGGTTGTACTTCATCACTGGGGTTTGGCCAGTGTGGAAGCTGTGGGATTTAGCCCAGCCCAGACCGAAGCGAATGCTCAGGCTGCCCATTTTCGCGGCGGCATCGACGGCGCCTGGGTCTTCGGTGACGTACAGGCCAGGGATACCGATTTTGCCCGCCACGCGGACCACGCCCATCAACGAGTTGAGCACGGTGGCCGGTGCTTCTGCCTTGGCGCCTTCATGGCCGTGGCCACGGGCTTCGAAGCCCACCGCATCGACGGCGCAGTCAACTTCGGGCTCGCCCAGCAGTGCGGCGATCTGTTCGTGCAGCGGCGTGTCTTTGGACAGGTCGGCAATTTCAAAGCCCTGCGCCTTGGCGTGTGCCAGGCGAATCGGGTTGACGTCGCCGATGATCACCACAGCGGCGCCCAGCAACCGCGCCGAAGCGGCCGCGGCCAGGCCAACCGGGCCGGCGCCGGCGATATACACCGTGCTGCCCGGACCAACGCCAGCGGTGACGGCGCCGTGATAGCCGGTTGGCAGGATGTCGGAGAGGCAGGTCAGGTCGCGAATTTTCTCCATGGCCTTGTCGCGGTCCGGCAGTTTCAGCAGGTTGAAGTCGGCGTACGGCACCAGCACGTATTCGGCCTGGCCGCCGGTCCAGTCGCCCATGTCGACATAACCGTATGCACCACCGGCACGGGCCGGGTTGACGGTCAGGCACACGCCGGTGTGTTGTTCCTTGCACGAGCGGCAGCGGCCGCATGCGACGTTGAACGGCACCGAGACCAGGTCGCCGATTTTCAGGTTTTCGACGTCGCTGCCCTTCTCGATCACTTCGCCGGTGATTTCGTGCCCCAGGACCAGGCCGGTCTGGGCAGTGGTACGGCCGCGCACCATGTGTTGGTCGGAGCCGCAGATGTTGGTGGAGACCACGCGCAGGATGACGCCGTGCTCAATCTTCCTGCCACGGGGGTCCTGCATTTTGGGATAGTCGATTTTCTGTACTTCGACCTTGCCGTTGCCGAGATACACGACACCACGATTACCAGACATGCTTTCACCTCGCTGTTGTTTTTATGGAACCGCGTTGCCCAGGCAGGCAGCGCGTTTAAGTGCTCGGGTTACAGATGCTGTGTTTGCGTTGTTTGTCAGGGCCTCATCGGGGGCAAGCCCCCTCCCACATTTGACTGCATTCACCTATCAAAGGTAGGAGGGGCCTTGCCCCCGATGGAGTCAGTCAAAGCACCACCGTTCTATTGGCGTTCAAAAACACCCGCCGCTCAATGTGATACCCCACCGCCCGGGCCAGCGTCAGCCCTTCGATATCCCGCCCCTTGGCAATCAAATCCTCGGGATAATGGCTGTGGTCCACCACCTCCACGCCCTGGGCGATGATCGGACCTTCATCCAGATCGTTATTGATGTAATGCGCGGTGGCGCCAACCAGTTTCACGCCCTTGTTGTAGGCCTGGTGATACGGCTTGGCACCTTTGAACCCCGGCAGCAACGAGTGATGGATATTGATGGCTTTGCCATCCAGCTTGCGGCACAGCTCCGGCGACAGCACTTGCATGTAGCGCGCAAGAATCACCAGTTCGGCGCCGGTCTCTTCAATCACTTGCCACACCTGACGCTCCTGGGACGGCTTGTCGTTGGGGTCGAGGGGAAAATGGTAGTAGGGAATCTGGTGCCAGTCGGCCAATGGCTTGAGGTCAGGGTGATTGGACACCACGGCGACCACGTCCATCGACAGTTGGCCGATGCGCTGGCGGTACAGCAGGTCGTTGAGGCAGTGATCGGCCTTGGAGACCATGATCACCACTTTTGGCCGGTAATTCGGCGCCGTCAGTTCGAAGATCATGCCAAACGCTTCACCGCGCGTGGCCAGGCCGTCGCGAAACGCCTGCTCGTCAAACCCGTCGGGCTGGCGGAATTCCACGCGAATAAAAAACCGGCCCGAGAGTCGGTCATCGAACGAATGGTGCTCGGTGACGTAGCAGCCCTGTTCGAACAGATAGCGGGTGACCGCGTCCACCGTGCCGAGCACGCTGGGGCAGTCGGCGGTCAAAATCCATGTATCAGGTGCGCGGCTCATAGTGAATCCTCAGGCCCTTGTGGCGAGGGGGCTTGCCCCCGTTGGGCGGCGAAGCAGCCCCAAAACCTGCCACTCGGCTGTTTCAGAAAAATACGCGAATCCTGGGACCGCTGCGCGCTCCAACGGGGGGCAAGCCCCCTAGCCACAACAGCCCTCTGGTGTTCATTCGATCAGGCTTGAACACTCAGGCCGAATTCGGCCGAGGCATCCTGCAGCCACAACCACCAGTAGTCCGAGAAGCTGCGACGAATCACCAGTTCCCAAGTGTCTTCAGCCGTGTGGCGGATCACCAGTTGGGACTTGGCGAACACCGTGCCCACCGCCTTGCCCACCGGGAAGTTGTTGGGGTGCACGTCGTAGCTGGTGGACTTCATCAACACGTCGCGCACGTTCGGGCCGCTAAGCTCGAGGATCTCCTGGCCGCCGCTGACGTTGACGATCTGGATATGCAGGTCGCCCAAGGCAGCCCGCAGGTTTTGCTCGGCGGCAAGTTCTTCACCGCTTGGCACCACCAGCAGCCACTCATCCGGGCCGAGCCATTGCAGGCTGGTTTCGCCGTTGATGATGACTTGCAGGGCGCCAGGCAGTTCGATGCCGAGGGCTTTGTGCACGCCGGCAGCGAAGGCCGCATCGTGGCCATCGCCACGGAGGGTCAGGTGGCCGAGCAGTTTCTTTTCACGCACGGTCACGCCGGCGTTCTTGCGGCCCTTGCCCACCAGGCTGGCGAGGTCGGCATGGTGCAGCGACGACTCGGCCTTGGCACCGGCGGTGGGGCGTTGTTGGTAAACATTGGCTGCTGTCATAAAGCACCTATCTGAATTCTGTTGTGCGGCTACTGGCCTCATCGGGGGCAAGCCCCCTCCCACAGGGGAATGCATTTCAACATGTGGGAGGGGGCTTGCCCCCGATGCAGGCACCTCGGTCTATCAGATGTTCTGCCGCTCACCTTTCGGGTCAAAGAACACCGAGGACACAATCTCCGCCTCGATCACGCTGCCATCGGCCTGCGGTGAGAACACCCGCTCGCCGATGCGCTTCAAACCGCCCTTCACCACCGCCATCGCAAACGAGTAACCCAGCGAGTTATGCGCATAGCTTGAGGTCACGTGGCCGACCATCTTCATCGGGATCGTCTGCTTCGGATCGAACACCAGCTGCGCGCCTTCCGGCAGCCACACCGTCGGATCAATCGGCTTCAAGCCCACCAGTTGCTTGCGCTCTTCACGCACGCAGTCTTCACGGTTCATCCCGCGCCAGCCGATCCACGAGAACGGTTTGGTGCGGCCTACACACCAGCCCATGTTCAGGTCGTCCGGGGTCATCGAGCCGTCGGTGTCCTGGCCGACGATGATGAAACCCTTCTCGGCCCGCAGCACGTGCATGGTCTCGGTGCCGTACGGGGTCAGGTTGTACTTTTTGCCGGCCTCGACGATCTGCTCGAGCACGCCCATGGCGTAGTCGGCCTGCACGTTGACTTCGTACGACAGCTCGCCGGTAAACGAGATACGGAACACCCGCGCCGGCACGCCGCCGACCAGGCCTTCTTTCCAGGTCATGAACGGGAAGCCGTCCTTGTCCAGGTCGATATCAGTCACTTCGGCCAGCAGCTTGCGGCTGTTGGGGCCGGACAGGGTCATGGTCGCCCAGTGGTCGGTGACCGAAGTGAAGTACACCTTCAGGTCTGGCCACTCGGTCTGTTGATAGATCTCCAGCCATTGCAATACGCGCGCGGCGCCGCCGGTGGTGGTGGTCATCAGGAAGTGGTTGTCAGCGAGGCAGGCGGTCACGCCGTCGTCGAAGACCATGCCGTCTTCCTTGCACATCAGGCCGTAGCGCGCCTTGCCCACGTCGAGCTTGGTCCAGGCATTGCTGTAGATGCGGTTGAGGAACTCGCGCGCATCCGGGCCTTGAATGTCGATCTTGCCGAGGGTGGACGCATCCAGCAGGCCGACGCTGTCGCGCACCGCCAGGCATTCGCGTTTGACGGCGGCGTGCAGGTCTTCACCGTTGCGCGGGAAGTACCACGGGCGTTTCCACTGGCCGACGTCTTCAAACTCGGCGCCGTTTTTCACGTGCCAGGCGTGCAGCGCGGTGTAGCGCACCGGCTCAAAGATGTGCCCACAGTGGCGGCCCGCTACGGCGCCGAAGGTCACCGGCGTGTAGTTGGGGCGGAACATGGTGGTGCCCATCTGCGGGATGGTCACATTCAGCGAACGGGCCGCGATGGCCAGGCCATTGACGTTACCCAGCTTGCCCTGGTCGGTGCCGAACCCCAGCGCGGTATAGCGTTTGACGTGCTCGACCGACTCGAAACCTTCGCGGGTCGCCAGTTCGATGGCGGCGGCGGTGACGTCGTTTTGCAGGTCGACGAATTGCTTCGGCGCCCGTGCAGTGGCTTTCTCGTGCGGCACCTGGAACAGCGCCAGGGTCGGCTCTTCCAGACGGCTCAAGGCTTTGGGCAGCGTGCCTTCCACCGGCGCAAAACCGGCTTCGCTGGCCGCGCGCACGCCGCCTTCAAAGCCATCGGCCAGGGAATCGCCAAGGCCGTAGACGCCATTGATCCCACCCACGCACACGCGTTTTTGCGGTGCTTCGCCCGGCACAAAACCGAGGATGTCTTCACGCCAGGTCGGCTTGCCGCCCAAGTGCGAGGCCAAGTGAACCACCGGGCTGTAGCCGCCGGAGCTGGCCACCAGGTCGCAGTCCAGCCACTCACCGGGGCTGGTGACTTTGTGCGCTTTAACGTCAATGGCGGCGACGCGAGCAGCGGTCACGTGCTTGCTGCCACGCGCTTCGATCACGGCGCTGCCGGTGAGGATGCGAATGCCTTTGGCGCGGGCTTCTTCCACCAGCGCACCGCGAGGGTTGTGGCGCGCATCGGCCACGGCGACGACGGTAAGGCCCGCGTCGAACCAGTCCAGCGCCACGCGGTAGGCGTGGTCGTTATTAGTCGAAAGCACCAGTTTTTTACCGGGTGCCACGCCGTAACGACGCACGTAAGTGGAGACCGCGCCGGCCAGCATGTTGCCCGGCACGTCGTTGTTGCCGTACACCAGCGGGCGCTCGCACGCACCGGTCGCCAGCACCACACGCTTGGCCCGCACACGGTGGATGCGCTGACGCACCACGCCAATCGGCGCGCGGTCACCGAGGTGGTCGGTGAGGCGTTCGTGAATGGTCAGGAAGTTGTGGTCGTGGTAACCGTTGACGGTGGCGCGAGGCAGCAGCACCACGTCCGGCAGAGCCTTGAGCTCAGCGATCACACTGGCAACCCATTCGGTGGCTGGCTTGCCGTCGAGGCTTTCGCGCGAATCCAGCAGCGAGCCGCCGAATTCTTCCTGCTCATCGGCGATGATCACTCGTGCGCCGCTGCGCGCAGCCGCCAGGGCCGCCGACAAACCGGCAGGGCCTGCGCCAACGACCAGCACGTCGCAATGACGGTTGAAGTTGTCGTAGGTGTCCGGGTCGTTCTCGGTGGGCGAGCGCCCCAGACCTGCTGCCTTGCGAATGTACTTCTCGTACGTCATCCAGAACGATTGCGGGTACATGAAGGTTTTGTAGTAGAAACCCGGTGGCATCAGCTTGCCGCCGACCTTGCCGAGAATGCCCATCATGTCGTTGTTCACGCTCGGCCAGCCGTTGGTGCTGGTGGCGACCAAACCCTGGTAAAGCGCCTGTTGCGTGGCACGCACGTTAGGGATTTGCGTGGCTTCGGTGGCGCCGATCTGCAGCACCGCGTTCGGCTCTTCGGCACCGGCGGCAAAGATGCCGCGCGGGCGCGAGTACTTGAAGCTGCGGCCGATGATGTCGACGCCATTGGCCAGCAAGGCGGCGGCCAGCGTGTCGCCCTCAAAGCCTTTGTAGCTCTGGCCGTTGAAGCTGAAGGTCAGGACTTTGTTGCGGTCGATGCGGCCACCGTTGGACAGGCGATTGATCTGGCTCATACCTTCTCTCCAGAAGCCTTGGCGGTGAATTGCGGCTTCTCGCCAATCTTGTAGGTTTCAAGAATTTCGTAGGTCACGGTGTCGCGCGTGGCGTTGAAATACTGGCGGCAACCGGCGGCGTGAATCCACAGCTCGTGGTGCAGGCCACGGGGGTTATCGCGGAAGAACATGTAGTCGCCCCACTGCTCATCGGTGCAGGCATTCGGGTCCAGCGGGCGCGGGATGTGCGCTTGGCCGGACGCGTGAAATTCCTCTTCGGAGCGCAGTTCGCCACAGTGAGGACAGAAGATATGCAACATAGGAAATTTCTCCTGTTAGTGGGCGACGGCCGCAGCGCCGTGTTCGTCGATCAACGCACCGTTGTGGAAACGGTCGATGGAGAAAGGCGCGGCCAGCGGGTGCATTTCACCCTTGGCGAGGCTCGCGGCAAACACGTTGCCTGAGCCCGGCGTGGCCTTGAAGCCACCGGTGCCCCAACCGCAGTTGAAGAACATGTTCGGCACTGGCGTCTTGGAGATGATCGGGCAGGCGTCCGGCGTGGTGTCGACGATGCCGCCCCACTGACGGTTCATGCGCACGCGCGACAGCACCGGGAACATCTCGACGATGGCCTGAATGGTGTGTTCGATCACCGGGTACGAGCCGCGCTGGCCATAGCCGTTGTAGCCATCGATGCCGGCGCCGATCACCAGGTCGCCCTTGTCGGACTGGCTGATATAACCGTGCACGGCGTTGGACATGATCACGCTGTCGATAATCGGCTTGATCGGCTCGGAAACGAGCGCTTGCAGCGGGTGGGATTCGATCGGCAGGCGAAAGCCCGCGAGCGAAGCCATGTGCCCGGAGTTACCGGCCGTCACCACACCGACGCGCTTGGCGCCGATAAAGCCTTTGTTGGTTTCAACACCGATGCACACGCCGTTTTCCTTGCGAAAGCCGATCACTTCGGTCTGCTGGATCAGGTCCACACCGAGTGCGTCCGCTGCGCGGGCAAAACCCCACGCCACGGCATCGTGACGGGCCACGCCGCCGCGCCGTTGCACGGTGGCGCCGAGTACCGGGTAGCGGGTGTTTTTCGAGCAGTCGAGGTACGGGATCTCGTCGGCCACTTGTTTGGCGTTGAGCAGTTCGCCGTCCACGCCGTTGAGGCGGTTGGCGCTGACGCGGCGCTCGGAGTCACGGATGTCTTGCAGGGTGTGGCACAGGTTGTAGACGCCACGCTGGGAGAACATCACGTTGTAGTTCAGGTCCTGGGACAGCCCTTCCCAGAGTTTCATCGCGTGTTCGTACAGGTGCGCCGACTCGTCCCACAGGTAGTTGGAACGCACGATGGTGGTATTGCGCGCGGTGTTACCGCCGCCCAGCCAGCCTTTCTCGACCACGGCCACATTGGTGATGCCGTGTTCCTTGGCCAGGTAGTAGGCGGTCGCCAGACCATGCCCGCCGCCGCCGACGATGACCACGTCGTAGACCTTTTTCGGTGTGGGCGTGCGCCACATCTTCTGCCAGTTTTCGTGGTGGCTGAGTGAGTGCTTGAAGAGGCCGAAGCCCGAGTAGCGTTGCATAGTCATTACTCCAAAACCGCGCTCAGCGATAAACCGGGAAATCAGCGCACAGGGCAGACACGTGCTTGGCCACGTTGGCCTCGACATCGGCGTCGCCGAGGTTGTCGAGGATGTCGCAGATCCAGCCGGCCAGCTCAATGCACTGCGGCACTTTGAAGCCACGTGTGGTCACCGCTGGGGTGCCGATGCGCAGGCCCGAGGTCACGAACGGCGACTGCGGGTCATTCGGCACGGCGTTCTTGTTGACGGTGATGTGGGCGCGACCAAGGGCGGCGTCCGCCTCTTTGCCGGTGAGGCCCTGACGGATCAGGCTGACCAGGAACAGGTGGTTGTCGGTGCCGCCGGACACCACGTCGTAGCCACGTTTGATAAACACACTGGCCATGGCCTGGGCGTTTTCGATCACTTGTTGCTGGTAGACCTTGAAGCCTGGCTCCGCCGCTTCCTTGAAGCACACCGCCTTGCCGGCGATCACATGCATCAGCGGGCCGCCCTGGGCGCCGGGGAATACGGCGGCGTTGAGTTTTTTCTCAATCCCTTCGTTGGCCTTGGCCAGGATCAAGCCGCCACGCGGACCGCGCAGGGTTTTGTGGGTGGTGGTGGTGACCACATCGGCATACGGCAGCGGGTTCGGGTACAAACCGGCGGCCACCAGGCCGGCGACGTGGGCCATGTCAACGAACAGCAGCGCGCCAACCTTGTCGGCGATCGCGCGGAAACGCGGGAAATCCAGGGTTTTGGAGTAAGCGGAGAAACCGGCCACCACCATCTTCGGCTTGTGCTCCACCGCCAGGCGCTCGACTTCGTCGTAGTCGATCAGGCCGGTGTCAGTGTTGATGCCGTATTGCACCGCGTTGTACAGCTTGCCCGAGGACGACACTTTGGCGCCGTGGGTCAAGTGACCGCCATGGGCCAGGCTCATGCCGAGGATGGTGTCGCCGGCGTTCAGCAGTGCCAGGTACACCGCGCTGTTGGCGGACGAGCCGGAGTGCGGCTGCACGTTGGCGTAATCGGCGCCGAACAGCTGCTTGGCGCGCTCGATGGCCAGGGCTTCAACCTTGTCCACATGCTCGCAGCCGCCGTAGTAGCGCTTGCCGGGGTAGCCTTCGGCGTATTTGTTGGTGAGGCCGCTGCCCTGAGCTTCCATCACGCGTTTGCTGGTGTAGTTCTCGGACGCGATCAGCTCGATATGATCTTCCTGACGCTGCTCCTCGGCATTCATCGCCGCCAGCAAGGCGTCGTCATATCCCTGGATCTGGTCTTTTTTGCTGAACATCGCGTCTCTCCCAGCCTTTCGTATTGTTGAGGCCCGTGCAGGGCCTTTGATGCGATGGTAGGGCTGGCGCAGACAGGTCAAATGCCTACGGACGCCACGCAAAGGTGCGTTTACGACATAGCGGCAACAACACCGATCAAATGTGGGAGGGGCTTGCCCCCGATAGCGGCGGATCAGCTTGCACCTAGGCTGGCTGACACACCGCAATCGGGGGCAAGCCCCCTCCCACAGGGGTTAGGCGATGATCTGGCGCACGAGTAGCAGCAGCTGGAAATGCGCGGGATAGAGGGCATACGCCCAGCGCCGCATGGGCAGTGGCGTCACAGGGTTGGCGTGTCGCAAATGTGGGAGGGGGCTTGCCCCCGATAGCGGCGGATCAGCTCGCACCCAGGCAGGCTGACACACCGCAATCGGGGCAAGCCCCCTCCCACAGGGGTTAGGCGATGATCTGGCGCACGAGTAGCAGCAGCAGGAAATGCGCGGGATAGAGTGCATACGCCCAGCGCCGCATGGGCGGTGGCGTCATAGGGTTGGCGTGTCGCAAATGTGGGAGGGGGCTTGCCCCCGATAGCGGCGGATCAGCTTGCACCCAGGCAGGCTGACACACCGCAATCGGGGGCAAGCCCCCTCCCACAGGGGTTAGGCGATGATCTGGCGCACGAGTAGCAGCAGCAGAAAATGCACGGGATAGAGGGCATACGCCCAGCGCCGCATGGGCGGTGGCGTCACAGGGTTGGCGTGTCGCAATAAGAGGATCAAATGTGGGAGGGGGCTTGCCCCCGATAGCGGCGGATCAGCTTACACCTAGGCTGGCTGACACACCGCAATCGGGGGCAAGCCCCCTCCCACAGGGGTTAGGCGATGATCTGGCGCACGAGTAGCAGCAGCAGAAAATGCACGGGATAGAGTGCATACGCCCAGCGCCGCATGGCGGGCGGCGAGACGTTTTGGGCATGTCGCAATAAGACCACGCCAGCCAAAGGCGCGATCAGGCAGGCGGCCAACCCGGCCAGTGCCACGGTTGAGCCGCTGTTGAGCAAAATCTGCCATTGATTCGCCGCCACGCAGACCAACCCCGGCAACACACCGAAATACCATGGCCGACTGAACACCAGCAGCATCGCCAGCGGCAGCAATACACCGAAAATCCCGAACATCAGTTGAGTGGAAAACACCACGCCCAGCACGAGGGCGATCAGCGCCAATCCTCGATCAACAAGCGCCTTCTGCTGCCATCCTCTGGCAACCAGCAGGCCCAGCGCCAGGGTCGGCAATACGTTCAAGGTATCGGCATCGTCGATAAACAGTCGGTACGGTACTTCACTGATCACACTGAACAGCAGCAGCCAGCCCACGTAACGCCATTGGCCCGTTACCGGCGCATCTTTGACCCGGTGCAGGTTCGCCGCAATCGCCAGGCAAAACCAGGGGAATGCCAGGCGCCCCGGCACGTACAGGCCATCCAGGCTCAAGCCGACATAGCGCAGGTGATCCAGGACCATGCTCAGCAGCGCCAGCCACTTGAGCAGGTCCAGGGCGCCATCGCGCGCCTGCTTGGCAGGAATCGTTTCAGTACCGTGCATAATTCCCCAGTGACTTTGCATTTACAGTGCGTGCGCCCGCCCAACATTCTTGGTTACAGTGCGCACCAACATCGACCACAGGAATGGGCCATGACCGACAAGAGCCAACAATTCGCCAGCGACAACTATTCCGGCATTTGCCCGGAAGCCTGGGCCGCCATGGAACTCGCCAACCAGGGCCATCAGCGCGCCTACGGCGATGATGAATGGACCCACCGCGCCGCCGACGGTTTCCGCAATCTGTTCGAAACCGACTGCGAAGTATTCTTCGCCTTCAACGGCACCGCCGCCAACTCCCTGGCGTTGTCCTCGCTGTGCCAGAGCTACCATAGCGTGATTTGCTCGGAAACCGCCCACGTCGAAACCGACGAATGCGGCGCGCCGGAGTTTTTCTCCAACGGCTCCAAGCTGCTCACCGCCCGCACCGAAAACGGCAAGCTGACCCCCGAGTCGATCCGCGAGATCGCGCTCAAGCGCCAGGACATCCACTACCCCAAACCACGCGTGGTCACGCTGACCCAAGCCACCGAAGTCGGCAGCGTGTACACCCCGCAAGAAATCCGCGCGATCAGTGCCACCTGCAAGGAACTGGGCCTGAACCTGCACATGGACGGCGCACGCTTTTCCAACGCCTGCGCGTTCCTCGGCTGCTCCCCGGCCGACCTGACGTGGAAAGCCGGCGTGGACGTATTGTGCTTCGGCGGCACGAAAAACGGCATGGCGGTGGGTGAAGCCATCCTGTTCTTCAACCACAAGCTGGCCGAAGACTTCGATTACCGCTGCAAACAGGCCGGTCAGCTTGCATCAAAGATGCGCTTCCTCTCGGCGCCGTGGGTGGGCCTGCTGGAAAACGACGCCTGGCTCAAACACGCACGCCACGCCAACCACTGCGCGCAATTGCTGAGCAGCCTGGTGGCGGACATTCCTGGTGTGGAGTTGATGTTCCCGGTGCAAGCCAACGGCGTGTTCCTGCAACTCTCGGAAGCGGCCATCGAGGCCTTGACGGCCAAGGGCTGGCGCTTCTACACCTTCATCGGCAAAGGTGGCGCGCGGTTCATGTGTGCCTGGGATACCGAGGAAGAGCGCGTGCGCGAATTGGCAGCCGATATACGCGAAGTGATGGGCGCCTGAATTCACCACTGAACAAAATGTGAGAGGGGCTTGCCCCCGATAGCAGTTTTTCAGTCAGTGCATCAGTGACTGTTCCACTGCCATCGGGGGCAAGCCCCCTCCCACATTTGACCCTGCCCGCTTGAGGGTTCGGCCTATCAGAACTCGATCCGCACATCACCCTTCGGCACACTGCAGCACGACAGGATGTAGCCTTCGGCCTCGTCTTCCTCGGTAATCCCGCCGTTGTGCTCCATCTCGACCTCCCCGCCCAGCTTCATCACCTTGCAGGTGCCGCAGATGCCCATGCCGCAGGCTTTGGGAATCAGTAAACCAAGCTTGGCCGCAGCGGCGTGGACGGTTTCGCCCGGCGCCACGCGAATGCTCTTGCCCGACGCAATGAATTCCACCTGATGCAGGTCGGCCAAGTCGATTTCGGGGGCGTCGGCGGCCTGTTCGGCTTGCTCCACCGCGTCGGCACGCGCTTCCGGCGGCGTCGCGCCGAAGGACTCTTCGTGGTAGCGCGTCATGTCAAAGCCCGCCACTTCCAGCAGACGCTTCACCGCGTTCATGTACGGCGTAGGGCCGCAGCAGAACACTTCGCGCTCGAGGAAGTCCGGCACCATCAGTTCGAGCATCTTGTGGTTCAGGTAGCCGCGATAACCGGCCCAGGGCTCGCCGAGGCCGTGTTTTTCACAGATCAGGTGCAGGCTGAAGTTGTCGATTCGCGATGCCATGTGTTCCAGCTCGCGGTGGTAAATGATGTCTTTGGGCGAGCGCGCGCTGTGGATAAACGTCATGTCGACATTGGCGTTGGTGTCGTAATACCAACGCGCCATGGACATCACCGGCGTGATGCCGACGCCGCCGCTCAGATACAGCACTTTCGGGTTGCTGAAATCGATGGCATTGAACAGCCCCACCGGCCCGTGCACCGCCAGCTCCTGGCCTTCGTGCAGCGTGTCGTGCAGCCAGTTGGAGACTTTGCCGCCCGGCACGCGCTTGATCGTCACCGAAAAGCTGTACGGCACCGACGGTGAACTGGAGATGGTGTAGGAGCGCATGATCGGCTGGCCGTCGATTTCCAGCTCCAGGGTGACGAACTGCCCCGGCTTGAAAAAGAACAGGATCGGCTGGTCGGCCATAAAGCAGAAGGTGCGCACGTCCCAGGTTTCCTGGATGACTTTGACGCAACGGACAATGTGCCGACCATTGGCCCAGGTCTGGGTGGTGACCGGATTCAGGAAGCTGTTGGACATGCTGTTCTCCGCAGCCGTATATCGGCCTGATGGTGGCGATTCTGCGTAACGCGAGAAGCGTCCATTTACCTATCTGCGACATTCACATACTTATCGCGACCAGCCCCCATACCACGGGGGTTGCGCGTCGGGATCAGAGTGGGCCATGTCGCTAATGGACAAGGTTCTGGCCTTTGCCGGGCCCACACTCGCTCCCAACACAGACGCTTTCTTTACGCCTTGCTGCAAAACCTGATTAGCCACTTTTCGCCGGCCACACAGAATGGCCCTGAGGACACACACGATGGACGTCACCGCAACCTTAAGCTTGGGCGATCCGCTGGAACCCGCACGCAAGGCCACCGCGCAAATGCTGCAAGAGCGCGAGCGCACTTTTTCGCTGCCGCAGCCGTTTTACTCTGACGAGCGGCTGTTTGATATCGACATGCAGGAGATCTTCCAGAAAGAGTGGTTGATCGCCGGCATGACCTGCGAGATTCCCACCAAGGGCAACTACCTGACCCTGCAAGTGGGCAAGAACCCGATCATCGTGATCCGTGGCGCCGAGGGCGTGGTGCATGCCTTTCACAACGTGTGCCGTCACCGTGGCTCACGCCTGTGCACCAGCGACAAGGGCAAGGTCGCCAAACTCGTCTGCCACTACCACCAGTGGACCTACGAGCTGGACGGCCGCCTGCTGTTCGCCGGCACCGAGATGGGCGCCGACTTCGACATGAAGCAGTACGGCTTGAAACCCGTGAACGTGAAGACCGCCGGCGGCTACATCTTCATCAGCCTGGCCGAGAACCCGCCGGCCATCGACGACTTCCTGTCGACACTGAACCACTACATGGAACCCTACGACATGGAAAACACCAAGGTGGCGATCCAGACCACCTTGTTCGAAAAAGCCAACTGGAAGCTGGTGCTGGAAAACAACCGCGAGTGCTACCACTGCAACGCCTCGCACCCGGAACTGTTGAAAACCCTGCTGGAGTGGGACGACGTCACCGACCCGCGCGCCGACCAGGCCTTCAAGGACCACGTCGCCGCTTCCGCCGCCGCGTGGGATGCCGAGAAGATCCCTTACGCCCACGCCAGCTTCGGCCTGCGTAACCGCATCGTGCGCATGCCACTGCTCAAAGGCACGGTGTCGATGACCCTGGACGGCAAACAAGGCTGCAACAAGCTGATGGGCCGCATCAAGAACCCGGACCTGGGCTCGATGCGCATCCTGCACCTGCCGCACTCGTGGAACCACTGCATGGGCGATCACATCATCGTGTTCACCGTGTGGCCGATCAGCGCCCAGGAAACCATGGTTACCACCAAGTGGATCGTGCACAAGGACGCCGTCGAAGGCGTGGACTACGACGTGGAGCGCATGCGCAAAGTGTGGGACGCCACCAACGACCAGGACCGTCGCCTGGCCGAAGAAAACCAGCGCGGGATCAACTCCACCGCCTATCAGCCAGGGCCTTACTCCAAGACGTATGAGTTTGGTGTGGTGAATTTTGTGGATTGGTACAGCGAGCGTTTGCTGAGCAACCTGGGCGCTGCGCCTGCGCCGTATCTCAAGGGCGTGGCCGTACACGAGTAACTGACACGCGACCGATCAAAATGTGGGAGCGGGCTTGCCCGCGAATGCGGCGGATCAGCCAGCACATCTGGCGACTGACACACTGCTTTCGCGAGCACGCCCGCTCCCACATTAGGTTTGCGCTCTGTTCAAAAGTTGATCAACTGCCTTGCAACCCTTTACAGCCCTGCCCTCCAGCCTTCGCCCAACAACTTATCCACAAAGCCACCCACAGCAATTGTGGGCAAGTGCTCCTTCCCCTTTGAATTAAATGAAGAAAATCCGTGACTTATTCAAGTCTCGCAGTTTTCACATCACCTGATCATTTATTAACCAAACCTCTGAAAGCCTCTAATTACGTGGCCTGTAGAAGTACGCAAACACCTTATCCACAGAAGCACCAACAGACTTTGGGGGCAACTTTGTCAATGCTGTGGAAAACCGCGTCAAAGCTTCACAATTCAGGCGATTCAGGGGTTTTCGTCGGCAAACCAGACGAATTGATCATATTTTGAACAACCCACTGAAGGCCTTTGTTTATAAGGCCTGTAGCCGATAGCGAACATCTTATCCACAGAAGCGCCAACAGACTTTGGGGGCAAGTCTGTCTCGGGCGATGCCCACGCTTGTGGAAAAACCCAAGCAAAAACCGTCGGTTAGGCTGGTTGTTTTTCGTACAGCGGGCTGCAGGGCTTGATATACAGGGGGTGTGGACAGCCGCGAACAGGTTATCCACAGGTGGATCAACAGGGATTGTGGGTAAGCCCACTAATCAAATGTGGGAGCCGGGCTTGCCCGCGATGCAGGCACCTCGGTTTATCAGTTAGACCGACGTGAGGCTATCGCAGGCAAGCCAGCTCCCACACAAACCAGCTCCGACAGAAAATCACCGCACCACGCCTTCTTCAATGAGCAGCTTGAGAATGGCCTCGGCACCCGCCTCGGGGCTCAGACCCTTGAGCACTTGCCCACCGCCGCCGCTGGCCTTGGCCGTGGCAGCCTTCATACGGTCGGCGCCGCTCTTGGCCTTGATCACCTTGAGGCGCTTGGGCCGAGGCTTGGCCGGCTGCAGCACCGCACCTGTGAATAACTCGTCCTGCTCGATCTCGACTTCATGGGCGGCCAATGCGCCGCGCTGCCCAGGGCCGTAGGCGCTTTGCCGTGGCTTGGGCGCGGCGTTATCCACCGTGGCCAGAAACGGCAGGCGCACTTTCAAGCGCCGCCGCTGCCCACGCGGCAAGGCTTGCAGCACGTGGGCGATGCCGCCGTCGATGGACTCCACCTGCGCCAGCCCGACAATCAGCGGCCAGCCCAGTTGCTCGGCCAGCAGAAACGGCAACATGCCCGAGCCCTCGCCGGTTTCCGCCTGGCTGCCGGTGAGCACCACCTGGGCACCGGCATCGCGCAGGTAATCGCTGAGGGCCGGCAAGGCGTCAGCGCCGGCCGGCTGCTCAAGCACGTGCAATTGCGCCAAACCCATGCCCAGGTAACTGCGCAACGTCGGCTCGTGAATGTTGCCGGCGTGCAGCACCTGCAACTTATCCCCCGCCATTTGCAGGCCCAACTCGACGGCGCGGGCATCCTGCTCCGCGCGGCGTGGCCGGCCGGAAGTGGGGTGGGCGCCGATGGATACCAAGCTGATTACAGGCGTTGTCATGGTCATGTCCTTAAGCCGCATCGCGCTTGGCGCCGTTACGGTAGGCCTCGACCGCAGCGATCAAGGCTTGCAGAATCGCGGCGCTCTCGCCGATCACCGACAGGTCGGCACGCTTGATCATGTCGCAGCCGGGGTCGAGGTTGATTGCCACCACCTTGTCGCAGGCGCCAATGCCTTGCAGGTGCTGGATCGCCCCGGAAATGCCCACGGCCACGTAAACCCGCGCCGTGACCCAGGTGCCACTGGCGCCGACCTGGCGATCACGCGCCATAAAGCCATCGTCCACCGCCACCCGCGAGGCGCCTTCGGTGGCGCCCAGCGCCGCGGCGGTCCGGTGGAACAGTGCCCAGTCCTTCACGCCATTGCCGCCGGAGAAAATAAACTCCGCTTCGGCCATGGGAATCGCGCCGGGGTCCACCGCCACCGCGCCGAGGTCTTCGATACGCGGCAAGCTGCGCGCCAAGGGTGTGGATAACTCCACGGGCAACGCTTCGTGACGTGTTTCGCTGACCGGTTCGGCGCACTCCACGGCCGCCAGGATCAGGCGCGGCAATGGCCGGGCCAGGTCTTCCTGGCCCGCACCCGCGCGGCCGATGCACTCCTCGCCCTTGATCTGCCAGACCCGCGTGGCCGGGCGTTCCTTGAGGCTCGCGGCAAAGCGCCGCCCCAACTCACCACCGCCGCTGCGGCTGTCCGGCAGCAGCCAGTGGCGCGGGTTGAACTGGTTATCCACAGCCCGCAGGCCTTGCACGCGTTGCTCCGGTGAATAACCGTCGAATGCGTGACCTTCCAACACCAGCAGGCGATCAACGCCTGCCGTGGCAAAGGCACTTTCCTTGTGCTCGCCAAACACCACCGCCAGCACGGCGCCGTCGCTGCCGGCGAGTTGCCGCGCCAAGCCGAGCACGTCGCGGTCGTGGCTGCTCAGGCGGCCGCCGACCATGTCCGGCACCACGCTGATGTAAAACGCCGGCGCTGGCACCTGATGCAATGGCAACAGCACCTCCACCGCCGCTTTGCGCTTGGCCGCGCCGCCCTGCTGGGCACCGCTGCGGTCGATACGCTTGATACCGTTAGGGCCGATAAAACCGACCCCATGTACGTTCTTGCGGATGACGCCGTTGGGTCCCATCCAGCTGTGTTGCTGCGGCTGCATCGCCGCATGCAGTGGGTGCAGGCGGTTGCGGGCGATCCATTCGGCCCGTGGGTCTCGGCGGATAACGTCGCTCATCAATGCACCTCCGCAGGTTCACGTTGGGTTGCAGACTTGGCCGGTGCTGCGTCTTCAAGCAAAGCGTCAGCCACCAGTTCGGCGATGTCCTTGATCAATGGGCGTGGTTCAACCACGCCTTCCAGCATCGCCGTGCACTGTGGACAACCCACGGCCACCAGCTCGGCGCCGGTTTCGCGGATGTCGTCCATGCGCATGTCGGGAATGCGTTGCTTGCCGGGAATGTCGGTGATCGGTGCACCGCCACCGCCACCGCAGCAGCGTGAGCGGAAGCCCGAGCGTTGCATCTCCTTGACCTCGATGCCCAGCGCGCGCAGCACTTGGCGCGGCGCCTCGTATTCGCCGTTGTAACGGCCCAGGTAACAAGGGTCGTGATAGGTCACGCTGTTGCCTTTGTGCTGACCCAGGTTCAACGCGCCTTCGCCGATCAGTTCGGCCATAAAGGTGCTGTGGTGCTGCACCCGATAGTTACCGTTGAAGGCGCCGTACTCGTTTTTCAGTACGTGGAAGCTGTGCGGGTCACAGGTGACGATGCGCTTGAAGCAGTATTTTTCCAGGGTCTGGATATTGCGCGTGGCCAACAGTTGGAACGTGGCTTCATCGCCCAGGCGCCGCGCGACGTCGCCGCTGTCGCGCTCTTCCAGGCCGAGCACCGCGAAGTCGACCTTGGCCGCTTTCAGCACTTTGACGAAGGCGCGCAGGGTGCGTTGGTTGCGCATGTCGAAGGCACCGTCGCCGACCCAGAACAACACGTCGGCGCTGCCTTTTTCACTGAACAGCGGCAGGTTCAGATCCGCCGCCCAATTCAGGCGGCCGCCCGGTGCGAAACCGCCGGGGTTGTCGGTGGCGATCAGGTTTTCCAGGACTTCGGCGCCCTTGTTCGGGGTTGCGCCTTTTTCCAGGGTGAGGTGGCGGCGCATGTCGACGATGGCGTCCACGTGCTCGATCATCATCGGGCACTCTTCCACGCAGGCGCGGCAGGTGGTGCATGACCACAGGGTTTCGGCATCCACCAGCCCGTTGACGATCGGCTGGTGCGGGTTGCCGCCGTGTTCGCCCACCGGTTTGCCGGGATACGGGCTGCCGGCGAACTTGGCATCAGTGCCACCGGCCAGGCCGACGACCATGTCCTGGATCAACTTCTTCGGGTTCAACGGCTGGCCGGCGGCGAACGCCGGGCACGCGGCTTCGCACTTGCCGCACTGCACGCAGGCGTCGAAGCCGAGCAGTTGGTTCCAGGTAAAGTCCTTGGGTTTTTCCACGCCCAGCGGCGCGGTTTTATCGCTCAAGTCCAGCGGCTTCAGGCCGGTGGAGCGGCCGCCACCAAAACGTTCGGCGCGGCGGTGCCAGGCCAGGTGCAGCGCACCGGCGAAGGCGTGTTTCATCGGGCCGCCCCAGGTCATGCCGAAGAACATTTCCGACACGCCCCACAGCACGCCCAGGCTCAGCAATGCCGCCAGCAGCCAGCCGCCGAAGTCGGCCGGCAGAATCCCGGCCACCGGCAAAGTCACCAAGAAGAAGCTCACCGAGAACGCCATCAGGCTTTTCGGCAGGCGCATCCACGGGCCTTTCGACAGGCGCGACGGCGGGTTACGACGGCGCAGATAGACAAACGTGGCGCCGACAAACATCAGCACCGACGCCAGCAGCAAGGCGTAGCCGAGGATGCGGTTATGCAGGCCGAAACCGTGCACCAGAATCGCCAGCAACGCCGAGAGCACAAAGCCCAGGGCGGTGGCGACGTGGGTGTTGGCGATGTATTTGTCGCGGGCCACCACGTGGTGCAGATCGACCATGTAGCGCTTGGGCATGGCCAGCAGACCGCCGAGCAGGTCGACCTTGGACGCACGGCCGCGGCGCCACATGTTCACCCGGCGCAGGGCGCCCAGCAAAGCCAGGCCCAGCGCCGCGAACAAAAGAACAGGCAGCAAGGTGTTCAACATGGTGAAGCTCCCACAAACCGCACATATCTACTGTGAAACTGGCCTGAATGTGGGAGGGGGCTTGCCCCCGAAAGCGGTGGGTCAGCTACAGCTGTATCACCTGGCCCGCCGCCATCGGGGGCAAGCCCCCTCCCACCTTTTTGGCCGAGTTCACATCGTCAGAAATCCTTGCACAGGCGCAGGGCGTCATAGATCGCGGCGTGGGTATTACGCTGCGCCACACAGTCACCGATGCGGAACAGCAAGTACCCCTCGCCCGGCTCGCTCAGGCACGGCTGCGGCTTGATCGCGAACAGCGCTTCGATGTCCATCTGGCCTTTGTTGCGCGAACCCTGCTTGAGCGCGTAGTAGATCTCTTCATCCGGACGCACACCGTTCTCGACCACCACTTGATCGACCACGCGTTCTTCCTTGGCGCCGGTATATTCGTTCTCCAGCACCGCCACCAGCTTGTCGCCTTCGCGGTAGACCTTTTCCAGCATCATGTCGCCGGTCATGATCACTTCTTTGGGGTACATGCTGCGGTAGTAGGTCGGGAACGACGTGCCACCCACGGCCACGCCCGGCTTGATGTCATCGGTGACGATCTCAACCTGGCTGCCTTTGTCCGCCAAAAAGTCCGCCACCGACATGCCGGTGAATTCACAAATGGTGTCGTACACCAGCACGTTTTTGCCCGGCGCGACCTTGCCGTCGAGCACGTCCCAACTGCTGACCACCAGGCCTTCTGCTGCGCCCCAGTGTTCGTTCTGTTCCAGGAACGGGTGCCCGCCGACGGCCAGCACCACCACGTCCGGGCGCAAGTCGAGGATCGCATCGGCGTTCGCCGCCACGCCCAGGCGCAGGTCCACGTTCAGGCGCGCCAGCTCCAGCTGGAACCAGCGCGTGATCCCGGCAATCTGGTCGCGCTGCGGCGCTTTGGAAGCGGTGGTGATTTGCCCGCCGATAAACTCTTTCTTCTCGAACAACGTCACGTCATGCCCACGCTCGGCGGCGACGCGGGCCGCTTCCATCCCGGCAGGCCCGGCACCGACCACCACGACTTTGCGTTTGGGCCCGGTGGATTTCTCGATGATGTGCGGCACGCCCATGTATTCACGCGAGGTCGCGGCGTTCTGGATGCACAGCACGTCCAGCCCTTGGTACTGGCGGTCGATGCAATAGTTGGCGCCGACGCACTGCTTGATCTGGTCGATCTGGCCCATCTTGATCTTGGCGATCAGGTGCGGATCGGCGATGTGCGCACGGGTCATGCCGACCATGTCCACGTAGCCGCCTTCCAGAATGCGCGTGGCCTGGTTCGGGTCCTTGATGTTCTGCGCGTGCAGCACCGGGGCCTTGACCACTTCCTTGATGCCGGCGGCCAGGTGCAAAAACGGCTCCGGTGGATAACTCATGTTCGGGATCACGTTGGCCAGGGTGTTGTGGGTATCACAGCCCGAGCCGACCACACCGATAAAGTCCAACATGCCGGTGTCGTCGTAATACTTGGCGATCTGTTTCATGTCCTCGTGGGACAGGCCGTCCGGGTGAAATTCATCGCCGCACAGGCGGATGCCGACGCAGAAATCCGGGCCGACCTCAGCCCGCACAGCCTTCAATACCTCAAGGCCGAAACGCATGCGATTTTCGAAGCTACCGCCCCATTCGTCAGTGCGTTTGTTGACGCGCGGGCTCCAGAACTGGTCGATCATGTGCTGGTGCACCGCCGACAACTCCACGCCGTCCAGGCCTCCGGCCTTGGCGCGCGCCGCCGCGCTGGCGTAGTTGCCGATCACGCGCCAGATTTCTTCCGGCTCGATGGTTTTGCAGGTGGCGCGGTGCACCGGCTCGCGGATGCCAGACGGCGACAGCAGCGTGGGCCAATGCTCACCGTCCCAGCGTGAGCGACGGCCCATGTGGGTAATCTGGATCATGATCTTGGCGCCATGCTTGTGCATGGCATCGGCCAGGTTCTGGAAGTGCGGGATGATGCGGTCGTCGGCCAGGTTCACCGACTTCCACCAGCCTTGCGGGCTGTCGATGGCCACACTGGAAGAACCGCCGCAGATCGCCAGGCCGATCCCGCCCTTGGCTTTCTCTTCGTAATACTTCACATAGCGGTCGGTGGTCATGCCGCCGTCGGTGGCATACACCTCGGCGTGGGCAGTACTGAGCACGCGGTTGCGGATGGTCAGTTTGCCGATCTGGATCGGCGCGAACATTGCTTCGAAAGCCATGGCACGGTTCCTCGACTTACAACGGCTTGACGGTGAACAGGCCGTCGTCGTGGCCCTCTTCGGAGCCTCCGTACACTTGCTCGGCCACGGTGCGGATCTGGCTGCCGCGCGCCTGCAGAATCTGGTCCATGGCGCCGGCAAACCAGCCGGTGAACATGTAGTCGACCTTGCGCCCGACCTTGCCGTACACGTAGACAAATGCCGAGTGCTCGAGCTTGACGCTGGCGGTGCCTTTGTCGAGGTCGATGTCCTGGATCTTGAACAGGCCCCAGCCGCGTTGCGACAAGCGCTTCATGTAGTGTTCGAACACCGCGCCGCCTTCCAGGCCATGGCATTCAGCTTCTTTTTCACACCAGTGCCAGGCGGATTTGTAGCCGGCCTTATAGAGGATTTCGGCGTAGGCCTCGCTGCCCAGGACTTCTTCAATGCCTATGTGGTTGTTGACGAAAAAGTGGCGCGGCACGTACAGCATCGGCAGGGCGTCGGAGGTCCAGACACCGGTTTCGCTGTCGACTTCGATAGGCAATTGCGGGGCGATCTTGGCCATGGAAACTTAACTCCAGAAAATTCGTTTGAATGCCCCAGGCACCGGATGGCCTGGGGAAAAGAAGTGTTGGCGGTGGCTTATTCGCCCCAGACGTCCTTTAAGACGTTGACCCAGTTTTCGCCCATGATCTTGCGCACCACGCGCTCGCTGTGGCCGCGCTTGAGCAAGGTCTCGGTGAGGTTCGGAAACTCGCCCACGGTGCGGATGCCCAGCGGGTTGATGATCTTGCCGAAGCTGGTCAGGCGGCGGGCGTAGCCCTTGTCATGGGTCAGCATTTCGAAGAAATCCTGGCCATGGCCCTGGGTGAAGTCGGTACCGATGCCGATGGCGTCTTCGCCGACGATGTTCATGGTGTATTCGATGGCTTCGGCGTAGTCGTCGATGGTCGAATCAATACCCTTGGCCAGGAATGGCGCAAACATGGTCACGCCAACAAAACCGCCGTGGTCGGCGATGAACTTGAGTTCTTCATCGGATTTGTTGCGTGGGTGCTCTTTAAGCCCGGACGGCAGGCAGTGTGAGTAGCACACCGGCTTTTTCGATTCGAGGATGACTTCTTCGCTGGTTTTGGAGCCGACGTGGGACAGGTCGCACATGATGCCGACGCGGTTCATTTCGCCGACGACCTCACGGCCAAAGCCTGACAGGCCGCCGTCGCGCTCGTAGCAACCGGTGCCCACCAGGTTCTGGGTGTTGTAGCACATCTGCACCACGCCAACCCCGAGCTGCTTGAAGATCTCGACGTAGCCCAACTGGTCTTCAAACGCATGGGCGTTCTGGAAGCCGAAGATGATGCCGGTTTTGCCCTGTTCCTTGGCTTTGCGGATGTCGGCGGTGGTTTTCACCGGGATCACCAGGTCGCTGTTCTCACGGATCAGGGTCTGGCTGGCCACGATGTTGTTGATCGTGGCCTGGAAGCCTTCCCACACCGACACGGTACAGTTGGCGGCGGTCAGCCCACCTTTGCGCATGTCCTCGAACAGGTCGCGGTTCCACTTGGCAATGATCAGCCCGTCGATAACGATGCTGTCGGCGTGCAATTGCGCTGGGCTCATCAGGCGTCCCCTTATTGGCGATTCATGCGCCGAATCGTCTGCCGGCGCTTTGGGGCCAGCATATGCCCAGGGGCTGAACGAACCGGGTGCAAAAACGACAGGGGAATTGCCGAAAGCGTCAATCCGCGACAAAGGCCTACATGACACGTCTGACTGACGACTGTTCTTTGTCTTACGCTTGAGCCAGAATTCCGCATCACCTGAAATGAGACGGCGCAATGAAATCGATTTTCCTGGCTTTGGCACTCATCGCAACCGGCGTCCACGCGGCCGAAGACACCGACAACACGCCCTGCGATGGCATCGAAAACGACAAACAAACCCTGGAATGCGCCACTTACAACAAAACCACCGCCGAACAATTGCTCAAAGACAACTATCAAGGCCTGCTGGAACGCATGGGTTCGACCTATGGCAGCAACAAGTCGCAATTGGCCGACATTACCGCTCGTCTGAAGGATGCTCAGCAAAAGTGGGAAAAACTACGTGACGCCGATTGCGCAGTGGACACCTTTCCGGCAGTCAACGGCAGCAAGGAATACGCGATTCAACTCAATGACTGCCTGGCGCGGATGAGTGATGAGCGGTCGGAGTTTTTGGAGTCGATCGGCCAGGAATAAGCCGGTTGCAATCGCCAAGGATTATTGAAAAGGAATTCACATGTATTACCCACGCGAAGCGCAGAGGGATTTCCTCTACACGCGCGCCGCCCTGCTGTTTTTGGCCATGCTGATACTGTCGCTGATGCTGAGTTTGTCGGTGAGCCGGGGCGCACCTTTTGCACTGATAAAGGCGGCGCCCATCGAAACCATCGGGCACATCACCCAACTGGAACGCCTCAGCGCCTGGGCCTCCAGCATCAACGTGTATTACGCCTTCGAGCATGAAGGCCAACGCATCGAAGGCATGGTGAACAACAGCAGCTACGTCGACGACCCTGGCTACGAAGTGGGCGGCCCGGTCCCCGTGGTGTACTCAAAATGGTTTCCGACGGTGCATAACATCAAGGCGAACTTTAAATCGAGTTCGCCTAATTTCTACATCATGAGCGTAAGCGTCGGCCTGATGGTGGTGTTCTCGATACTGATGTTCTGGACGGCGCATCAGATCTATCAACATCAAGAAGAAGACCGGCATTACTGATACTCGCCACTCAGCCCCATTTTAATAGGCCATTGAATGACTATCTGCGGCATCGAAATCAAAGGCAGCGAAGCCATCATTGCTGTCGCCTCTCAGGACAATCAGGCGCTGACCCACGTCGCCCTGGCCACCAAGAAAATCGCGCTTGAAGATGACGATGAAGCGGCGAACGTCAAAGCCTTCGCCGCCCAGGTGAAGGCGTTTGTGCAGGCAAACGCCATCACCCGCATCGCGATCAAGAAGCGCAGCAAGAAAGGCGAATTTGCCGGTGGGCCGACCACGTTCAAGATTGAAGGCGTGTTTCAGTTGCTGGAGGGGGTTGAGGTGACACTGCTGTCGCCGCAGACCATCAATGCGCAGAACAAGAAGCACAACTTTGAGTTGCCGGCTTCGCTGAACAAGTATCAGCACGAGGCTTACAAAGCGGCGTGCTCGGCGCTGGTAAAAAAATAAACCACGACGCATGTCAGATGTGGGAGGGGGCTTGCCCCCGATGTCGGGGTGTCAGCCACTGATAGGCTGCTGACCCACCGCTATCGGGGGCAAGCCCCCTCCCACATTGGTTTTGTGGTGCGCTTCAGCACTTGTGCAGCAGCCAATCCCCGAATGACTTGTCTTCCAGGGCATACCCGCCACGGCTCGACTTCCACACCAGCTCCTTGTCGCGCAGCGCATCAATACACGCCTGTATGGTCTGGGTGCCCGGCACCACATCGCTGCCCATGTCTTCCAGCGCCTTGCTGACCGCCGTGAGGGTGCTGTCGGTAAAGGGCGCGAAGGGTTCGTTGTTCTGCGAACGCGCCACCATCACCTCCAGCACGGCGCGCTGGGGGACGGTGAGGTTGTTCCAGGCACTTTCGAACTCCGTCCACACGCCCGCGCGCAGGAATTCGGCGCGACTGTGCAGCAATTGGCCCAGGTTGCTGGCCTCACCCAGTTCCAGCGCCACTTCACCGATGATGGTGCGCAGCATCTCGGGGCGACGGCCGACCAACTCAAACGCCTCATCAATGTCGGCGGCGTCGAACTGATTGGTGCTGGCCAAATGCGCGTTGAGGTGCGCGGTGTAGGCTTGGGTGAACGCTTTGCCGAGCAAGGGAAACGGCGTGATGCTGGAGCCGAAGAACGGCTGGCTTTTGCCCAACACCAAATGCGCCAGCTTGTCGCGGTTGGAACCGGTAAACACCAGGCGCAAGCCGCTGCCCTCCTCGTCACGGCCTTGGTTGAGCTGATCCCGGGCGGCCTTCAACGCGAACATCGCGTTGATACCGGACTCGGTGGTCAAGGCGTGCTGGGCTTCGTCAATCACCAGCACCACAGGTTTTTCCGCCGCGCTGTGCAGCAACTCCAGGGCTTGGGTCAGTGTGGCACCGACGGGCAATTGTGGCTTGGTGAAGTCCCAGGACAGGGTGCGCAGAAAGCTTAGTTTCTCGATGCCAATGTTCTTGGCCAATTTGCGAATGCCCTTCTCAAAGGGAACCAGCGCAGCGGCAATGGCGCTGGCGATCAATTCCGCCGGATCTTTCTCTTTATCGGCCCAGAGATCGACATACACCGCCAGCCAACCCCGCAGCTGACACTCGGGGATCAGGTCTTCACGCAAAAAGGTGCTTTTGCCGGTGCGGCGCGGCGCCGCGAGAAACAGGCCAGAGGTAAAATCCTGAATACCGGCCCCCACCAAACCATCGGCGATACTGCTTGCCAGGGCGGGGCGGCGAAACACGAAGCCGCTGTTCTTCGACATGCTTTTATACTCAATTATGGAAAGGACTATAAATTATAGTTCGGAGTATAATTAACTATAATTGCCCGTCAAACCACCTCTCGTCGCCGATCCTCCCTTGGGCACTTGGCAAACCGCGCCCGATAGCTGCGCGTGAAGTAAGAAGGCGACTCAAACCCGCACGCAATACTCACCTCCAGCACACTCATGTCGCTCTGACGCAATAGCTGCCGGGCTTTTTCCAGGCGCAGGCCGAGGTAGAAGTTGCTTGGCGTGTCGTTCAAATGCAGACGAAACAACCGCTCCAACTGGCGCCGGGTGACTTTGATCGCCTCGGCCAGTGCCAGGGTGGTCAGCGGCGGTTCGGTGTGTTGTTCCATTTCACCGATCACTTGCACCAGCTTTTTGTTGTTGATGCCGTAGCGCGTGGCGATCTGCATGCGCTGGTGGTCTTTGCGTGGGCGGATGCGCCCGAGTACGAATTGCTCGGAAACCTGGATCGCAAGGTCCGGGCCGTGGGCCTGGGCGATCAGGTCGAGCATCAGGTCGATGGACGCCGTGCCGCCCGCGCACGTGATGCGACGACGGTCGATTTCGAACAGCTCCTGGGTCACGGTGAGCTGTGGATAAGATTCCTTAAAGGCGTCAATGGCTTCCCAATGCAGCGTGAGGCGGTGGCCATCGAGCAAGCCGGCCTCGGCGAGCACACAGGCGCCCGTGTCGATGGCGCCGAGGGTGACGCCGTCGTGGTCGAGGCGGCGCAGCCAGTGCTCCAGCGCAGGCGTGGTGAACTTCAAGGGTTCGAAGCCGGCGACCACCATCAGCGTCGCGCCTTTTTTGAGCGGCTCCAATGCGGCGTCGGCGTTGACCGACATGCCATTGCTCGCCAGCACCGCGCCGCCATCGGCGCTCAGCACGTGCCAGCGGTACAGCTCGCCGCGAAAGCGGTTGGCGACGCGCAGCGGTTCCAGCGCAGAGATAAAGCCGATGGCCGAGAAACCCGGCATCAGCAAGAAATAGAAATCCTGGGACATGGTGGCGCTCTCGTAAGACGGGCAGCGTGGTCACTGTGATACGCCAGTTCAACCGGCCATTCAAGAGCACAGGTCGCTGCAGTGCAAGAGCGGGTCGCCGCCGTGCGTTTTGTCGGGCCCGAAGGTACGTAACTTGATGCCATGGCGCACAAAGACGCCGGAACCCACAATAACGACCTGCCGAGGGATCCACCATGAACCGACTGATCAGCCGCTGCGTGCTAGCACTCAGCGCCAGCGCCATTTTGAGCACCAGCGTACTCGCGGCCGATGCAGAATCTTGCCGGAACGTGCGCATGGGCGTGGTGAACTGGACCGACGTGATCGCCACCAGCGCCATGACCCAAGTGTTGCTCGACGGCCTCGGCTACAAGACCAAACAGACCAGCGCCTCCCAGCAAATCATCTTCGCCGGCATTCGCGACCAACGCCTGGACCTGTTCCTGGGTTACTGGAACCCGCTGATGACCCAGACCATCACGCCATTTGTCGACGCCAAGCAAGTCAAAGTCCTCGAAAAACCCAGCCTGGAAGACGCGCGCGCCACCCTCGCCGTGCCAACTTACCTGGCGGACAAGGGCCTGAAAACCTTCGCCGACATCGCCAGGTTCGAGAAAGAACTGGGCGGCAAGATCTATGGCATCGAGCCAGGTTCGGGCGCCAACACCCAGATCAAGGCGATGATCGCCAAGAACCAGTTCGGCCTGGGCAAATTCCAGTTGGTGGAGTCCAGCGAAGCCGGCATGCTCGCCGCCGTCGACCGCGCGGTACGCCGCAAGGAAGCGGTGGTGTTCTTTGGCTGGGCGCCACACCCGATGAACGTCAACGTTGCCATGACCTACCTCACCGGCAGCGACGACGCCCTGGGCCCGAACGAAGGCATGGCCACGGTGTGGAGCGTCACTTCGCCGACCTACGCCGAACAGTGCCCGAACGTGCACAAGCTGCTGACCAACCTGACCTTCACCGCCGCCGACGAGAGCCGAATGATGCAGCCGTTGCTGGATCACAAAGACGCGCTCGAATCCGCCAGGCAGTGGCTCAAGGACCATCCGCAGGACCAGCAGCGCTGGCTTGAAGGGGTGACCACCTTCGATGGCAAACCGGCCGCAGCCAACCTGCAATTGACCAGCCAATAACCTGATCCGAATCACCGCGTCGCAGCCGCTGTTGGCTGCGAGCGGCATCACTACGCCCGCCTGTAAGGAACCGACTCATGAACCACGACGTCATCATCACCTGCGCACTCACCGGTGCTGGCGACACGACCGGCAGAAGCCCACACGTGCCGGTCACGCCCAAACAAATCGCCGCCGCCGCCGTGGAAGCCGCCAAGGCGGGTGCCACCGTGGTGCACTGCCACGTGCGTGACCCGCAAACCGGCAAATTCAGCCGCGACGTCGCGCTGTACCGCGAAGTGATGGAGCGCATCCGCGAGGCCGACATCGACATCATCGTCAATCTTACTGCCGGCATGGGCGGCGATCTGGAAATCGGCGGCGGCGAAAACCCGATGGAGTTCGGCCCCAACACCGACCTGGTCGGCGCGCTGACGCGCCTGGCGCACGTGGAAGAGCTGCTGCCGGAAATCTGCACCCTGGACTGCGGCACGCTGAACTTTGGTGACGGCGACACCATTTACGTCTCCACCCCGGCCCAGCTGCGTGCTGGCGCCAAGCGTATCCAGGAGCTGGGCGTTAAGGCCGAGCTGGAAATCTTCGACACCGGCCACCTGTGGTTTGCCAAGCAGATGATCAAGGAAGGCCTGCTCGACAACCCGCTGTTCCAACTGTGCCTGGGCATCCCCTGGGGCGCGCCGGCCGACACCACCACGATGAAAGCCATGGTCGACAACCTGCCCGCCGACGCGGTGTGGGCCGGCTTTGGTATCGGCCGCATGCAAATGCCGATGGCGGCCCAAGCGGTGCTGCTGGGCGGCAACGTGCGCGTCGGCCTGGAAGACAACCTGTGGCTGGACAAGGGCGTGCTCGCCACCAACGGCCAACTGGTGGAACGCGCCAGTGAAATCCTCAGCCGCCTCGGCGCGCGGGTCATGACCCCGGCGCAAGGTCGAATCAAGATGGGCCTGACCAAGCGCGGCTAACTTCCTGCCGAAACCGAATTGAAAAGGTGGGAGCGGGCTTGCTCGCGAAGGCGGTGAATCAGTCACCGAATGCAACAACTGACACACCGCCTTCGCGAGCAAGCCGCTCCCACATTTGAACCGGTTCCTCACACAGAATTTGCGAATACTTTAGGAAATTGCCATGCGCTTTATCACTGAAATCAAAACCTTCGCCGCCCTCGGCAGCGGCGTTATCGGCAGCGGCTGGGTGTCTCGCGCCCTCGCCCACGGCCTGGATGTGGTCGCCTGGGACCCCGCGCCCGGCGCCGAAGCGGCCCTGCGCAAGCGCGTCGCCAATGCCTGGGGCGCGTTGGAGAAACAAGGTTTGGCACCGGGTGCGTCTCAAGACCGCCTGCGCTTTGTGACCACCATTGAAGCGTGCGTGAAAGACGCCGACTTCATCCAGGAAAGCGCCCCGGAACGCCTGGAGCTGAAACTGGAACTGCACAGCAAAATCAGCGCGGCGGCCAAGCCGAATGCACTGATTGGGTCGAGTACTTCGGGTCTGTTGCCGAGTGAGTTCTACGAAGGTTCCACCCACCCGGAACGCTGCGTGGTCGGCCACCCGTTCAACCCGGTTTACCTGCTGCCGCTGGTGGAAGTGGTGGGCGGCCAAAACACTGCGCCCGAAGCGATTCAGGCGGCGATCAAGGTGTATGAATCCCTTGGCATGCGCCCGTTGCACGTGCGTAAGGAAGTGCCGGGGTTCATCGCTGACCGCTTGCTCGAAGCGCTGTGGCGTGAGGCGCTGCACCTGGTGAATGACGGCGTGGCGACCACCGGTGAAATCGACGATGCGATCCGCTTTGGCGCCGGCTTGCGCTGGTCGTTCATGGGCACCTTCCTCACCTACACGCTGGCGGGCGGCGATGCCGGTATGCGCCACTTCATGGCGCAGTTCGGCCCGGCGCTGCAATTGCCGTGGACGTATTTGCCGGCACCGGAGCTGACCGACAAGTTGATCGACGATGTGGTCGACGGCACCAGTGAGCAGTTGGGCACACACAGCATTTCGGCGCTGGAGCGCTATCGTGATGATTGCCTGTTGGCGGTGCTGGAGGCGGTGAAGACCACCAAAGCCAAACACGGTATGAGCTTCGCTGAGTAACGGCTGTTGATTTCCTGTGGGAGCTGGCTTGCCTGCGACAGCGGTGTACGACTCACCGCCGCCATTGCAGGCAAGCCCGCTCCCACAGTTGACCGAGTAATGACCTGGAATCCCAGACATGCCTGCATTGACCACCTACACCACCAAAATCCAGCCCGAGTGGGTGGATTACAACGGCCACCTGCGCGATGCGTTCTACCTGCTGATCTTCAGCTACGCCACCGACGCACTGATGGACACCCTGGGTTTGGACAGTGAAAACCGTGAGGCCAGCGGCCACTCACTGTTCACTTTGGAACTGCACCTGAACTACCTGCACGAGGTGAAACTCGGTGCCGAGGTAGAGGTGCGCACTCAGCTGATCGCCCACGATGCCAAGCGCCTGCACCTCTATCACAGCCTGCACCTGGTGGGCGACGAGAAGGAATTGGCGGGCAACGAACAGATGTTGCTACACGTCGATCTCGCCGGTCCGCATTCGGCGCCGTTTACCGAGACCACCCTGGCAAAACTCACCGCGATCAGCGCGCAGCAGGCCGAGTTGGCGCGCCCCGCCCTCCTCGGCCGCGTGATTGGATTGCCGCCCAAAAAACAATAAGGAGCCACCATGCAAACCGCCGCCGCTGTTGCCGATTTTCGTACCTACCCAACGATCAGCGACCTCGCCGAGGTGCAGGTGCTGACCGATCAGCTACGCGTGCAATGGGCCGATGGGCGGGTGAGCCCGTTTCATCATCAGTGGCTGCGCGACAACTGCCCGTGCGCGCAATGCGTGTACAGCGTGACCCGCGAGCAGGTGCTCGAGATTGTCGATGTCGACGAACACCTGACTGCCGTCAGCGCGCATATCGATCAGGGATGCCTGAATGTGCAATGGAGCGGCGGCCATCTCAGCCACTACGATCCGGGCTGGTTGCGGGCCCATGCCTATGACGACGAATCACGCGCCGAACGCCGTGCAGCCAAGCCCGCATCGCAGCGATGGGACAGCACCTTCGCGTTGCCCGTTTTCGACTACGCGGCCGTGATGCAAGACCCGAACATCCTGCTGCAATGGTTGCTGGCCTTGCGTGACTCGGGCCTCACGCAAATCCGTGGCGTGCCCACCGAACCTGGCTCGCTGGCGCTGATCGCCAAGCGCATTTCGTTTATCCGCGAGAGCAACTTCGGTGTGCTGTTCAACGTGCAGTCCAAGGCCGACGCCGACAGCAATGCGTACACCGCCTTTAACCTGCCGTTGCACAGCGATTTGCCAACGCGCGAGCTGCAACCGGGGCTGCAATTTCTGCATTGCCTGGTGAACGAGGCCACGGGCGGCGAGAGCATTTTTGTCGATGGGTTCGCCATCGCCCATGCGCTGCGCACGGAAGACCCCGAGGCGTTTCGCGCGTTGTGTGAAATCCCCGTGGAGTTTCGCAATAAAGACCGTCACAGCGACTATCGCCGCCTGGCACCGATCATTGCGCTGGATGCCTTGGGTGACGTGGCGGAGATCCGCATGGCCAACTTTCTGCGCGGGCCGTTCGAGGCGCCGGTGGAGCAGATGCCGTTGTTGTATCGCGCGTATCGGCGCTTTATTGCGATGACCCGCGAGGACCGTTTCAGACTGGTCAAACGGCTGAATCCGGGGGAGTTGTGGTGCTTTGATAACCGCCGCACCTTGCATGCGCGCAATGCGTTTGACCCGGCTTCCGGGGCGCGGCATTTTCAGGGTTGTTACATTGACAGGGATGAGTTGCTCTCTAGGATTCTGGTGTTGCAGCGGTAGACCGCGGCGCGCCCTTCGCGAGCAAGCCCGCTCCCACATTGGACCGAGCTCCAAAGTTGGAATGCAGTCGAATGTGGGAGCGGGCTTGCTCGCGAAGAGGCCAGTGCAATCACCACAAACCCCAGGCAAAAAAAGCCCCGATCAAGCCGTGACTGGATCGGGGCAGAGTGCTTGGTGTGAGCGTGACATCCCGAGGGTGACCAAACCTTCAGGGTGCGTGCCTGGCATTCAGTGTGCCTATTACTTCTTTCGGTAAATGACCCGAAAACGACCTGCTCATAGCCATATGAGCCATTCGTCAATTCTGCCCTTGCCGACCGGCCAGGGGCCTACCAGAATCCCAGTCAGTCCCCGCTCCCTACACCAGGATGAACGTCATGATGCACGCGGATTTGATTGACCAGGATGACCTGCTGGGCCAACTGCGCTCGCTGGGTTTTGAAGTCTCCAGCGGTGCCACCGCCGAGCAGGCTTGCGAGTGCGCGGTACGTGGTTTGAGCGCTGCACGGGCCAAGGCGCTCAAGGGCATGGTGGAACAGATGTACACCGGCAGTGCGACGATCTTGCCGGCGGTGCGCCAGGCGATCGACAAGCAGTTGTTGCCGGCGTTGGTGCAGTTCAAGCAGAACTCTGGCGCCTGATAGATCGCTTTCGCAGGCAAGCCAGCTCCCACATTTGACTGTATTCACAGATCAAAATGTGGGAGCTGGCTTGCCTGCGATGAAGCCGACTCGGTCTAGAGCCTCACACTCGCAAACGTCGACTCATTCCTGGCCTGGCTCAACGCCGACATCGGCCCGGACAACGGTGACAACACCAGCGCCTGTGGAATCGGCATCATCGCCACCTGCTGGGTGGTGTTGGACCCTACGCGCTCATCGCGCGGCGGAATGCCAAAGTATTCGCGGTAGCACTTGGAGAAGTGCGGCGTGGACACAAACCCGCACACCGAGGCCACTTCGATGATCGACATCGGCGTTTGCTTGAGCAGTTGCCGCGCACGAATCAGGCGCAGCTTCAGGTAATAACGCGACGGCGAGCAGTGCAGGTATTTCTGGAACAGCCGCTCCAGCTGACGACGCGACACGGCGACGTACACCGCCAACTCGTCCAGGTCGATCGGCTCTTCAAGGTTGGCTTCCATCAACGCGACGATTTCCTGCAGCTTCGGCTGGTTGGTGCCAAGCATGTGCTTGAGCGGCACGCGCTGGTGATCCTGTTCGTTGCGGATGCGTTCGTACACAAACATTTCGGAGATGGCGGCGGACAATTCACGGCCGTGGTCGCGGCTGATCAAGTGCAGCATCATGTCCAGCGGCGCGGTGCCGCCGGAGCTGGTGAAGCGATTGCGGTCGAGGGTGAACAGGCGCGTGCTCATGGCCACGCGCGGGAAGGCTTCCTGCATCGACGCCAGGCATTCCCAGTGCACGCTGCAATCAAAACCGTCGAGCAAACCGGCGCAGGCCAAGGCCCAACTGCCGGTGCACACCGCGCCAAGACGACGCGACTGACGCGCCTGGCTTTGCAGCCACGACACGTGCTCACGGGTAACGGTACGCTGGATTCCCACGCCGCCGCACACAATCACAGTGTCCAGGGCCGGGGCTTTGTGCATGGAGGCATCGGGGGTGATTTGCAGACCGTCGCTGGCCCACACCTGGTTTCCGTCGACACTCAGGGTTGTCCAGCGATACAGCTCGCGGCCGGACAGCTGGTTGGCCATGCGCAGGGGTTCCACTGCCGAGGCCAGGGAAATCAGCGTGAAATTGTCCAGCAGCAAAAAGCCGATGGATTGAGGCGCACGGTTCTGGGGTTGAGCCCCGGAGTTGAACGACGTCATCGCGGTATCTCCTCACACAAAGCGGGTGATGGCCTCAGGCGAGGCTCTTGTTATTGCGCTCACCCTGGAAAGGAGAGGCTTTGAATTGATAGAGCAAATGCCATGCCTAAAATTGAATGGCCATTCAATAACTCCTGAAAACGACCTGATGACGCGTCTATATAAGCCCGCGTGGGAAGTGCGGGATAGGCCCCGAAAAGGACGTCGGAGCGCGCCCGCTCACAGGGTGTGAGCAGATCGGTAGCACTTGTGGGAAGGCGCTTTGCGGGCGTAGGAAACGTCTGTCACCGCACGCACGGGAACCCGGTGGGCGGACGGGAAATCGTTTGGGGGCTACTTATCTGTTTGCGACGCGCTAAAAGGTGGCGCTTTTGGATCCGGGTGTTCACTTTATGAGCAGTGTTGCTGCATCTAACGCTATCGCAGGCAAGCCAGCTCCCACATTTGGAATGCATTCCCTTGTGGGAGCTGGCTTGCCTGCGATGGCGGTATCACTGGATCAACACTCAACCGCACTCACCGCCAACCCGCCCCGCGAGGTTTCTTTGTACTTGTCGTGCATGTCCGCGCCGGTATCACGCATGGTGCGGATCACCCGGTCCAGGGAGATAAAGTGCTGGCCATCGCCACGCAGGGCCATCTGCGCTGCGTTGATCGCTTTCACCGCCGCAATCGCATTGCGTTCGATGCACGGCACTTGCACCAGCCCGCCCACCGGGTCGCAGGTCAGGCCGAGGTTGTGTTCCAGGCCGATTTCGGCGGCGTTGCACAATTGTTCCGGCGTGGCGCCAAGAATTTCCGCCAGCCCCGCCGCGGCCATGGCGCACGCCGAACCCACTTCACCCTGGCAGCCGACTTCGGCGCCGGAAATCGAGGCGTTCTTTTTGCACAAAATTCCCACGGCCGCCGCGCTGAGCAAATAGTCGACCACGTTGGCTTCGGTGACCTCGTCGCTGAATTTCATGAAGTAGTGCAGCACCGCCGGGATGATCCCCGCCGCGCCATTGGTCGGTGCGGTGACCATGCGCCCACCCGCTGCGTTTTCCTCATTCACCGCCAGGGCGAACAGGTTGACCCACTCCATCGCGCTCAAGGTCGAGCCAATCACGTTCGGCTTGCCCAACTCCTGCAAGCTGCGGTGCAACTTGGCGGCGCGGCGCCGCACGTTCAAGCCACCCGGCAAGATGCCTTCGTGCTTGAGGCCCTGCTCCACGCAATCCTGCATGGCGCGCCAGAGCTTCATCAGGCCGCTGCGGATTTCTTCTTCGCTGCGCCAGGTCTTTTCGTTGGCCAGCATCAATTCGGCCACGCGCAGGTTATGGGTTTTGCACAGCTGCAACAGCTCTACAGCGCTGGAAAAATCATACGGCAGCTCGGTACGGTCCATGTCAGCCACGCCGCTTTGCGCCTGGGCTTGGTCCACCACAAAACCGCCGCCGACCGAATAGTAGGTATCGCGGTGCAGCTCGCCGTCATCGCCGAACACCACAAGGGTCATGGCGTTAGGGTGAAACGGCAGGTTTTCGTCAAGCAGGCGCATGTCGCGCGCCCAGACGAAGGGCACCGGCAGGCGGCCGTCGAGCAAGAGCGTGTCGGTCTCGCGCAGGGTGTGAATACGCAAGCCGATGTGCGCCGGGTCGATTGCGTCCGGCCACTCGCCCATCAGGCCCATGATGGTGGCGGTGTCGCTGCCGTGGCCGATGCCGGTGGCCGACAATGAGCCGTACAGCTGAACTTCAACGCGCCTGACCTGTTCCAACAGTTCACGTTCACGTAATGCCTGGACGAACAACGCCGCGGCGCGCATGGGGCCGACGGTGTGAGAACTAGAAGGCCCGATGCCGATCTTGAACAGGTCGAAAACACTGATAGCCATTGCGGTAGAACTCCTCGATAAGCACGGCCAGGCTTGAACGAGGTGCTACGCTCAGATCGCCCAGATGGCGGCATCATCAAGCTTTTGCTTGCCCTCACGGCGTCTCACACCGACGTAACCATGCTCACCAGCGTCGCTCCCGTGCGATCGGGCGTTTTGGCCGTTTTTAGCGGTGCAGATTGGTAAAAACTGCGGTTTTGCCATTGGAAAAACCTGTAAGCGACGTCACCGACACTGGATACGACCATCCCTGTACTGGATACGACGCCCCCTGTAGGCGTCAGATTTTCACTGGTACATGATCAGTCTCGACTCGTTTGCAAGGCACCGTGCCGTCGCCGCGATGCACGCCCCAACCGCAACACTTATAAAGCGCGGCGAATGCCGCCAGAAAAGACACAGGAGTCTACCCCGATGAAAGGTTCACCCTCGTTGTTGTTGGCCGCCATGCTGAGTCTGCCAGTCCTGGCACACGCTGCAGAACCGGAACAGTGCAAGACCGTCAACTTCTCCGATGTCGGCTGGACCGACATCACCGTGACTACCGCGACCACCAGCGAAGTCCTCAAGGGCCTGGGCTACAAGCCGCGCACCACGATGATTTCGGTACCGGTGACTTACAAGTCACTGGCCGACGGCAAGAACATGGACATCTTCCTCGGCAACTGGATGCCGACCATGGAAAACGACATCAAGCAGTACCGTGATGCCGGCACCGTGGAAACCGTGCGCGCCAACCTGGAAAACGCCAAGTACACCCTGGCGGTCCCGGAGGCGCTGTACAACAAGGGCCTGAAAGACTTCGCCGACATCGTCAAATTCAAGGATGAACTGGGCGGCAAGATCTACGGCATCGAGCCGGGCAACGACGGCAACCGCACCATCCAGACCCTCATCGACAAAGACGCCTTCGGCCTGAAAACCGCCGGCTTCAAAGTAGTCGAGTCCAGCGAAGCCGGGATGCTCTCGCAAGTGGAACGCGCCTCCAAGCGTGACCAGGCCATCGTGTTCCTGGGTTGGGAACCGCACCCGATGAACACCCGCTTCAAGATGAAGTACCTGACCGGTGGCGATGACTCGTTCGGCCCCAACTACGGCCAGGCCACCATCTACACCAACGTTCGCAAGGGCTACACCCAGGAATGCAGCAACGTTGGCCAATTGCTGAAAAACCTGTCGTTCACCTTGAACATGGAAAGCACCCTGATGGGTAACGTCCTCGACGACAAGATGAAGCCCGACGCCGCAGCCAAAGCCTGGCTGAAGAAGAACCCGCAAGTGCTCGACACCTGGCTGGCCGGTGTGACCACCGTGGATGGCAAACCCGGTTTGGAGGCCGTCAAAGCTTACCTGGACAAGTAATCGCTGACCCCGGGCCGGTGCGCTGGCCCGGGATGTTTTCCCCTTCGCATGTGGACATTCACTACCATGCTGACTGAACATAAAATCCCACTAGGCCAGTACATCGCTGCCTTCGTCGAATGGTTGACCCAACACGGTGCCAACTACTTCGACGCAATCGCATCGACCCTGGAAACGATGATCCACGGCGTGACGTTTGCGCTGACCTGGTTCAATCCGCTGGCATTGATCGGTCTGATTGCGCTACTCGCTCACTTCATTCAACGCAAATGGGGCCTGACAGTATTTGTCATCGCCTCCTTCCTGCTGATCCTGAACCTGGGGTACTGGCAGGAAACCATGGAAACCCTCGCGCAGGTGCTGTTCGCCACCCTGGTCTGCGTGGTCATTGGCGTGCCGCTGGGCATTGTTGCCGCGCACAAACCGATGTTCTACACCCTGATGCGGCCGGTGCTCGATCTGATGCAGACCGTGCCGACCTTCGTCTACCTCATCCCTACCCTGACCCTCTTCGGGCTGGGTGTGGTGCCCGGGCTGATTTCCACGGTGGTGTTCGCGATTGCCGCGCCGATCCGCCTCACCTACCTGGGCATCCGCGATGTGCCGCAAGAATTGATGGACGCCGGCAAGGCCTTTGGCTGCTCGCGCCGTCAGTTGCTCTCACGCATTGAACTGCCCCACGCCATGCCGAGCATTGCCGCCGGCATTACCCAATGCATCATGCTGTCGTTGTCGATGGTGGTGATCGCGGCCCTGGTGGGCGCTGACGGCCTCGGCAAGCCGGTGGTCAACGCACTCAACACCGCCGACATCGCCCTGGGCTTTGAAGCCGGCCTGGCAATCGTGTTGCTGGCCATCATGCTCGACCGCATCTGCAAACAACCCGACGCCAAAGTAGGGGGTGATGCATGAGCATTATCCGATTCGACAATGTCGATGTGATCTTCTCCAAAGACCCACGCGAAGCCCTCAAGCTGCTCGACCAAGGGATGCATCGCAACGAAATCCTGAAAAAGACCGGGCAGATTGTCGGCGTTGAAAAAGCCAGCCTGGACATCGAGAAAGGCGAAATCTGCGTGCTGATGGGCTTGTCGGGCTCCGGCAAATCCAGCTTGCTGCGTTGCATCAACGGCCTCAACACCGTCAGCCGTGGCCAACTGTTTGTGGAGCATGAAGGTCGCCAGATCGACATCGCTTCGTGCAACCCGGCCGAGCTGAAAATGATGCGCACCAAGCGCATCGCCATGGTGTTCCAGAAGTTCGCATTGATGCCGTGGCTGACGGTGCGTGAAAACATCAGCTTCGGCCTTGAGATGCAGGGCCGTCCGGAGAAAGAACGCCGCGCGCTGGTGGATGAAAAGCTCGAGCTGGTGGGCCTGGCCCAATGGCGCAACAAGAAGCCCGACGAGCTGTCCGGCGGCATGCAGCAGCGCGTCGGCCTGGCCCGCGCGTTGGCAATGGACGCGGATATCCTGCTGATGGACGAACCTTTCTCAGCCCTCGACCCACTCATTCGCCAAGGCCTGCAGGATGAACTGCTGGAGCTGCAACGCAAGCTGAGCAAGACCATCGTGTTCGTGAGCCACGACCTCGATGAGGCGCTCAAATTGGGTAGCCGCATCGCAATCATGAAAGACGGCAAGATCATTCAATACAGCGTGCCGGAAGAGATCGTGCTGAACCCGGCGGATGACTATGTGCGCACCTTCGTCGCCCATACCAACCCGCTGAACGTGCTGTGCGGCCGCAGCCTGATGCGCACGCTGGACAACTGCACGCGGGTCAACGGCTCGGTGTGCCTCGATCCGGGCGGCGATTCCTGGCTGGACCTGGCCGAAGGCAACACGATTCAGGGCGCCCGCCAGAATGGAGCGGTGATGAACCTGCAGAACTGGGCACCGGGGCAAGCCGTGGAAGGGTTGGGCCGGGTACCGACGCTGGTGGACTCCAATATCGGCATGCGCGATGCATTGCAGATTCGTTATCACACCGGGAACAAACTGGTGCTGCATAACAACAACCAGGTGGTGGGAATTTTGGGGGACAGCGAGCTTTACCATGCCCTGCTAGGCAAGAACCTGGGCTGAGCAGTGCACAGATCGGCTGAATGAACTGGGTCAATCTGGGAGCTGGCTTGCCTGCGATAGCAATGGTGAATCCAACATAGCTATCGCAGGCAAGCCAGCTCCCACATTTGACCCCATTCCAATCTTGAAACGGCGGCGCCAGGGAAGGCGCCACTCGGATTAACTATCAGCTATAGACACGGCCAAGGAGCTGCCGATGGCTTTCAAACTGATCGAGCACGTCCCGGGTGATCTGTTCCTGGGTAAAGCCCATCAGGTCGTACTCTTGAGGTCCGTTGTGCAGGTAGACCTCGGCCCGGTAGTAACGTGTGCGCTCTTCTTCGGGCAAGTCGCTCGGTGCCGACGAATACGCATCCAGGCTCACTTCATAGACAAACGGGTTGCCCTCTTCCATCTCGATGCGCACACCGATGCAACGCTTGGATTTGCCCAACAAGGTCTGCACTTCCAGCCCTTGCTCACGCAACGCCGTCGCCGCCTCTTCCAAGGCCGGCGTTACGTGCTTGTCCATAAAGCGCTGCACGGTGGCCTGGCTCGGTTGCAGGTCCAGGGCAGTCAAACGCTCGCTGAAACCACGGCGGCCACGCTCAGCCAATTGCGCTTGCTCCTGTTCGATGGCCACGTCCTGGCGCATGGCCTTGTGCAAACCGAACATGAACAGAATCAGCACCACCGAGAACGGCAGACCCGCCAGCACCACCATGGTTTGCATGGCTTCGAAGTTGCCGGCAAACAGCAGGCCGATGGTCACCAGGGTGATCACGACCGACCAGAAGATCCGCAGCCAGTGCGGCGCATCTTCGTCCACATTGCCGCCTTTGCACGACAGGTTGGCCATCATCACCGCGCCGGAATCCGCCGGGGTCAGGAACAACACAAAGCCCACGAAGATCGACACGCCGATCACGATTTTCGACGCCGGGTAATGCTCCAGCAATTGGTAGATGGCCATCGACGGTTGTTCCAGCGCCGTCTTGCCCAACTCCACGGCACCGTGGTTGAGCACCAGGTCCAGCGCCGAGTTACCGAAGATCGACAACCACGCCAAGGTGAAGCCCAGCGGGATCAGCAGCACGCCGGCCACCAGTTCACGCACGGTGCGGCCACGGGAAATGCGCGCGATGAACATGCCCACAAATGGCGCCCAGGAAATCCACCAAGCCCAGTAGAACAGCGTCCACAGGCCCATCCAGCGCTCGGTCTTGTCGGCGTCGCCTTCGTACACATACAGGTCGAAGGTTTTCAGCACGATACCGTTGAGGTAGTCGCCGGTGTTCTGCACCAAGCCATTGAGCAGGTGCAGGGTGGGGCCGAACAGCAGCACAAAGATCAGCAAGCCGCTGAACAGCACGATGTTGAGGTTGGACAGGCGGCGAATGCCGTTCTCCACACCCGACACGGCAGCGATGGTCGCCACGGTGCTCATCACGATGATCACGATCAACAGGTTGGTGTTGCTGTGCGCCATGCCGAACAGGTTTTCAAGCCCCGACGACACTTGCATCGAGCCAATCCCCAGGTTGGTCACCAGGCCCAGCAGGGTCACGAACATGCCGAAACCGTCCACCGCGTGGCCGGCCGCGCCCTTCACCCAACGCTCGCCCACCAGCGGGTACAGCGCCGAACGCAAGGCCAGCGGCTGGTTGTGGCGATACGCGAAGTACGCCACGGCGAGGCCGACCAAGGCATAGATTGCCCAGCCGTGCAGGCCCCAGTGCAGGAACGTCAGTTGCAACGCCTGGCGTGCCGCGCCATTGCTGGCGGCCGTGCCTTCGGGCGGGTTGAAGTAGTGATCCAACGGCTCGGAAGCCCCGAAATACAGCAGCGAGATGCCGATGCCCGACGAGAACAGCATGCCGGCCCAGGCGCCGTAGCTGAAGTCCGGGGTGTCGTCCTTGCTGCCCAGTTTCAACTTGCCGTAGGACGAAAACGCCAGGCCGACCACAAACACGAGGTAGGCAGCGATGACCACCATGTAGTACCAGCCGAAGCTTTTCGACAGCCACGCCTGTGCTACGCCGAGCATGCGCCCGGCCTCCTGCGGGGCGATGATCAGAATGGCGGTCAACAACAGAATGAGCGCGGTGGAGGTGTAGAACACCCAACCGTTGACCCGGACCTTTTCCGGCGGGGTCTTTATAAGAGAGGCAGAACTCATGGCGCAGATGCTCCAGGCAGTGCGAGAGAGAAACACAAGGCAACGGTTATCCCGGGACATCGATTTTTCGGCAGTCGACGGACGGGTGTTATAAAGACACCCCGAAAATTCTTGAGCCGCGCCGAAGCAGTGGCCAGGCCCTGATACGGCCTGTTTCAAGGGTTTTTGCAGGTGTCAGAGGCAGTGGCTCACAGGTAGGAAATATCTGCAGGTCGCGACCATTTGTCGCAGATCTTATTCTTTGTTGATTGAACGTTCAATCAAAACAAAATAGACTGGCCTTCAAGCCGACGGACGTTTATCGCCCACCGGCAGGCCTAAGGAGAGGTGCTACATGCCCAAGGTCGGTATGCAACCCATACGCCGCCAGCAGTTGATCGAAGCCACCTTGACGGCCATCGATCAGGTCGGAATGGGAGATGCCAGCATTGCGCTGATCGCCCGTTTGGCCGGCGTCTCGAACGGCATCATCAGTCACTACTTTCAGGACAAGAACGGCCTGATCGCCGCGACGATGCGGTACTTGATGAATGTGCTGATCGAGAACGTCCACGAACGCCGGCAAGCGTTAAAAGACGACAGCCCCCGTGCCCACCTGCAGGTGATCATCGGCGGCAACTTCGACGCCAGCCAAGTCAACGGCCCGGCGATGAAAACCTGGCTGGCCTTCTGGGCAACCAGCATGCACCACCCGTCATTGCACAGGCTGCAGCGGATCAACGATCACCGTCTGTATTCCAACCTGTGCTGCCAGTTTCGCCGAGTGCTGCCGCTGGAAGATGCACGCAGCGCAGCCCGGGGCCTGGCGGCTTTGATCGACGGTTTGTGGTTGCGCGGCGCCCTGTCGGGAGACGCTTTCGACACGGAGCAGGCGCAACGGATCGCTTACGAATACATGGATTTCCAATTGGCCAAGCAGGTGAGTTAGAGCACACATAACCGCTCAACCCCTGAACGTCTGCCGCTCAGTGTTGCCAGAAACCCCATGGCTCACCGGCGGCGGGTAACGCCAACCACTTATGCACTTGCGAGGACTTTATGGCCCGTTTCGAACTGCAAAAACTCTACATTGACGGCGGCTACAGTGACGCTGGCAGCGATGCCACCTTCGAAGCCATCAACCCGGCTAACGGTGAAGTTCTCGCCCAAGTGCAACGTGCTACCAAGGAAGACGTTGAACGCGCCGTGGTCAGCGCCGAAAAAGGCCAGAAAATCTGGGCCGCGATGACCGCCATGGAGCGTTCGCGCATCCTGCGCCGTGCCGTCGACATCCTGCGTGAGCGCAACGATGAGCTGGCCGCGCTGGAAACCCTGGACACCGGTAAAGCCTTCTCTGAAACCCAATACGTCGACATCGTCACCGGCGCCGACGTGCTGGAATACTACGCAGGCCTGGTGCCGGCCATCGAAGGCGAGCAGATCCCACTGCGCGACACCTCGTTCGTCTACACCCGCCGCGAGCCGCTGGGCGTGGTCGCCGGTATCGGCGCGTGGAACTACCCGATCCAGATAGCCCTGTGGAAATCCGCACCGGCCCTGGCTGCCGGTAACGCGATGATCTTCAAGCCAAGCGAAGTCACCTCGCTGACCACCCTGAAACTCGCCGAGATCTACACCGAAGCTGGCGTGCCGGCTGGCGTGTTCAACGTCTTGACCGGCAGCGGCCGTGAAGTCGGCACCTGGCTGACCGAGCACCCGCGCATCGAGAAAGTCTCGTTCACCGGCGGCACCGACACCGGCAAGAAAGTCATGGCCAGCGCTTCGAGCTCTTCGCTCAAAGAAGTGACCATGGAACTGGGCGGCAAGTCGCCGCTGATCGTCTTCGAAGACGCCGACCTGGATCGCGCGGCCGACATCGCGATGATGGCCAACTTCTACAGCTCCGGCCAGGTCTGCACCAACGGCACTCGTGTCTTTGTGCCTAAGCACCTGCAGGCAGCCTTCGAAGCCAAGATCGTTGAGCGTGTTGCGCGCATCCGCATTGGCGACCCGCAAGACGAGAACACCAACTTCGGCCCGCTGGTCAGCTTCGCCCACATGGAAAGCGTGCTCGGCTACATCGCCAAAGGTAAGGAAGAAGGCGCCCGCGTCCTGTGCGGCGGCGACCGTTTGACCGATGGCAACTTTGCCAAAGGCGCCTACGTGGCCCCGACCGTGTTCACCGACTGCACCGACGAGATGACCATCGTCCGTGAGGAAATCTTCGGCCCAGTGATGAGCATCCTCACTTACGAGACCGAAGAAGAAGTGATCCGCCGCGCCAACGACACCGACTTCGGCCTGGCTGCTGGCCTGGTCACCAAAGACCTGAACCGCGCTCACCGCGTGATTCATCAGTTGGAAGCGGGTATCTGCTGGATCAACGCCTGGGGCGAATCCGACGCCAAGATGCCGGTCGGTGGCTACAAGCAATCCGGTGTGGGCCGTGAGAACGGCATCAGCTCGCTGAACAACTTCACCCGCATCAAATCGGTACAGGTTGAGCTGGGCGACTACGCCTCGGTGTTCTAACACCCAAGCGTTGGATTGCCTGCGAGGCCGCCATCGGGGGCAAGCCCCCTCCCACATTTGGCATGCAGTCCCCTGTGGGAGGGGGCTTGCCCCCGATGAGGCCCGACCTGACCACACTTCAAAGAGGGTGCATTTATGTCCCAAGAATACGATTACATCATTGTGGGTGCCGGCTCCGCCGGTAACACCCTGGCGACCCGTCTGACCGAAGACGAAGGCGTCACCGTCCTGCTGCTGGAAGCCGGCGGCCCGGATTACCGTTTTGACTTCCGTACCCAAATGCCGGCCGCGCTGGCGTTCCCGCTGCAAGGCCGTCGCTACAACTGGGCCTACGAAACCGATCCAGAGCCACACATGGACGGTCGCCGGATGGAATGCGGTCGCGGCAAGGGCCTGGGCGGCTCCTCGCTGATCAACGGCATGTGCTACATCCGTGGCAACGCGATGGACTACGACAACTGGTCGAAGCTGCCAGGTCTGGAAAACTGGACTTACCTCGACTGCCTGCCGTACTTCCGCAAAGCCGAAACCCGCGACATCGGCCCGAACGACTACCACGGTGGCGATGGCCCGGTCAGCGTGACCACGCCTAAAGCCGGCAACAACCCACTGTTCCACGCCATGGTTGAAGCCGGCGTGCAGGCCGGTTACCCGCGCACCGACGACTTGAACGGCTACCAGCAAGAAGGCTTCGGCCCGATGGACCGTACCGTCACGCCTAAAGGCCGTCGCGCCAGCACCGCTCGCGGTTACCTGGACACGGCTAAAAAGCGTTCGACCCTGACCATCGTCACCCACGCCCTCACCGACAAAGTCTTGTTTGAAGGCAAGCGTGCCGTTGGCGTGCGTTACCTGATCGGCGCCGCCGAAGAGCGCGTTGAAGCCCGTGCGCGTAAAGAAGTATTGGTGTGCAGCGGCGCAATCGCTTCGCCGCAACTGCTGCAACGCTCCGGTGTGGGCCCGGCCAAACTGCTCGAAAGCCTCGACATCCCGGTGGTTCACGACCTGCCAGGCGTTGGCGAAAACCTGCAGGACCACCTTGAGCTGTACCTGCAATATGCCTGCACCCAGCCAGTGTCGCTGTACCCGTCGCTGCTTTGGTACAACCAACCGGCCATTGGTGCCGAGTGGCTGTTCAACGGCACTGGCATCGGCGCCAGCAACCAGTTCGAGGCCGGCGGTTTTATCCGTTCGCGTCCGGAATTCGAATGGCCGAACATCCAGTACCACTTCCTGCCGGTGGCGATTAACTACAACGGCAGCAACGGTGTGAAAGAGCACGGTTTCCAGGCACACATGGGTTCCATGCGTTCGCCAAGCCGTGGCCGCGTGCAATTGAAGTCGAAGAACCCACGGGATTACCCGAGCATCCTCTTCAACTACATGGCCACCGAGCAGGACTGGCAGGAATTCCGTGACGGCATCCGCCTGACCCGTGAAATCATGCAACAGCCGGCGCTGGACCAATACCGTGGCCGCGAAATCAGCCCGGGTATTGAAGTGCAAACCGATGAGCAACTCGACAAGTTCATCCGCGAGCACGCCGAAACCGCGTTCCACCCGTCCTGCTCGTGCAAGATGGGCACCGACGAGATGGCTGTAGTGGATGGCGAAGGCCGTGTGCATGGCATGCAGGGTCTGCGCGTTGTGGATGCGTCGATCATGCCGATCATCACCACCGGTAACCTGAACGCGCCGACGATCATGATCGCCGAAAAAATCGCCGACAAGATCCGTGGCCGTCAGCCGCTGCCGCGCAGCACTGCGGATTACTACGTGGCAGGCGACGCGCCAGTGCGTGGCAAGCCGATGCGTGAAGTGGGCCCGACCGCGCAGTAGCTGATACACCGCGGCGCTCCTATCGGGGGCAAGCCCCCTCCCACACTTGATCGGGTGCACAGGGTCAAAATGTGGGAGGGGGCTTGCCCCCGATAGGGCCCGACCAGACGCTGCAAAACCTCTTTCCTTGATCAGCTCCCAGCCCAGGCCTACTCTATTTGCCTGCCCGCGCCGAGCCGCCCACAAGGAAGGCCCCATGTTCGACCACCACACCACCCTCAAAAAACACTTCAGTGCCCTGCGCACCCGCGCCGAATTTTTCTCGCTGCGTTACGTCCGCGAATCCGGCCAATACCTGTCGGTCCGCAAAAACATCGCCGAGCCGCCCCACCTGAACCACGACGAGGGCGCCATGCTCACCGTGCGTCTGAACGGCGTGGAAGCCTACGCCGCCACCAACGATATCTCCCTTGCCGGCCTGCAAGCCGCCCTTGAGCGCGCTGAACAGCAAGCCCGGCGGATCTTGCCCCACGCCCTGCTCGACCTGCACACGCAGCCGGTCTCCAGTGACGTCGCCGACTACCTGTCACCGGACCTCGACCAGCCCTTCCCATCCTTGAGCGACTGCTACCAATTGCTGGGCGATGAGTCTGCCAGCGTGCCCAAGGACGAGCGTCTGGTCAGTTGGGAAGTCAGCCTGGGCACCACCCGCGTGGAGCAGATCTACCTCAACAGCGCCGGTGCCGAACTGCGCCAGGCTCAGCGTTTCGTCTACCCGGGCCTGAGCGTCACCGCGTTTGACGGCAACGACAGCCAGACCCGCACCCTGGGCGGCACCAACTTCGGCCAACAAGGCAGTGCGAACGTGATTCGCCGCTTCGGCCTGGCCGGCGCCGCCCGCCAAGTGGCCGACGAAGCCCTGCAACTGCTGCTCGCGCCCAACACACCAAACGGCCCGCGTGACCTGCTGCTGATGCCCGACCAGATGATCCTGCAGATCCACGAGTCCATCGGTCACCCGCTGGAACTGGACCGCATCCTGGGTGATGAGCGCAATTACGCCGGCACCAGTTTCGTGAAGGCCAGTGACTTCGGCCACCTGCAATACGGCTCGCCCTTGCTCAACGTCACGTTCGACCCGGACATCCCCGAGCAGCTCGCCAGCTACAGCCATGACGACGACGGCACCCGCGCCACCAAGCAGTTCCTGATCCGCGACGGTCTGCTGCTCAAGCCATTGGGCGGCGCGCTGTCGCAATTTCGCTCGGGGCTCGGCGGGGTCGCTAACAGCCGCGCGTGCAGCTGGAACCGCGCGCCGATCGACCGCATGGCCAACTTGAACATCGAGGCCGGCGACAAAACCCAGGCCGAACTCGTTAGCGGCATCGAGCATGGCATTCTGATGAGCACCAACCGCTCCTGGTCCATTGACGATGCGCGCAATAAATTCCAGTTCGGCTGCGAGTGGGGCCAACTGATCGAAAACGGCGAGCTCAAGGGCGTGGTGAAGAACCCCAACTACCGTGCGATTTCCGCGCAGTTCTGGCGCAAGCTCAGCGCCGTCGGCGACGCCAGCACCTTCAAGGTGTTGGGCACGCCGAATTGCGGCAAAGGCGAGCCCAACCAAGTGATTCGCGTGGGTCACGCGTCACCGGCGTGTGTGTTCAGTGATGTCGACGTATTTGGGGGAGATGCCTGATGAACAACTTCAAGGCACTGGTGAACTGGCTCAAGCAGGCCATCACCGACAAGGAACAATTTCACCTCGGCTACGCAGACGAATCATCCGAGTTTGTACGCTTCAACCACGCCCAGGTGCGCCAGGCCGGCCAGGTGCAACAGGCCAGCCTCAACCTCAAGCTGATCAACGACGGCCGCCACGCCGACCTCGGCATTACCCTGGCCGGTGAGCCGGAACTGGACCGCCAGCGCCTCGCCGATGGCCTGCAACAGTTGCGCGAAACCTTGCCTTTGCTGCCACAGGACCCGTACCTGCTGCTGAACCACAACGCCTGGCAAAGCCATAACGAGCAGTTACGACCGCTGCCGGAACTGGCCCAGGTGCTGGAAGACATCAGCCAGGCCGCAGAAGGCGTGGACCTGGTCGGCTTTTACGCTGCTGGCCCGATCAGCCGTGGGTTCGCCAGTTCCGACGGCGCGTTCGGCTGGCACCAGGCCAACAGTTTCAACTTCGATTTCAGCCTGTTCCACGCCAATGGCGAAGCGGTCAAAGCCAGCTACGCCGGGCACACTTGGAACAGCGCCGAATTCGCCGCACGCTTCCAGCAGGCGCGCGAGCAACTGGCGTTTCTTGGGCGCCCGCTGCACCAGCTCGCCCCTGGGCAGTACCGCGCCTACTTGGCGCCGGCAGCGCTGGAAGAAATCATCAGCATCATCACCTGGGGCGGGTTTTCCGCTCAGGCCATCGCCAGCAAAGCCAGCTCGTTGCAAAAGCTGTATGCCGGTGAGCAGTCGTTGAGCCCATTGGTAAAAGTCGATGAGCAGATCAGCGGCTCGCTGAGCCAGGCGTTCTCCACCGAAGGCTACCCGCGCGGGGACGTCACGCTGATCAACGCGGGCAAAGCCGAGGGCCAGTTGATCAACTCGCGCAGCGCCGCCGAATACGGCCTGAGCACCAACGGCGCCAGCAGCGACGAGTCGCCCAGCGCCTTGCAGATGGCCGCGGGCAGCCTCGCCCAGGCCGATATCCTCAAGCAATTGGGCACCGGGCTGTACATCAGCAACCTCTGGTACTTGAACTACTCCGACCTGCCGGCCGCCCGCCTGACCGGCATGACGCGCTTTGCCACCTTCTGGGTGGAAGACGGCGAGATCAAGGCGCCGGTCAGCACCATGCGTTTTGATGACAGCGTCTATCAGTTGCTCGGTTCACAGCTGGAAGCGCTGACGGCTGAGCGGGAGTTGCTGTTGTCGGCCAGTACGTACAGCCAGCGCAATACCGCGTCCAACTTGTTGCCAGGCGCGTTGGTCAAACGCCTGACTCTCACCCTGTAAACACCAGCACCCCCCTGTGGGAGCGGGCTTGCTCGCGAATACGGTGTATCAGTCGACCTATCTGTTAACTGACACTCCGTATTCGCGAGCAAGCCCGCTCCCACAGGGGGTTTCGCTGATTTCATACATCACTGCTCCACCCCCTCCTACTGTCATTTCCCTTCTTCGCCGCCCGCGAACACGGCCGGTTGTCGCCCGTAAAAAACCTCGTTATAACGGTTAGTGGCACCCCGCCACTAACCCCACGTGTGCGCACGTGATGCATGACCTTGCCTGGATTGGGCAAGCTGGAGCGTTGACATGGACCATGGAAGTTTTGTCATAGAAGGGCTGTTCAAACACTACAACGTTCACGTTGAGCAGCTCGGTAACGATTCGGAAAAGAAAACCGTCCTGATGGTCAATGGGGCACTGTCCACCACCCGCTCCTTCGCCCGCACCAGCAAATGCCTGGCGGAACACTTCAATGTGCTGCTGTTCGATCTGCCGTTCTCCGGCCTTTCGCGCGAGCACAACAGCAACCTTGACCTGGTCACCAAGGACGACGAAGTCCAAATCCTGCGTGCCCTGGTGGAACGTTTCCAGGTCAGCCACCTGGTGTCGGCCTCCTGGGGCGGCATCTCCACGCTGCTGACCCTGGCGCACAACCCGCCCTCTATCGAAAGCTCGGTGGTGATGGCCCTGGCGCCCAACCTCAACCAGGCCATGCTCGACTATGTGGAGCGCGTGCGCGTGTTGATCGAAGCGGATGACAAGTCCGCCGTCGGTCACCTGCTCAACGAGACGGTCGGCAAATACCTGTCACCCAGGCTCAAGCGCAATAACCATCGGCACCTGTCGAACATGGCCACCACCGAGTACCGCCAGGCGCGCTTTCATATCCACCAGGTGTTGGGGCTGGGCGATGGCAACTACTTGCCAGCGCTCACGCAGATCGAAACACCGGTGCATTTCATCAACGGCGCGCTGGATGAGTACACCCCGGCAGCGGAGGCCCGGCTGTTCAAACAGTATGTGGGCCGCAGCACGTTCGCCGTCGCCGAACACACCGGCCACTTGCTCGACCTTGAATCCCGCGAGGCTGCGCTGGCGGTGCACCGTGCGCTGCTGGATTACCTCGTCGGAGAGCACGCGACATTGTCAGATTTAGACGAACCGCCAGTGGGAAAAGGAGCGACGGATGGCGCATAATCGCCGACACATAGCCTGCTAACAAAAAGGTAGCTCATGCCCAATCGCGCCCCTCTCGACGCCAAGACCGCCCGCTGGCTTCCCTGGGTGGTGGCGATTGCCTTCTTCATGCAGTCGCTGGATGGGACGATTCTCAACACCGCACTGCCGGCCATGGCCCGGGACCTCGCGGAAAACCCGCTGCGCATGCAAGGCGTGGTGATTGCTTACATGCTCACCGTCGCCTTGCTGATCCCGGCCTCGGGTTGGGTCGCCGACCGCTTCGGCACCAAAAAAATCTTCTTTGGCGCGATCATGCTGTTCAGCATTGGCTCGCTGCTGTGTGCCTTGTCCAGCAGCTTGACCATGCTGGTGGGCGCGCGGGTCATCCAGGGCTTGGGCGGCGCGCTGATGCTGCCGGTGGGGCGACTGGTCGTCTTACGCGCTTATCCGCGCTCCGAACTGGTGCGGATCATGGGCTTCATTACCATTCCCGGCCTGCTCGGCCCATTGCTCGGCCCGACCATGGGCGGCTGGATGGTGCAATACCTGACCTGGCACTGGATCTTCCTGATCAACCTGCCGGTGGGCATGATCGGATGCTACGCCGTGTGGAAACTCATCCCCGACTTGCGCGGCAGCGAGCGCACGCGTTTCGACAGCGTGGGGTTCGTGCTGTTTGGCGCGGCGATGGTGCTGATCACCATCGCCATGGAAGGCCTGGGCGAATTGCATTTGCCGCATTTGCGCGTGATGTTGCTGCTGTTCGGCGGGCTGGCGTGCCTGGCGGCGTATTGGCTGCGCGCCGGGCATATCGACAACCCGCTGTTCTCGCCGGTGCTGTTCAAAACGCGCACCTTTGCCGTGGGCATACTCGGCAACCTGTTCGCCCGCCTGGGCAGTGGCGCATTGCCGTTCCTGGTGCCGCTGCTGTTGCAGGTGGCGCTCGGTTACTCGCCGTCCGAAGCCGGGATGAGCATGCTGCCCCTGGCGGCGGCGGCGATGTTTGCCAAGTCCATCGCCCGGCCGCTGATCGAGCGCCTGGGCTACCGCGTGGTGCTGACCGGCAACACCCTGGCGCTGGGCATCATGCTGGCGAGCATGGGCCTGGTCAGCGAGCAGACGCCCTATCCGCTTCTACTGGTAATGCTGGCGGTGCTGGGTGCGATCAACTCCTTGCAGTTCACCGCGATGAACACCGTCACCCTGATCGACCTCGACGACGCCCAGGCCAGCAGCGGCAACAGTTTGCTGTCGGTGGTGGCGCAGTTGTCCCTGAGCCTTGGGGTGGCGTGCGCCGGTGCGCTGCTGGGTGGTTTCACCGCTGAAGTAGGCAACGATGGAGTCGACACCGTGCTCGGCGCGTTCCAATTGACCTTCGTCACCGTGGGCATCATGGCGATGCTGGCGGCGGCGATCTTCCTGCAATTGTCGCCAAAAGACGGCAAACGCGTGGTCAGCCGTGAGCACGACATTGAGCATTAGCAGCAGCCGCAAGCGTCAAGCTGTAAGCCTCAAGCCGGCGGCTTGCAGCGCGTAACTTGCCGCTGCCCGCCTCCCCTCGTCTAGAACTTGCGAGAAAAACCCCGGCGGGCTGCTACACTGCGCGACATTTTGTTTTGCAGAGCCAGTCCCGTGACTACCATCGCCACCGCTTTTAATACTTTGCCGCTCTCCGCCGCCATGCTGGCTAACCTCGACTCGCTGGGTTATGTCGAGATGACGCAGATCCAGGCGCAAAGCTTGCCGGTGATCCTCAAGGGGCTGGACCTGATTGCCCAGGCCAAGACCGGCAGCGGTAAAACCGCCGCCTTCGGCATCGGCCTGTTGAACCCGATCAACCCGCGCTACTTCGGCTGCCAGGCGCTGGTGATGTGCCCGACGCGTGAGCTGGCCGACCAGGTCGCCAAGGAAATCCGTCGCCTGGCGCGCGCCGAAGACAACATCAAGGTGCTGACCCTGTGCGGCGGCGTGTCCCTCGGCCCGCAGATTGCCTCGCTGGAACACGGCGCCCACGTCATTGTCGGCACACCGGGCCGCATCCAGCAGCACCTGCGCAAGGGTTCGCTGGTGCTGGACGGTTTGAACACACTGATTCTCGACGAAGCTGACCGCATGCTCGACATGGGCTTCTACGACGCCATCGAAGACATCATCAGCAAGACCCCGGCGCGCCGCCAGACCCTGCTGTTCTCGGCCACCTACCCGGTGAGCATCAAGCAGCTGGCGTCCAAGTTCATGCGCGCGCCGCAGCAAGTGAAGGCCGAAGCGTTCCACTCCGACGACCAGATCGAACAGCGCTTCTACGAGATCTCGCCAGAAGAGCGCATGGACGCCGTGACCAAGGTGCTGGCGCATTTCCGCCCGGCCTCGTGCGTGGCGTTCTGCTTCACCAAGCAGCAAGTGCAGGAAACCGTGGATCACCTGACGTCCAAAGGCATTTCCGCCGTCGGCCTGCATGGCGACCTGGAACAGCGCGACCGTGACCAGGTACTGGCGATGTTCGCCAACCGCAGCACCTCGGTGCTGGTCGCCACCGACGTGGCCGCGCGTGGCCTGGACATTGACTCGCTGGACATGGTGATCAACGTCGAACTGGCCCGCGACTCGGAAATCCACATTCACCGCGTAGGCCGTACCGGCCGCGCCGGCGAAACCGGCATCGCCATCAGCCTGGTGGCGCCGTCCGAAGCGCACCGCGCCCAGGCCATCGAGCAACTGCAGAAGTCGCCGCTGAACTGGGACCAGCTGGACAACCTCAAGCCACAAAGCGGCGGCCCGTTGCTGCCGCAGATGAGCACCCTGTGCATCGCCGCTGGCCGTAAAGACAAGGTTCGCCCAGGTGACATTCTCGGCGCATTGACCGGTGAAGCCGGGATTCCGGGTGCCCAGGTCGGCAAAATCGCGATCTTTGACTTCCAGGCCTTTGTGGCCGTGGAGCGCGGGATCGCCAAGCAGGCGCTGCAGCGTTTGAACGACGGCAAAATCAAAGGCCGTTCGTTGCGCGTGCGCATCCTGTAAAAACACCGCGTTCCTGTTGTAGGAACCGAATCAATGTGGGAGCCGGGCTTGCCCGCGATGCAGGCAACTCGGTCTGACAGATCGACCGAGTTGATGCCATCGCAGGCAAGCCAGCTCCCACATTTGATTGCATTTCAGATCAATTTTTTTGTGAGGACATTGCTGTGCGCTCGACCGAAGTTGTGATCATTGGCGCCGGCGCCGCAGGCTTGATGTGCGCGCTGACCGCCGCCGGGCGTGGGCGCAAGGTGATGTTGATCGACCACGCGAACAAGGCCGGCAAAAAGATCCTGATGTCCGGCGGTGGCCGCTGCAATTTCACCAACATGTACACCGAGCCGGCCAACTTCCTCTCGCACAACGCGCACTTCTGCAAGTCTGCGCTGGCCCGCTACACCCAGTGGGACTTTATCGGGCTGGTGGCCAAGCATGGCGTGCCGTACCACGAGAAGAAGCTCGGCCAGTTGTTCTGCGATAACAAGTCCAGCGACATCCTCGGCATGCTGCTCGATGAATGCATACAAGCCGGCGTGAGCATGCACCTGGACACGTCGGTTCAGGAAATTGCCAAGCTGGAGGCCGGTTATCAGTTGCAAACCACCCTGGGTGAGTTGCGCTGCGAATCCCTGGTAATCGCCACGGGCGGCCTGTCGATTCCGACCTTGGGCGCTACCGGGTTCGGTTATCAGGTAGCCAAGCAGTTCGGCCATGAACTGCTGCCGACCCGCGCAGGGTTGGTGCCGTTTACCATCACCGACCAGCTCAAGGACTTGTGCGGCGAGCTGTCCGGCACCTCGGTGGACTGCCTGGTCAGCTGCAACGACCAGAGCTTTCGCGAGAACATCCTGTTTACGCACCGCGGCCTGAGCGGGCCGGCGATCTTGCAGATTTCCTCGTACTGGGAAACCGGCGACACGGTCGAAATCAACCTGCTGCCCGACCACGACGCCCACGCCTGGCTGCAACAGCAACAGGTCGAGCGCCCCAACAGCGAGTTGAAAACCCTGCTAGGTGAGATCTTTACCAAGAAGATGGCCAACCTGCTGGCCGACACCTGGTTTGCGTCCAAACCGATGAAGCAGTACACCCACGCCGAAATCGCTGACATCGCGCAAAAGCTGTCGAGCTGGCAACTGGTGCCGGCGGGCACTGAAGGCTATCGCACGGCCGAAGTAACGCTGGGTGGAGTTGATACGCGGGAAGTGTCGTCCAAGACCATGGAATCGCTGAAAAGCCCTGGGCTCTACTTCATCGGCGAAGTGCTGGATGTGACCGGTCACCTGGGCGGGTTCAACTTCCAGTGGGCCTGGGCGTCGGGCTACGCCGCCGCGCAATACGCCTGACGCCGCTTAAACCTTGAAATGCAAAACCCTGTGGGAGCTGGCTTGCCTGCGACAGCGGCGTTGGATTTACCATCGCTATCGCAGGCAAGCCAGCTCCCACATTAGATTTGGGGCGCCTGGAAGTTATTTTGCGCAATTGATGTGATCGCCACGCTTGCCGTGACGTCCTTGATAGCTCAATTTAGCGGCATCGTCCCGGAAGACTCCAGCCTTCATGTCATCGACCTCGTTCAAGCAGTCCATGCGGCGCCTGTGGGCGCTGGATAAATTCAGTTACAGCGTACGGGTGTTCATCGCCCTCACCGGCAGCATGGCGCTGTGCTGGTATCAGGACGAAATGACGCTGCTGATCCCGCTGTTCCTGGGGATTATCGCCAGCGCCCTGGCCGAGACCGATGACAGTTGGCAAGGCCGCCTCAACGCTCTGGCGGTGACGCTGGTGTGTTTCAGCATCGCCGCGCTGTCGGTGGAACTGCTGTTCCCTTACCCGTGGATTTTCGCGATCGCCCTGGCCCTGGCCAGTTTCTGCCTGACCATGCTGGGTGCGCTGGGCGAACGCTATGGCGCGATTGCTTCGGCGACGCTGATCCTGTCGGTGTACACCATGATCGGCGTGGACCAGCGCGGGGGCGCCGTCTCTGATTTCTGGCACGAACCGCTGCTGCTGGTGGCCGGCGCCGCCTGGTATGGCGTGCTCTCGGTGCTGTGGCAGGCACTGTTTTCCAACCAGCCGGTGCAGCAAAGCCTGGCGCGGTTGTTTCGCGAATTGGGGCGCTACCTCAAACTCAAATCATCCTTGTTCGAACCGATCCGCCAGCTGGATGTAGAGGCGCGCCGCCTGGAACTCGCCCAGCAAAACGGGCGCGTTGTAGCAGCGCTGAATGCGGCGAAGGAAATCATCCTGCACCGCGTGGGCAATGGTCGGCCCGGTTCGAAGGTCAGCCGCTACTTGAAGCTGTACTTCCTCGCCCAGGACATCCACGAACGCGCCAGCTCCTCGCACTACCCGTACAACGCCCTGGCCGACGCCTTTTTCCACAGCGACGTGCTGTTCCGCTGTCAGCGCCTGTTGCGCCAGCAAGGCAAAGCCTGCGAAACCCTGGGCGAGTCGATCCAGCTGCGCCAGCCATTCATTTATGACGACAGCTTTGCCGAAGCGCTGGGCGACCTGAATGCCTCGCTGGAACACCTGCGCATCCAGAGCAACCCTGCCTGGCGCGGCCTGCTGCGCTCGTTGCGCGCCCTGGCAGCCAACCTGTCGACCCTTGACCGCCTGCTCGGCGACGCCAGCAACCCCGACGCCCTCGCGGACGCCACCGACAGCAACCTTCTGGACCGTGCGCCACGCAACCTCAAGGAAATGTGGACGCGCCTGCGCACGCAACTGACGCCGACCTCGCTGCTGTTCCGCCATGCCTTGCGCCTGGCCCTGGCGCTGACCATTGGCTACGGCACCCTGCATGCGATTCACGCCTCTCAGGGTTATTGGATCATCCTCACCACCCTGTTCGTGTGCCAGCCCAACTATGGCGCCACCCGGCGCAAACTCGGCCAACGGATCATCGGCACGGCCATCGGCCTGACCGTGGCCTGGGCCCTGTTCGACCTGTTCCCAAGCCCGCTGGTGCAATCGCTGTTCGCCATCGCCGCCGGCCTGGTGTTCTTTATCAACCGCACCACCCGCTACACCCTGGCCACGGCGGCGATCACCTTGATGGTGTTGTTCTGCTTCAACCAGGTGGGTGATGGCTACGGGCTGTTCCTGCCACGGCTGTTCGATACGCTGATTGGCAGCCTGATCGCGGGCCTGGCGGTGTTCCTGTTCCTGCCGGACTGGCAAGGCCGGCGCCTGAACAAGGTGCTGGCCAACACCCTGACCTGCAACAGCATCTACCTGCGCCAGATCATGCAGCAATACGCCGCCGGCAAGAGCGACGACCTGGCCTACCGCCTGGCCCGGCGCAACGCGCACAACGCCGATGCGGCGCTGTCCACCACGCTGGCGAACATGCTGATGGAGCCTGGGCACTTTCGCAAAGAGGCTGACGTAGGCTTCCGCTTTTTGGTGCTGTCGCACACCTTGCTCAGCTACCTGTCGGGGCTGGGCGCACACCGGGAAACCCAGCTGCCGGCCGAAGTGCGTGAGCACTTGATCGACGGCGCCGGCAACAGCCTGGCAGCGAGCATCGACGAGATCGCCACGGGGCTGGCCAACAAGCAGCCGATCGCGATTCAAAGCGACGCCGAAGAAGCCCTGGCGGCGGACCTGGAGCAGATGCCGGATGAGATCGATGAGGGGCAGCGGTTGGTGCAGACACAATTGGCGTTGATCTGCCGGCAGCTGGGGCCGTTGCGCACGCTGGCGGCGCACCTGATCAAGGACACCCGCGCGGCTTAGGCCGCCTTCGCGAGCAAGCCCGCTGCCACACTCGACCGCATTACAAAGGATGTGCGCGGTTAAATGTGGGAGCGGGCTTGCTCGCGAAGAGGCCCGCAAGAACACTACAAACTACATCCCATGCGCCTTCATCAACCGCGCATAACTGCCATCGACCTTCATCTTGGCAATCTCGCGGTCGAAACCGGCAATGATCTGCGCATGCTCGGGGTTCTTCAGGCTGACCAGAATATGCAGGCTGTTTTCACTCAACGGCTGGGGTAAAAACTCCACCGTATTGCGCACACGCGGCGACTCGCGTGCCAGGTAATAGCGGGCGACATACTCGTCTTCCAGCGTCAGCCTCACGCGTTGCGCCGCGAGCATGCGCACGGCCATGGCGAAGTTATGCACCGGTACTTTCTGCAACTGCGCATCCTGGTCGAACGCCGCCGAATAGGCATACCCGCGCACCACGGCGATGGGCTCACCGTGCAGCTGTTCCAGGTTCTGATAGTCGATGGGGTCGTCTCGGCGCTTGATAAACCGCACGCGGTTGAGCAGGTATTCAGCGGAAAACTGCCCAAGCTGCGTGCGCGCCTCGTCGTACCAGGCATTGACCAACACGTCATAGCGGCCATCACCCACGCCCATCAACGCCCGCGCCCAAGGTACTTGCTCAAAATCACTGGCGTAGCCGGCGCGCGCCAGGGCCGTGCTGACAATGTCGGTGGCCAGCCCACCGTTGATCAATGTCGAATCGGTAAACGGTGGCCAGGCATCCGCTACCAAACGCAGACGTTGTGCGACCGCTGGCGTGGCCAGCAACAACACTCCTATCAAAGCAACGGCACGAGAAAATCGCGGCATGCTTAAAGTCCTTGGCGGGCAGGCAGTGGCCTGATAACAGTAGCTCATCAATGAGCCTGCATTGCAGATTACACAAAGAACCGGGCCGCGCTCGCACTGAATGATGGCAAATTGACGCCATTCACAAAAATGCTGAATTTAGACAGTCGTGACCGTCACGCTTACTATCGGCAACAGCCATTAACAAGAGAACACACCATGACGGTTAATTGGGTCTGCAAACACCAGGAAGACTTGGGCAAGGACCAGCTGTACGCCCTTCTGCGCTTGCGCAGCGAGGTCTTTGTTGTTGAACAGCAGTGCGTGTATCCGGACCTCGACGGGCAGGACCTTTCGGGTGATACCCACCACCTGATGGCCTGGAAAGACGACGAGCTGGTGGCCTACCTGCGCCTGCTGGACCCGGAGTCCCAGGGCGGTGATGTGGTGATCGGCCGAGTGATCGTCGCGCCAGTGGCACGCGGCACCGGGCTGGGCCATCAAATGATGGAAGAAGCCCTCAAGCGCATTGACGACATCTGGCCTGAAACGCCGATTTTTCTGTCAGCCCAGGCGCATTTGCAGGGGTATTACGGGCGGTACGGGTTTGTGGCGGAGGGTGAGGAATACCTGGAAGATGATATTGCGCACATTGGCATGCGGCGTCAGTGAGAGCGCCATCGCAGGCAAGCCAGCGCCCACATTTAACCGTGTTCACCCTTTGAAACGCGGTCGAATGTGGGAGCGGGCTTGCTCGCGAAGGCGTCAGCGCAATAATCGCCACATTCAGGGATAACCCAACACCTGCTTGATCGCCCCCAGATTCGCCTCGATCCACTTGCGGTCGATCGCCCCCCAGCTACGAATCCGGTAGCGCCCGGCATGATTGCGCGCGCCGTCTTCCTGCTCGAACTCACACAGAATATCCAGGTCGGCCAATGCCGCAATCGTGTCCTGTGCCGTGCGCCGCGGCATGCCGGTGGCGTCGGTCAACGCCGGGACGCTGCTGGCCAGCCCGCTGTCGATCAGGTACGCCACGTACAGGCGGCGATAGAAACTGCTTTTGGTCTTGCTCACGTCCATGCTTGGTCGCCTGGTGAGGTTAGGGCTTGCCCTGCAAGTCGCGATACGTGAGGTACACCCGCAGGTCGAATTCCACCTGATGGTAGCCGGGCATCATGTATTCGCAGAGTTTATAGAACGCCTTGTTGTGGTCCGATTCCTTGAAGTGCGCCAGTTCGTGCACAACGATCATGCGCAGAAATTCCGGCGCCGCCTCTTTGAACAACGCCGCGATGCGAATCTCTTTCTTGGATTTGAGATTGCCGCCCTGCACCCGTGAAATCGTGGTGTGCAGGCCCAGGGCGCGGTGGGTCAGGTCCAGGCGGTTGTCGAACAGCACTTTGTCGATGGCCGGCGCGTTACGCAGGTGTTCCTGCTTCAAGGCCAGGGCATAGCTGTACAACGCCTTATCACTTTGCACCGCATGGCGCTCGGGGTAGCGTTGCTCCAGGTAGGCGCCCAACTGATCCTTGGCGATCATCTGGCGCACTTGCTCCTGGAGCGCTGCGGGGTAAGCCTGGAGGTATTTCAGCGCGGTCATGGGGTCTGCAACAGGGTTCGAATGGGCGCCAGTGTAGCGAATCTAAAGCAGACGGGGGTGAGACCAATCGGCCACTTCCTCAGCAATCAAGGGCTGGGCCGCCCATGGGCCTTGGACGAACGAGCAACCATTGGCCTTCAGCCATTGCGCCTGTTCGAGTGTTTCCACGCCCTCGGCGATCACTAACACATCAAAATGCCCGCACAACTGGATGATGCTGCGCGCCATCGCGGCGTCCCGCACCGAACCCGGCAGACGCGCCACCAATTGCGGGTCCAGCTTCAACGTATCGAACTCCAGGTCACGCAGATGGGCCAGCGAACACTGGCCTAACCCGAAGTCATCCAGGGCGATACGCACGCCGATCCGCCGCAACAACTTGAGCTGCTTGTTGGTTTCATCAAGGTTGCTCATCAGGCTGTCTTCACTGATTTCCACCTCCAGCTGCCGCGCCTGCAACCCATGTCGCTCGAGGACCTGCTGCAGTTGGCCGGCCAAGTTGGGCATGTTGAACTGACTGCTGCTCAGGCTCACGCTCAGCACCAGTTCTTCATCGAAGCTGGTTTGCCAGGCCTGACGTTGGGCGGCGACCTGCTGGTAGATCCAGGCGCTCAACTGGCTGATCAGCCGCGCCTCTTCAAGCAACGGCAAAAACAAGCCCGGCGGCACATCGCCGACGCTCGGGTGCTGCCAGCGCAACAACGCTTCGACGCCACGCAAGCGCCCGTCCTCCAGCGAGACCTGGGGCTGGTACACCAAGGTGAAATCCTTGTTTTGAATCGCGGTACGCACGCTGTCTTCAAGCATCAGACGCGAGCGGGCGCGGCCGTTCATTTCCTGATCGTAATAGCGATATTGCTGACGCCCCGCACGCTTGGCTTCATACATGGCGATGTCGGCCGCGCGCAGCAGGCCATTGAGGTCCGAGCCGCAGTCCGGGAAGGTCGCAATGCCAATGCTGACGCCAAGCATCACATCCAAACCGTCGACCTGCTGACACACCGACACGCGTTCGATCAGTTTTTCCGAAATCTTCGCCGCCTGTTCCGGGAATTCCAGCTCCACCAATGCGGTGAACTCATCCCCGCCCATGCGCCCAAGAATGTCGTAGGAACGCAGACACGCCTGCATTTGCTCGGAAACCCAGCGCAGCACCCGGTCTCCCGCGTCGTGGCCCAACGAATCGTTGACCCGCTTGAAGCCGTCGAGGTCCAGGTAGAGCAGCACCAGCGATTGCTCGGTTCGCTCGCTGCGCAGCAACGTGTTTTCCACTGCCTGGTGGAAGCCGCGCCGGTTCAGCAGGCCGGTCAACGGGTCGGTCACCGCCTGGAACTCCAACTGCTGGTGCAGATGGCGCACCTCGGACATGTCCAGCACCGTCACGACCATGGCCTTCTGCTCGGCGGGTAACGGCGCGCAGGACAACGCCACCGGCACCTGCTGGCCGCGACTGGTGCGCAAAATGGCGTCGTGCTGGCGCCATGTCTCACCTTTGCGATACGCCTCGTACATCGCGAACCCCAGCCAGGCCGGCACATGGGGCTTTTGCAGGAAGCTCAAAAAGCTTTCGCCCTGCAACTCGGCCATCGTCGCATTCAGCAGCCGCGAAATGGCCGGGTTGGCGTACTGGATCACACTGCCCTCGCCCACCACCAGAATGCCCTCGGCGGCGTTGTCGAGCACCGAGGCGTTAAAGGCGCGCGCGGACTCCAGGTCATGGCTCAGGCGCTGCAAGGCACGGCGGTTGCGCTGGTGTTCCAGCAACGCCTGCACCTTGGGCTTGAGAATGTGGGGGTCGAAGGGTTTGAACAGGTAATCAATGGCGCCGCTGGCATAGCCTTCCAATACAGAGGCAGGCGACTGGGCATGGGCGGTCAGGAAGATAATTGGCGTCATGCGCGTGCGTTGGCTGCCACGCATCAGGCGCGCAACCTCAAAGCCATCCATGCCGGGCATGCGCACATCCAGCAAGACCAGGTCGACTTCGTGCGCGAGCAGTAACTCCAACGCCTCCAGCCCGGAAGCCGCGGTCATCACGTGCCAATCTTCACGCTGCAAAAGCGCACGCATGCTGATGAGGTTTTCCGGGTAGTCATCAACCACCAGAAGAACCGAACTACCATCGCCGGGGTGTGGAGCGCAATCCATGCTACGTCTCTTCCTTGAAGGGCTGTACCGGTCACTTCTGATATAAAAACCGGACAAACACTGAGGCCTCACTCTAGCCCCGGTTCTAAAAAAGCAGAAGTGACGCGGGTGCCATCATTGCGCCAAAGCTCAGGAAGCCGACTAACGGTCAAGCGCTACAGCCCACGCCCCACGGGAAACATGGCTTTTTGGCACTCCTCTGACGCCAATAAATTGCCAGCAATTGTTTAACAACCGGACGATCACCGCCTATAAAGAACGTGAATGGCCCCCGGGCCAAAGCCTCACCTCTGTAAAAAGGCCAACACCATGATCGACCTTTCCACCTGGAACCTGAGCATTCCGGTCGGCTCGCCGCCCACGACCATCGACACTCCGAAACTGCTTAGCGGCTTCAAGGACCAATATTTCCAGGCCGAAGGCAGCGACGTGCAATTCTGGACACCCGTGACCGGCACGCGCACAGAAAACGCCGTCTACCCGCGCAGCGAATTGCGCGAAACCTATGCCGACGGGCGTCTGCGTAACTGGACTTACCCCGACGCCGACAATTTTCTGCGCGCCACCCTGGCCGTCAACCAGGTGCCCTCGAGCGGCAAAGTAGTCATCGGTCAGATCCACGCCTATGACAGCCAGAAACCCCTGATCAAGCTCGAATATCAATTCAAGGAAAAAACCCAGACCGGCAACATTGTCGCCAAAGTGCGCATGCGCCCGGACGAGGATGAAGGCCGCGTGATTATCGTGGCCTCCAATGTGCCGCTGGAGAAGAGTTTCACCTACGTGATCAACCTCAATAAAGCCGGGCTGCTGACCGTCGAGGCCGCTGACGGCCAGTGGAATGAGCGCATTGGTGCCGCGTGGGGCGCCAAACCGCTGTATTTCAAGGCGGGCGCGTATGTGCAGGACAACAGTGGCAACAGCAAGGAAGGCGCACGGGTGACGTTTGCCAAGCTGGATATTGATCACGAATGAGTGCCGCCTGATTTCAAGCAGGCCTGGCCCTACGACTCCACGGATTATTCGCGTTTAAACACGCCGCTGATCCCTGTGGGAGCCGGGCTTGCCCGCCATGGCGGACTGTCAGCCAACCCATTCGGTCACTGACACGCCGCGTCGCGGGCAAGCCCGGCACCCACAGGCAATCTCCATTGGCAGGGCAACCCTGCGGCGAATCAGCTCGGCGCAACGCACAAGGGTCAAATCCCGGCCACAAAAAAACCCGCATCGCTGCGGGCTTTTTGTTTAAACGCCTGAGGCTCAGTTCACCTTGGCGTTCAACTCACCTTTCAGGTAACGCTGGTACATCGCTTCCAGGGAGATCGGCTTGATCTTCGAAGCATTACCGGCCGTACCGAACGCTTCGTAACGAGCGATACACACGTCACGCATCGCGGTCACAGTGGCACCGAAGAATTTACGCGGGTCAAATTCGCTCGGGTTGGTGGCCATCAGGCGACGCATCGCACCGGTGGATGCCAGGCGCAGGTCGGTGTCGATGTTGACCTTGCGCACGCCGTACTTGATGCCTTCGACGATTTCTTCAACCGGCACGCCGTAGGTTTCTTTGATGTCGCCACCGTACTGGTTGATGATCGCCAGCCACTCTTGCGGTACCGAGGAAGAACCGTGCATCACCAGGTGGGTGTTAGGGATGCGTTTGTGGATTTCCTTGATGCGGTCGATCGCCAGCACGTCGCCGGTAGGCGGCTTGGTGAACTTGTAAGCGCCGTGGCTGGTGCCGATGGCGATGGCCAGGGCATCCACTTGGGTCTTTTTCACGAAGTCAGCGGCTTCTTCCGGGTCGGTCAGCATCTGGCTGTGATCCAGCACGCCTTCAGCGCCGATGCCGTCTTCTTCGCCGGCCATGCCGGTTTCCAACGAACCCAGGCAGCCCAGCTCGCCTTCAACCGAAACGCCGCAGGCGTGAGCCATGGCCACGGTTTGTTGGGTCACGCGTACGTTGTACTCGTAGTCGGTTGGGGTCTTGCCGTCTTCGCCGAGGGAGCCGTCCATCATCACCGAGCTGAAGCCCAGTTGGATGGAGCGCTGGCACACGTCAGGGCTGGTGCCGTGGTCCTGGTGCATGCACACCGGGATGTGCGGGAATTCTTCGATGGCGGCCAGGATCAGGTGACGCAGGAAAGGGGCACCGGCGTATTTGCGGGCACCGGCCGAAGCCTGAACGATCACTGGGGAGTCGGTCTTGTCAGCGGCTTCCATGATGGCGCGCATCTGCTCAAGGTTGTTGACGTTAAAGGCTGGGACGCCGTAGCCGAACTCGGCTGCGTGGTCCAGCATTTGACGCATGCTGATAAGTGCCATTGTGTTGTCTCTCCCGATCGTGGGTCGTTAATCGTGCAAGCCTGCCGTAGCGGCGGCTGCTATTCAAGTTATTGCAGATCAAGGGGTTAAAGCTTGGACTGCTGAATCGTTATTGCAGTGACGGACCTGACACAAGCTCCAATTTGAAACCCGATCAATGTGAGAGCTGGCTTGCCTGCGATGGCGATTTGTCTGTCGACATCTTCGGTAACTGACCCACCGTCATCGCGGGCAAGCCCACTCCCACATTTGATTTTCATTGGGCTCACTACTGGGCCTTGCAGCCTCGCCCAATCAAATCATCGGTGGCGACCCAGTAAATCAGGCCTTCCTCACCTTTTTGGTGAAACGCCAACTGGTCGTTGCTGTACAGCACGCCCGAGGCAGCAACGTCCTGTTTAAGACGATAAACCTGGTCGGAACCGCCGAGGCGTACATCCACCTCGGAACGCGCCTGGTTGGCAAAGCGCCAGTTGACCTCGGCCTTGCTGTCGCACGTCCAGGTGGTCCACTTGTCGGCCGGCTCTGCCTTGTTGAACATGTTCATGCTGCTGCAGCCGGCCAACAAGGCCAGGGCTGCCAGGGCGAAAACGCCTTTCATTGCCAATCCTCGAACGGCGACCCAAAAGGTCGCCAAAGCTGTCGGTTAGTTGATCAGACCCGTCAAGGGCAACCCTGTTCCTGACCGTTGGGCGCGGCGTCGTATTGCTCAAGCCGCTCGTTGCCGATGCGCTTGTTGATCACCGGCATGGTTTCGGCTTGCCAGTCAGCCTGGTAGCAGCTCTTTTTCTGCGTAGGCGCAGGCTCTGCAGCGGCAGGCTTCGCGCTTGGCGTGCTGCCGCAGCCGGCCAACAGGCCCGCTGCGATCACCAGTGCCAACGACTTGATCATGGGAATACTCCTTTTCCGGATCACGAGCCTTAGCCTTTGGCTCGAGTTTCCAGCACTTCAACGGCCGGCAGCACTTTGCCTTCGACGAATTCGAGGAACGCGCCGCCACCGGTAGAAATGTAGGAGATCTGGTCAGCAACGCCATATTTATCGATGGCCGCCAAGGTATCGCCACCGCCGGCGATGGAGAATGCCGAGCTTTCAGCAATGGCGTGGGCCAGTACTTTGGTGCCGTTGCCGAACTGGTCGAACTCGAACACGCCGACCGGGCCGTTCCACAAAATGGTCTTGGACGACTTCAGCAGTTCAGCGAAGTTGGCTGCGGTTTGCGGGCCGATGTCCAGGATCATGTCGTCGGCGGCCACGTCAGCGATGAGCTTGACGGTGGCTTCGGCGCTTTCAGCGAATTCCTTGGCCACGACTACGTCCACCGGCAGCGGCACGCTGACTTTGGCCGCGATGGCGCGCGCGGTGTCGAGCAGGTCCGGCTCGTACAGGGACTTGCCCACCGGGTGGCCGGCTGCGGCCAGGAAGGTGTTGGCAATGCCGCCGCCGACGATCAACTGGTTGCAGATCTGGCTCAGGCTGTTGAGCACGTCGAGCTTGGTGGAGACTTTGGAACCGGCCACGATGGCCGCCATTGGCTGCGCCGGAGCGCCCAGGGCCTTGCCCAGTGCATCCAGTTCTGCGGCCAGCAGCGGGCCGGCGGCGGCGACTTTGGCGAACTTGGCCACGCCATGGGTCGAACCCTCGGCGCGGTGCGCGGTGCCGAAGGCGTCCATCACGAACACGTCGCACAGGGCCGCGTATTGCTGGGCCAGTTCGTCGCTGTTCTTTTTCTCGCCTTTGTTGAAGCGCACGTTTTCGAACAGCACGATGTCGCCTGGCTTGACGTCAACGCCGCCCAGGTAGTCAGCCACCAGCGGCACGTCGCGGCCCAGGGCCTTGCTCAGGTAGTCGGCTACCGGCTTGAGGCTGTTTTCGGCGGAGAACTCACCTTCGGTCGGACGACCCAGGTGGGAGCAGACCATCACGGCCGCGCCTTTTTCCAGGGCCAGCTTGATGGTCGGCAGCGAGGCCAGGATTCGCGCATCGCTGGTGACAACACCGTCCTTGACTGGGACGTTGAGGTCTTCGCGAATCAGTACGCGCTTACCTTGCAGATCGAGGTCGGTCATCTTCAACACGGTCATGGGTCGCAGTTCCTGAATTACTGTTGAGGTTGTGTGGAGGCGATGTGCAGATAATGTTCGGCAACATCCAGCATTCGGTTGGCAAACCCCCATTCGTTGTCGAACCAAGCCAGGATGTTCACCAGCCTGGGGCCGGAAACGCGGGTCTGGCTGGCATCGACAATCGCCGAATGCGGGTCATGGTTGAAATCGCAACTGGCATGCGGCAACTCGGTGTAGGCCAGCAAACCCTTGAGCGGGCCGCTGGTGGCGGCGTCGCGCAGAATCCGGTTGACCTCCGTCGCGTCAGTGTCGCTGACAGTCTGCATGGTGATGTCCAGGCAAGACACGTTCACCGTTGGCACCCGTACGGCTTTGGCTTGAATTCGCCCGGCAAGTTCCGGTAACAATCTTTCGATACCTCGCGCCAGGCCGGTAGACACCGGAATCACTGACTGAAAGGCCGAACGCGTGCGGCGCAGGTCTTCGTGGTGATAGGCGTCGATGACCGGCTGGTCGTTCATCGCCGAGTGAATCGTGGTGATCGACACATAATCCAGGCCAATCGCCTGATCCAGCAGGCGCAACAGCGGCACGCTGCAGTTGGTGGTGCAGGAGGCGTTGGACACCAGCAGCTCATTGCCGGTCAGGCAATCCTGGTTGATGCCGTAGACGATGGTGGCGTCGACATCCGTTTCGCTGGCCATCGGCTGGGAAAACAGCACACGCGGTGCGCCGGCGTCGAGAAAACGCTGGCCATCGGCACGGGTGTGGTAAGCACCGGAGCATTCCAACACCAGGTCGACGCCCAGCGCCGCCCAGTCGATGCCCTCGGGGGTGGCACTGCGCAGGACTTTCACGCAGTCGCCATTGATATGCAGACAGTCGCCTTCAACGCGCACTTCGCCGGGAAACCGGCCATGGGTGGAGTCAAAGCGTGTCAGGTATTCGATGCTGGCCATGTCGGCCAAATCGTTGATCGCGACAATTTCAAACCCGGCCGCCGCCCCTCGCTCAAACAGAGCACGCAAGACGCAACGACCAATGCGGCCGTAGCCGTTGAGTGCAACTTTGTAGGGACGCGGTTGGGGCATGGGGTTCTCGATCAATGTTAGTTCGGTGTTGAATGCTCTGACGCTATCGCGGGCAAGCCCGCTCCCACATTAGACCGCGATCCAAATGTGGGAGCGGGCTTGCCCGCGATAGCGCCAGTGCAGACAACGCAGACTGACTTAGTCTTCCAGCAGCTCTTCAGCCTGACCCAGGATGTTTTCCAGGGTGAAACCGAACTCTTCGAACAACGCTGGCGCCGGCGCCGACTCACCATAGGTAGTCATGCCGATTACGCGGCCTTCCAGGCCCACGTACTTGTACCAGTAGTCGGCGTGAGCCGCTTCGATGGCAATACGCGCGCTGACCTGCAACGGCAGAACCGATTGCTTGTAGTCGGCGTCCTGAGCTTCGAACAGGCTGGTGCACGGCATGGACACAACGCGCACGTTGCGGCCCTGGGCCGTCAGCTTGTCGTAGGCCTGAACGGTCAGGCCGACTTCGGAACCGGTGGAGATCAGGATCAGCTCCGGCTCGCCAACGCAGTCCTTGAGCACGTAGCCACCACGGCTGATCGCAGCGATCTGCGCGTCGGTACGCACTTGGTGCTGCAGGTTCTGACGCGAGAAAATCAGCGCCGAAGGGCCGTCCTTACGCTCAATGGCATGCTTCCAGGCCACGGCAGATTCGACCGCGTCGGCTGGGCGCCAGCAATCCAGGTTAGGTGTGGTACGCAGGCTGGTCAGTTGCTCGACCGGCTGGTGCGTCGGGCCGTCTTCGCCCAGGCCGATGGAGTCGTGGGTGTACACATGGATCACGCGCTTTTTCATCAGCGCGGCCATACGTACGGCGTTGCGCGCGTATTCCATGAACATCAGGAAGGTTGCGCCGTAAGGCACCAGGCCGCCGTGCAGGGACACGCCGTTCATGATGGCGCTCATGCCGAACTCGCGCACGCCGTAGTACATGTAGTTGCCGCTGGCGTCTTCGGCCGAGACACCTTTGCAACCTTTCCACAGGGTCAGGTTGGAACCGGCCAGGTCAGCCGAACCGCCGAGGATCTCAGGCAGCAACGGGCCAAAGGCGTTCAGGGTGTTCTGGCTGGCTTTACGGCTGGCGATGGTCTCGCCCTTGGCCGCCACTTCGGCGATGTAGGCCGAGGCTTTTTCCGAGAAGTCGGCAGGCAGGTCACCGGCCAGGCGGCGTACCAGTTCGTTGGCCAACTCAGGGAATTCGGCGGAGTAGGCCGCAAAACGCTGGTCCCACTCGGCTTCGGTCGCCAGGCCTTTTTCCTTGGCGTTCCACTCGGCATAGATGTCAGCCGGGATTTCGAACGGGCCGTGGTTCCACTTCAGCGCTTCACGGGTCAGGGCGATTTCCGCGTCACCCAGTGGGGCGCCGTGGCAGTCTTCTTTACCTTGCTTGTTCGGCGAGCCGAAACCAATGGTGGTCTTGCAGCAGATCAGGGTCGGCTGCTCGCTCTTGCGGGCGGTGTCGATGGCGGTCTTGATCTCTTCCGGATCGTGGCCGTCGACGTTACGGATCACTTGCCAGTTGTAGGCTTCGAAACGCTTCGGGGTGTCATCGGTGAACCAGCCTTCGACTTCGCCGTCGATGGAGATGCCGTTGTCATCGTAGAAGGCAATCAGCTTGCCCAGGCCCAGGGTACCGGCCAGGGAAGCCACTTCGTGGGAAATGCCTTCCATCATGCAGCCATCACCCAGGAACACATAGGTGTGGTGATCGACGATGTTGTGACCAGGGCGGTTGAACTGCGCGCCCAGGACTTTTTCAGCGAGTGCGAAGCCAACAGCATTGGCCAGGCCCTGGCCCAGCGGACCGGTGGTGGTCTCGACGCCTGGGGTGTAGCCGAATTCCGGGTGACCCGGGGTGCGGCTGTGCAGCTGGCGGAAGCTCTTGAGGTCATCGATGGTGACGTCGTAGCCGGTCAGGTGCAGCAGCGAATAGATCAGCATCGAGCCATGGCCGTTGGACAGCACGAAGCGGTCACGGTCGGCGAACGACGGGTTGCTCGGATTATGTTTCAGGTAGTCACGCCAAAGTACCTCGGCGATATCCGCCATGCCCATCGGGGCACCGGGATGGCCGCTGTTGGCTTTTTGCACGGCATCCATGCTGAGGGCACGAATGGCGTTGGCACGCTCACGACGGCTGGGCATCGCTGATCTCCTGGGGTTGCTTAAAAGAAACGGAAAAAAGGATCGGCATTTTCCCTCAGCCACCGCCTGCGGGCAATCACAGATAGTCACTTGAGGTGTTTTTCCTGCGGATTGCCCGCTAATCGCTTGCAGAAAAGCCTGACCGCTTCGTTTAAAGGTTATAGCGGCTGCTTATAACTACCGATTATCGACCAATATCAAAACTTTTTGATATTGGCCTTGCGGGGATATCCACCCGTCACTAGACTGCTGGCCTTATGAACCTACCCGTGCCCTCCCTGCGTCCTGACGACGGCGATGAACTGGCAGCCTTGTGCAAGGCCGCTGGTGATCCGTTACGCCTGAACGTATTGCGCGCACTGGCCAACGACTCTTTCGGCGTACTGGAATTGGCGCAGATCTTCGCCATTGGCCAGTCCGGCATGAGCCACCATTTGAAGGTCCTGGCCCAGGCTGACCTGGTGGCCACCCGCCGCGAGGGCAATGCGATTTTTTACCGCCGCGCCCTGCCCCACACCGAGCTGCTCGGCGGCAAACTGCACGCCGCGCTGCTGGAAGAGGTGGACAGCTTGAGCTTGCCCGGCGACGTGCAGTCGCGCATCAGCCAAGTTCACGGACAACGCGCTGCCGCCAGCCAGGATTTTTTCTCACGGGTCGCCGAGAAGTTTCGCGCCCAACAAGACCTGATTGCCGGCTTGCCGCAATACCGCGAAAGCGTACTGGCGCTGTTGGACAAACTGGGCTTCAGTCATTCGGCCACGGCGCTGGAAGTCGGCCCTGGCGATGGCGGTTTCCTGCCGGAGCTGGCGCGCCGCTTCAAGCAGGTGACGGCGCTGGACAACAGCCCGGCGATGCTCGAACTGGCGCGCCAGTTGTGCGAGCGCGAGGCGCTGGGCAATGTCAGCCTGCAGCTGGCGGACGCGTTGAACGACACAAACCTGCGGGCCGATTGCGTGGTGTTGAACATGGTCTTGCACCATTTCGCCGCCCCCGCCGACGCCCTCAAGCAGATGGCAAATTTGCTGCAACCCGGCGGTAGCCTGCTGGTCACAGATTTATGCAGCCACAACCAGAATTGGGCCAAGGAGGCCTGCGGTGATCTCTGGTTGGGTTTTGAACAGGACGATCTGGCCCGTTGGGCCACCGCTGCGGGACTCGTTCCCGGGGAAAGCCTCTATGTAGGTTTACGTAATGGTTTCCAGATTCAGGTCCGCCATTTTCAGCGGCCGGCTGGCGACACTCACCATCGGTAAATATCAGGAAAACATCGAGATGAGCGAATACTCCCTTTTCACCTCCGAGTCCGTGTCTGAAGGGCATCCGGACAAAATCGCCGACCAGATTTCTGATGCGGTGCTGGACGCCATCATTGCTGAAGACAAGTTCGCCCGTGTGGCGTGCGAGACTCTGGTGAAAACGGGCGTGGCGATCATCGCCGGTGAAGTCACCACCACCGCGTGGGTCGATCTGGAACAGATCGTGCGCGACGTTATCACCAAGATTGGCTACAACAGTTCCGACGTCGGCTTCGACGGCGCGACCTGCGGCGTGATGAACATCATCGGCAAGCAGTCGCCCGACATCAACCAGGGCGTGGACCGCGCCAAGCCTGAAGATCAGGGCGCTGGCGACCAGGGCCTGATGTTCGGCTACGCCAGCAACGAAACCGAGGTGCTGATGCCGGCGCCGATCACCTTCTCGCACCAGCTGGTGCAACGTCAGGCCGAGGCCCGCAAAAACGGCCTGCTGCCGTGGCTGCGTCCGGATGCCAAGTCCCAGGTGACCTGCCGTTACGAAGGCGGCAAAGTCGTGGGTATCGACGCCGTTGTACTGTCGACCCAGCACAACCCGGACGTGTCCTACGCCGACCTGCGCGAAGGCGTGATGGAGCTGATCGTCAAGCACGTGCTGCCGGCCGAACTGCTGACCAAGGACACCCAGTTCCACATCAACCCGACTGGCCAGTTCATCATCGGTGGCCCGGTGGGCGACTGCGGCCTGACCGGCCGCAAGATCATCGTCGACAGCTACGGCGGCATGGCCCGTCACGGCGGCGGCGCGTTCTCGGGCAAAGACCCGTCCAAGGTTGACCGTTCGGCGGCCTACGCCGGTCGTTATGTGGCCAAGAACATCGTTGCGGCCGGCCTGGCCGAGCGTTGCGAGATCCAGGTTTCCTACGCTATCGGTGTAGCCCAGCCTACGTCGATCTCGCTGAATACCTTTGGCACCGGCAAGATCAGCGACGACAAAATCGTCAAGCTGGTGCGCGAGATCTTCGACCTGCGTCCATACGCGATCACCACCATGCTTGACCTGCTGCACCCGATGTACCAGGAAACCGCAGCCTACGGCCACTTCGGCCGTACCCCTGCGCAGAAGACTGTCGGCGACGACACCTTCACCACGTTCACCTGGGAAAAAACCGACCGCGCCAACGACCTGCGCACTGCCGCCGGCCTGTAAGCACGCGCTACCCCAAAAGCCCCGCCGGGTTCGTCCGGCGGGGCTTTTTATTGCCTGCGCGACAGGCATCACACGTTTCTGAGTACCCGACTGAGCGACAAAACCGGCGACTGCCAGCCGCACGCCAAAGACCGGCAAAGCAAAATTGACGTGGCGCAGGCCAAGAACGACGTGCTGAGCGTGAAGGCTTTTAAAGCCGCACGAGAGCAGGTCAACAAAGGTTGTAACAAACTGGCCGAGTCTTAAGCCAAAGTCGACGCCAGGCAGCAAACACAGGAAGCCAAGATGAATAAGAACGATGCGGTGAAAGCGTTGGGCGGCCTGTTCAAGTAATTCGAAACACCCGGTAAAAAGCCCCGCGCTGTCGGGGCTTTTTTGTGGTCGCCTGGATCACTTAGGCTGGGCGCCCCTTCCGAGCAAGGATGCTCATGATGCGTTTATTGATTGCTCTGTTACTCAGTGCCTTGCCCTTTCTGGTGTGGGCAGAAGACTGTCCCGAGGACGCCCGATCACAGGTCGGCGCGCTGGCCAGGCAGATCACGCTGTGGGATGACAGCTACCACCGGCTCGGCCAATCCCCGGTGAGCGATGAGCTCTACGATCAGGCGCGCCACCGCCTGGACCACTGGCGAACGTGTTTCCCCAAAAACGGCCTGACGGCTGACAAGCCACTCGCGAGTTCGCGGGGCACGCGGCCTCACCCGGTCGCGCATACCGGCCTTGAAAAGTTACTGGATGAGCAGGCTGTCGACGAATGGCTCAAGACGCGGCAAGACGTATGGATTCAACCCAAGGTCGATGGTGTTGCGGTGACGCTGGTCTATCGCCAGGGCCGGTTGAGCCGGCTTATCAGCCGGGGTGACGGACGCTTCGGCCAGGATTGGTCGACTGCCGCACGCCGGATCCCCGGGATTGTCCAGCAACTGCCGGAGCCCATCGACCTGGTGCTGCAAGGCGAACTCTATTGGCGCCTCGACGCTCATGTGCAGGCGAAACAGGGCGGGCTGAATGCTCGCAGCAAGATGGCCGGGTTGATGAACCGCCTTCAGTTGAGCGACACCGATGCCGCGGGGATCGGGCTCTTTGTCTGGGCCTGGCCTGACGGCCCGACCGACTTCAACGAGCGCCTGACCACCCTCTCACGCTGGGGCTTCACCGATAGCCATCGCTACAGCCAGCGCATCCAAAACATCGCTGAAGCCTCACACTGGCGCAGTTACTGGTACAACCATCCCCTACCGTTTGCCAGCGATGGCGTGGTATTGCACCAGGCTGTGCATGCGCCCGGCAAACGCTGGCAAGCCAGCGCTCCCTACTGGGCGGTCGCCTGGAAATACCCGGCCGCCAAGGCACTCGCGCTGGTGCGTAACGTGCGGTTCAACATCGGCCGCACCGGGCGTATTACGCCCATTCTTGAGCTGGAGCCGGTACGGCTGGATGACCGGCATATCCACCGCGTGAGCGTCGGCTCCCTGAAACGCTGGCAAGTGCTGGATATTCGCCCCGGCGATCAGGTGTCCATCAGCCTTGCCGGCCATGTTATCCCCCGCTTGGAGCACGTGATCCTGCGCAACGAGAACAGGGTGGAAGTACGAGTGCCCGATGCGCGTAATTTTCACGCCTTGAGCTGTTGGCAACTGGACCCTGGTTGCGAGGAGCAATTGCTGGCCCGCCTGACCTGGCTGAGCGGCAACCAAGGCCTGGCCATGCCGCATATTGGCCGCGAAACCTGGAACATATTGATCCAGGCCGGTCTAATCGCCGGCATTCTCGATTGGTTGACCCTGGATGCGGCAGAGCTTGCTAACATTGACGGCTTCGGCGAACGCAGCCGCGCGCGGGTGCTCGATAGCATTCAAAACGCTCGGCAACGTCCCTTTGCACAATGGCTCAAAGCCTTGGGTGTACCGCCCTCGGCACGTAACGACCTGGACGGCGGCTGGCAGACCCTGGCCGCCAGAGACACCCAGGCCTGGCTGGCCACCGATGGCATCGGCCCGGGCCGCGCAGCGCAATTGAGCGCCTTTTTTCGCGACCCGCAAGTACAGGCGTTGGCTCAGACACTCCGCGAGGCGGGGATAGACGGGTTCTAACCTGGCCCGACCATTTTTTAACCTACGGCAGAATTCATCCTGCCATTTGATTGCACCCTGGAGCCTTTATGAAATTTCTTGCCCCTTTTGCCTTGTTAACGGTTGCAAGCTTCATGGCGACACCCCTGCTGGCCGCTGAAGAGGTGCCGGAACTCACCGGCTGCGCCGCCAAGCGCCAAGCCATCAGCGCTCAGATCGAACAAGCCAAGGCCCACGGCAACAGCGAACAACAGGCTGGCCTGGAAAAAGCCCTGAGCGAAGTCACCGCCAACTGCACCGACGCATCCCTGAGGAAAGAACGCGAAAACAAGGTGCTCGACGCCAAGCACGAAGTCAGCCGCCGTCAGGCCGACCTCGACAAGGCGATGAAAAAGGGTGACGCAGACAAGATCAACAAGCGTAAGGACAAGTTGGCGCAGTCACGCAAAGAGCTGCAGGACGCTGTTGAAGAACTCGACCAGTAAACCCGGTCAGTGATCCCGAAACTGTTTATGGCAAGCCGTGCAGGCATCTTCGACTTTCTGCACCGCAGGCCCCAGGTTGCTGGCTTTGTAAGGCTGCACCTGGCTGGCGATCACCAGTTCACCGGTGGCCGTTTCAAGGTTTCGGGCCAACGCCTGGAACCGTGCCTGCTTTTGCCACACGCTGTCCTTGGCGCTGGTGTGATCTTCTTCGCGCACGCTCGGGAAATGCTTCCACGGTTCGTGGGACAACGCGTCAAGCTTGACCGCGCCTTCGGCGAACTTCGCGCCATCGAAAGGGATGCGCCCACGCAACATGCCGCCCAGGTCTTCGCCGGTCTTGAGCATTTGCTTGAAGATTGCCTTGCGCTGACCCAGGGGTGAATTCGGATCAACACCGCCACAAGCGGATAACGTCAGGCAGGCCAGCAATACAGCGGTCAGTCTTTTAAAAGTCATGATGGCTTCAGGTCACGGGAACGGCGGCCAGTATCCTCGCCCCGCCCGTAAAGACCAATAGCCCTATTAATAATAAGGGTTGCCCAAACGCGCTGCGGCGCGGGCAATCGCTTCAGGAAGTGTTTGTATGAATGTCACCTTGAAACCCTGGAGCCGCCGCCTGGCGTGGGCTCTGCCGATCATTGCACTGCTGGCCGGCTGCGATGGCAACAAAGACGCCGGCAAAGATGAAACCGTTAAACCCCATGCCGTCGCCACGTATGTGAGTGCACCGTGGGAAGCCTTGCCGGCTGTTTCCGACAGCGACCTGCTGGCCGGGTTTGAGTCCTGGCGCAGCGCCTGCCAACGCCTGAAGGCCGACCCGATCTGGGGTGCGACCTGTGCAGCAGCGACCAGCGTGCCGGGCAACGCGCCGGCGGTGCGCAGCTTTCTCAAGGAGCGCCTGGACGTATTCGGCCTGCGCTCGGCCGACAACACGCCGAACGGCCTGATCACCGGCTACTACGAACCGGTCTACCCCGGCAGCCTGACCGAAACCGCCACTGCCCATGTGCCGGTGTACGGGGTGCCGGATGACCTGATCATCGTCAACCTGGAAAGCATCTACCCGGAACTCAAGGGCAAGCGCCTGCGCGGCCGCCTCGAAGGGCGTGTGCTCAAGCCATATGACGACGCCAGCACCATCAACGGCCAGGGCTCCACCGCCAAGCCGATTGCCTGGCTGACCAACCCGATGGACCTGCAGTTCTTGCAGATTCAGGGCTCGGGCCGCATTCAACTCGCCGGCGGGCGCCAACTGCGTGTGGGGTATGGCGACCAGAACGGTTACCCGTACCGCCCGATCGGCCGTTGGCTGGTGGAGCAAGGCGAGCTGAAAAAAGAAGACGTGACCATGGGCGCCATCAGCGCCTGGGCCAAGGCTAACCCGCAACGTATTCCACAACTGCTGGCGAGCAACCCCAGCTACGTGTTTTTCAGCGCGCGTCCGGACAGCAATGAAGGCCCGCGCGGCTCACTGAATGTGCCGCTGACGGCTGGCTACAGCGTGGCGGTGGATCGCAAGGTGATTCCGCTGGGCAGCCTGTTATGGCTGTCGACCACCAAACCTGACGGCTCGCCCATTGCCCGACCCGTGGCCGCACAGGACACCGGCGGTGCAATCACCGGCGAAGTGCGCGCAGACTTGTTCTGGGGCACCGGTGATGCAGCGGGCGAGTTGGCGGGGAATATGAAGCAGCAGGGCCAGATCTGGATGTTGTGGCCCAAAGGCGCAGCGTTGCCACACGTGCCGGATGCACCTGCCGGTACCTGAGTGCTTACTGATAGGCGCGACTCATGGTGCTGAGCACGCGTGTGTGGCGAGCGGGCTGGTGTGGCTAGCAGACCTAATGTGGCGAGCGGGATTGATGTGGCGAGCGGGCTTGCCCCGCGTTGGGCTGCGAAGCGGCCCTAAAAATACACACCGCGTTCTTTCTGAAAGAACTCGGCGCTTTTAGTGGGGCCGCTTTGCGCCCCAACGCGGGGCAAGCCCGCTCGCCACCACAAGCCTGCTCCACACCCATTCCGCTCGGCACGACAAACGGGCTCGGCACAACAAGCCAGCTCACACGAGAAATTGCATCAGGCCTTAGATCGAGACAAAAAAGAAACTCGCAATCAATGCCATGCCCAATGCCCAGACCAGCGAACGCAGCATCGCCCAGTCCGCCAGGTAGCAAATGATGTACAGCAGCCGACTGGTGATAAACAGCACCGCCAGCACATTGATGGTCACCAGTGACGCCGTGCCGGCCAAGTGCGCAATGATCACTGCCGCCGCAAACGCCGGCGTCACTTCAAAGCTGTTGAGTTGTGCACTGTGAGCGCGCTTGGCGAACCCATCAAGGGTGTCCAGGAAAGCCCGAGGGTCATGGTTCTGCCGAGGCCCGAACTTGCCGCCGCTGAACTTGGCCACACCCGTGCACAGATAAGGCAGGAAAATTGCGATCAACACACACCAGAAAGCCACCGTCATCACTGATTCCTTTTGTAGTTTTAGCCAGCGGTTAGAGTTTTAGCACTAAAAATGCCACACCGCACTTAACCGCTATGAACCGCGCCACCGCCAAAGGTTCTACCGGCCTTTTGCCCCATGGCCTGCAACATCCCGCCACTGCTGCGGTCCATCCACCCATTAACCAACGCACACTCCACCTTCCAAGGACCCCGGATGCTTGAACTTGTCGCCGCCTTCATTTGCCTCACCACCCTGCTCACGTATGTGAACTTCCGTTTTATCGGCCTGCCGCCCACCATCGGCGTGATGGTCACCGCCCTGCTGTTCTCACTGATCCTGCAAGGCCTGAGCTTCATCGGCTACCCAGGCCTGGAGGAGCGTATTCAGCAATTGATCGGCCAGATCGACTTTGGCGATCTGTTGATGAACTGGATGCTTTCGTTCCTGCTGTTCGCCGGCGCCTTGCACGTCAACCTGAATGACTTGCGCAGTTATCGCTGGCCCATCGGTCTGTTGGCAACCTTCGGCGTGTTGATTGCCACCGTGGTCATCGGCAGCCTGGCGTTTTACATTTTTGCCCTGTTTGGCTGGCACGTGAGTTTCCTCTACTGCCTGCTGTTCGGCGCGCTGATCTCGCCCACCGACCCGATTGCGGTGCTGGGCGTGCTGCGAACGGCCAATGCATCGAAACCGCTGAAAACCACCATCGTCGGCGAATCGCTGTTCAATGACGGCACCGCGGTCGTGGTGTTTACCGTGCTGCTGGGCATCGCGCAGTTGGGTGAAACGCCAACCGTCGGCGCCACGGCCATGCTGTTCGCCCATGAAGCGATTGGCGGCGTGGTGTTCGGCGGGCTGATCGGCTACCTGGTGTACTTGATGATCAAAAGCATCGAGCAGCACCAGATTGAGGTCATGCTGACCTTGGCGCTGGTGATCGGCGGCTCGGCGCTGGCCACCGAACTGCACGTCTCGGCACCGATTGCGATGGTGGTTGCCGGCCTGATCATCGGCAACCTGGGCCGCAAGCTGGCGATGAACGACATGACCCGACGCTATCTGGATGGTTTCTGGGAGTTGCTCGATGACATGCTCAACGCCCTGCTGTTCGCGTTGATCGGCATGGAGCTGTTGCTGTTGCCGTTCAACTGGCTGCACGTATTGGCGGCCAGTTTGCTGGCGGTGGCGATCCTGCTTTCGCGCCTGCTGACCGTGGCCCCGGCGATCCTGTTGCTGCGCCGCTGGCGCACCGTACCGCGAGGCACTATCCGTATCCTTACCTGGGGCGGCCTGCGTGGCGGGGTGTCGGTAGCATTGGCACTGGCCTTGCCGTTGGGGCCGGAGCGCGACTTGTTGCTGAGCATCACCTACATCGTGGTGCTGTCGTCGATCCTGCTGCAGGGTTTGAGCATCGGCAAGCTGGTCAAACACGTGACCAAGGATGAACCGGCTCCGCAGGCCGAGACCCACTGATGGACACGGGCGGCGAGCTGACTTCGCCGCCCGCATTACGGTCAGAGGGTCTGCACAATGATCTGGCTTTTCAGGTCATTGAACATCGCCTCGATCATCGGCTGCATCGCCTTGAACCACGCAGGGCTGCACACCGCTTCGGGATGACTGAACGCCAGGGTGCGGGAAACCAGTACGGTGTTGCCGCTGCGCTCGTAACGGGCGTCGTAGGTAACATCCGCGCCCTTAAGCGAAACGGTCTTGGGCACCGCCAGAATATTCACCCCTTCGGGAAACTCGAAGCGGGCCTTTTCAATACTCTGGTTGGCGAAACAGCTGAAGTTCTGCAGCCGCTCCTTTTCCACCGACAGGGCCTGCACGTCCTGAGCAATATTGCTGCCCAGCCGACTGAGGGCCGGCACGCCGATCGGCCCCGGTAGGTTGACGAGGTTTTCCGTGCGCCCGGCCAACGTGGTATTGAAGCCGGACGCATCCCCGTCGAGTGCATCTGTTTGCAGCGCACCGCTGCCCGCCAGGCCATGGCTGCGTAGCGTTTTCTGAATGATCTGCTCACGCTCCGTCGGCGGCAGCGACCTGATACCAAAACGCATCGCTTCCGTGCGCCAACCTTCGGCCAGAGACGTTTGGGTAAAATCCGCCGCGCCCGTGTCATCGATCTTGAACACCAACTCACTGGACAACTTGCCAGCTTGAGTGGCCGGGGTACGCGCCATCTCGCCGGTGCGCGTCAACAACACTGGCTTATCCAGGTCCTGCAGCGGCAGGTAACCGGCGGCGATGAAACGGGCGGTAGAGTCCAGGTATAGGTCAAGGCTGGGCACATAGGTGATCACATGGTTGATCACACGTAACGCGGCCACCGTGGGTAAGGTGTAGGCATTGCCCAGGTTGATCAGCGCCGGCGAGCTGTCGATGGCCACGGCCTTCAGCATGGCTTCGAGCAAGGCCACATGGTCCTTGCAGTCGCCGTAACGGTTATCCAGCACGGACTGCGCCGAGTGTGGCACCACGCCGCCGGCATCGATGTACACCGCCACATAACGGATGTTCTTGCGCACCCAGTCACTGAGCGCCAGGGCTTTGGCCCGAGGCGTTGGCTGGTCGGCCGTGAGCGTGTGCGCCAACTCAGTGATTTGCGGCGTCACCTCGACCTGGGCCCGTGCCTGGTACGCTTTGGCCAGGTCTTGGTAGTTTGCAAAGGTCGAAACGGCGAGGATTTGGCCATAGTCGGTGTAGGCCACAGCACTCTGCTCAGGTCGGAGTTTGTCAACCGGCACATAGTCCCAACGGTAGACCTTGCGCCCGGCCGTGGCCTGCGCAGGGGCCGCCTTGAAACCCCGAGCCTCGGCATACAAGGGTTTGTCGGCCGGCAGGTCATAGGTCAGGCTGTAATTTTGGGTCTGGCTCAGGCTCGGCGTGGCGAAGTCAGTGAACTCGCCGGGGAATAACGCCGTCTTGCGCGTTCGTGTGTAGCGCAGGCTCAGACGATCCCCTACCGCCACCTCAGGAAAAATCACCACTTTGACCCGTGAGTCCTGAAACATCGGGGCATTCGCCGACGCCTGCTCCTGTTGCTCCCTGATCTGCGGCGCGTTGACCCTCACTTTGCGCCCGTCGGGCTTGAGCGTGAAGGCTTCGACAATCTCCAGGCTGTCCAGCGAGCGGTTGTAACTGACCGCCTGCTGGGCACTGAACCTGATGGCTCGCTCTTCGTTGATCAACGTGACCTTATCGGCCTGCAGCACATAACTGCCGTCGGCGTTGATCACGTAGTGTTGAGTATTCTTTTCGATGGTCACCGAGCGATCCGCCGCATCGTCCCTGGCCTGCGCCATGCCGAACACGCCCAGCGCCACGATCAGCGCGCACCCATTGCGCACCCGTAAAAAAGGGGAAGCCCGCATAAAGATCCTTCTTTCATGAATGGAAAGCCGCGCAGCGACTTTGCCATTCATTTATGACGAATCGGCTTACCGCTCTTTGTTGACCTGCTGGGGGTGGCGCGGGTCTGCGGTCTCGCCCGGTAAACTGTTTTCGCTGCGAATCTGTGCGTGGCTGATCAGCGCAAAGATGAAACTGCCGCCGATGATGTTGCCCGCCAGCGTCGGCCCGGCGAACACCAGCCAGAAATCCTTCCACGGCAGTTCGCCCGCAAACACAAGGTACGAGACTTCCGCCGACCCGACGACGATATGGGTGAAGTCACCCAGCGCCATCAGGTAGGTAATCAGGATGATGATGAACATTTTCGCGCTTTCCATGGACGGGATCATCCACACCATGGTGGCGATCATCCAGCCGGAAATAATGCCCTTCGCGAACATCTGGCCGGGGTCGTTTTCCATGACTTTGCGACCGATTTCGAGGAAGGCCATGTCGGTCTTGGTGTCGAAGATCGGCAAATGCAGCATCACATACGCCACCAGCAAGGTGCCGCACAGGTTGCCCACCAGCACCACTGTCCACAGGCGCAGCAAGCGTCCGGCGTTGGCCAGGGTTGGCTTGCTCATCACTGGCAGCACGGCCGTCAGGGTGTTTTCGGTAAACAACTGCTGACGGGCGAGGATCACCGCCAGGAAACCTGCGCAGTACCCGAAACTGGCGATCACTTTGAACCCTTCGCCGTCCGGTAGCCGCGAATTGAGCAGGCCCATGCCCATCAACGACAGGCCCATGGTCAGGCCGGCGGCCAGCGCCGACCACCACAATGCGGCCACGGTGCGTTCCAGTTCCTGATCGCCCTGGGTGCGGATAATTTCATGCAGAACCGCCGCGCGGGGCGGCTGGTTCTTGTCGACGTCGTGCTGTTCTTCCTGCGACAGATTAGGGGTCTTGCCGTCTGCTTGCGTAGCCATGGTGATACCTGAACGGGGGGCGTTGTTCAGGTACGACCTTTGACCTATCAATAGCGTTCACTGGCCAGCGGCAGGATTAGTCCTTGATGCCGTCTTCCTGGAACTGGTCCTTCACGTACTTGATCTCAGTGCGACCGTGGGGCGCCGGCAAGCCGTCTTCGCCGAGGTTGACGAAGACCATTTTTTCTACGGTCAGGATGCTTTTGCGCGTGATCTTGTTGCGCACTTCGCAGGTCAGGGTGATCGAGGTGCGGCCGAACTCGGTGGCGGTGATGCCCAGCTCGATGATGTCGCCCTGGCGCGAGGCGCTGACGAAGTTGATTTCGGAGATGTATTTGGTCACCACGCGCTGGTTGCCCAATTGCACAATCGCGTAAATGGCCGCTTCTTCGTCGATCCAGCGCAGCAGGCTGCCGCCGAACAGGGTGCCGTTGGGGTTGAGGTCTTCGGGTTTTACCCATTTGCGGGTGTGGAAGTTCATGGTCACTCCAAAGCGTATTGCGAAATGATGGGCAACATCATGGCAGAGCCCAGGCCCAACCTCTATGAGCCGTTGCCTATCAAGCCCATGAGCGATCTTCATATGCCCGACAGAAAGGCTTGGGAAGTCTGGCGCACACAGCTATAATCGCCACCGCTTCAAAACGGTCATCTCTGATTGATACCGTTCTCCCGCCACCTGTCCGAGGGGCGCTGCAGCAGGCTCGACCTGTCAGGCTCGGATGGGGCGTTGTCAGGCCTGGTTTATCGGGTTTGATACTAAACGCACAACGGCGCCCATTCGCACACTACGAATGGAGGCTCTTCATGAGCGCTGTAATCACGCCTGCAGATTTCACCGACTACAAAGTTGCCGACATGTCCCTCGCTGCCTGGGGCCGTCGCGAAACCTTTATCGCCGAATCCGAAATGCCTGCCCTGATGGGCCTGCGTCGCAAATACGCCGCTGAGCAACCGCTCAAGGGCGCGAAGATTCTCGGCTGCATCCACATGACCATCCAGACAGCCGTGCTGATCGAGACCCTGGTCGCGCTGGGCGCCGAAGTGCGTTGGTCGTCCTGCAACATTTTCTCGACTCAAGACCAGGCCGCTGCTGCTATCGCTGCTGCCGGCATCGCGGTCTATGCCTGGAAAGGCGAGACCGAAGAAGAGTATGAGTGGTGCCTGGAGCAAACCATCCTCAAAGATGGCAAGCCATGGGACGCCAACATGATCCTCGACGACGGCGGCGACCTGACTGAGCTGCTGCACAAGAAGTACCCGCAGATCCTCGACCGCGTCCACGGCGTGACCGAAGAAACCACCACCGGCGTGCACCGCCTGCTGGACATGCTGGCCAAGGGCGAGCTGAAAATCCCGGCCATCAACGTCAACGACTCGGTGACCAAGAGCAAGAACGACAACAAGTACGGCTGCCGTCACAGCCTGAACGATGCCATCAAGCGCGGCACCGACCACCTGCTGTCGGGCAAACAAGCCCTGGTGATCGGCTACGGCGACGTGGGCAAGGGTTCGTCCCAGTCCCTGCGTCAGGAAGGCATGATCGTTAAAGTCTCCGAAGTTGACCCGATCTGCGCCATGCAAGCCTGCATGGACGGCTTCGAAGTGGTTTCGCCGTTCATCAACGGCCAGAACGACGGCACCGAAGCGAGCGTCGACAAGGCCCTGCTGGGCAAGATCGACCTGATCGTGACCACCACCGGTAACGTGAATGTTTGCGACGCGAACATGCTCAAAGCCCTGAAAAAGCGCGCTGTGGTGTGCAACATCGGTCACTTCGACAACGAAATCGACACCGCTTTCATGCGCAAGAACTGGGCATGGGAAGAAGTGAAGCCGCAGGTGCACAAGGTTCACCGCACCGGCGCTGGCGATTTTGACCCACAGAACGACGACTACCTGATCCTGCTGGCTGAAGGCCGTCTGGTTAACCTGGGCAACGCCACTGGCCACCCAAGCCGCATCATGGACGGTTCGTTCGCCAACCAGGTTCTGGCGCAGATCTTCCTGTTCGGCCAGAAGTACGCCGACCTGTCGCCTGCCCAGAAAGCCGAGCGCCTGACCGTGGAAGTGCTGCCCAAGAAACTCGACGAAGAAGTGGCCCTGGAAATGGTCCGCGGCTTTGGCGGCGTAGTGACTCAACTGACCAAGACCCAGGCCGACTACATCGGCGTGACGGTTGAAGGCCCGTTCAAGCCGCACGCTTACCGCTACTGATATGCCTGCTGCCTGCTCCCCTTGTGGGAGCGGGCTTCTAATGTAGGAGGGGGCTTGCCCCCGATAGCGGAATGTCAGTTAACAACTATGTCGACTGATACATCGTCATCGGGGGCAAGCCCCCTCCCACATTGACGGAGTACATCTCCCGGTTTTATGAGTTTTCAAGGGTATTACCATGTCCCAAGACCGTCGCTACAGCTTCGAGTTCTTCCCGACCAAGACCGATGCTGGGCATGAAAAACTGATGGCGACTGCCAAGCAGTTGGCCAGTTACAACCCCGACTTCTTCTCCTGCACCTACGGCGCCGGCGGTTCGACCCGTGATCGCACGATCAACACCGTGTTGCAGCTGGAAAGCGAAGTCAAAGTTCCCGCCGCTCCGCACTTGTCGTGCGTGGGCGACAGCAAAGCCGACCTGCGCGGCCTGCTGACCCAGTACAAGCAAGCCGGCATCAAGCGCATCGTCGCCCTGCGTGGCGATTTGCCGTCCGGCATGGGCATGGCCAGCGGTGAGCTGCGCTACGCCAATGACCTGGTGAGTTTCATCCGTGAAGAAAGCGGCGATCACTTCCATATCGAAGTGGCGGCGTACCCGGAGATGCATCCCCAGGCACGCAATTTCGAAGACGACCTGCAGAATTTCGTGCGCAAGGCCAACGCCGGCGCCGACAGCGCGATCACCCAGTACTTTTTCAACGCCGACAGCTATTTCTACTTCGTCGAGCGTGTACGGGCCATGGGCGTGAACATCCCGATCGTGCCGGGCATCATGCCGATCACCAACTACAGCAAGCTGGCGCGCTTCTCCGACGCTTGCGGCGCTGAAATCCCGCGCTGGGTGCGCAAGCAACTGGAAGCCTACGGCGACGACGTCAAGAGCATCCAGGCGTTTGGCGAGCAGGTCATCACCCAGATGTGCGAACAACTGCTGCAAGGTGGCGCGCCAGGGTTGCACTTCTACACCCTGAACCAGGCTGAACCGAGCCTGGCCATCTGGAACAACCTCAAGCTGCCACGCTGAGGCTTGCTCCGTGACTCAAAGGCCCTCGTCAATACGAGGGCCTTTTTGTTTTAAATGCGCCACATCAACGTGCCCGCGAATGCTTGCGCCAGAGCTTCTCTTTAGCGCAAGAGCGTCGTAACCTCAGGGCATGCCTGTCATTCTCAAGTTGTTGACTGCTGTGTTTTTTACTTGCCTGAGCCTCACCGCTTACGGTGAGAAACTGCGCATTGTCACCGAGCCCTGGGCCCCCTACGTCTACGACGACAAAGGCAGCATGCGCGGGCTGGATTACGAAACCACGGTGACCGTGTTCCAACGCCTGGGCGTGGACGTGCAATGGCAATTCCTGCCCTGGAAGCGCTGCCTGGCGATGCTCGACCAGGGCCACGCCGATGGCGCACTGGACATCTTTCACAGCCATGAGCGCGACGCCCTGCTGCTTTACCCCAGCGAGCCGCTGTCGGATGTCGAGTTCGTGCTGTTCTACGCCAACGACCGCCCCCATCCGGCCGAAACCCTCGATGATCTGCGCGGGCTCACCGTCGGTACATCCCCTGGCTACCTCTATGGCGAAGATTTCAGCGAGTCGACCTTGTTCAACCGCGAGCCGGCGCCCAGCCATGAGGCCAACTTCGGCAAGCTGTCGCTGGGGCGCATCGATCTGGTCATTACGGACCGCCGAGTGGGCCAGCATGTGATCAAGGCCATGGGCCTGGAGGGCAAGGTCAGCCAGGCACCCGTGGTAGTCAGCCGCCAGCCGCAGTTCCTTGCCGTGCGCCGTGGCGCCGGCATGGATTTGCTGGTGCAGCGCTTCGCCGCCGAGCTCAAGCGCTTCAAACAAGAGCCGGCCTACGCCGACTTGAGCGCAAAATACGGCGGAATCCAGGCCATTACGGCCTCTGAACACACCGTTGAGCAGCAGGAAAGCAGCGCGCCGTGATTGCTCTGTTATACTCCGGCCTTTCCGCCAGGCTCACGCCCGGCCGCTGAGGTCTTGAAAAAGGCACCTAACCCAGCTACTGCGCAGCTTTCAGCCCGCGCGAGCCGGTGGAGTGCCCGCCAGACGCAGCAGGACCGGACGGGGTTGCGCTCCCCTAAGCGCCATTCACGCCCGGCAAGATTATCCCTTTGGGCCAAGCCCTAACTAAAACAGGATTACTCATGTCCTTTGCTTCCCTCGGTCTCTCCGAGGCTTTAGTCCGCGCCATCGAGGCAGCGGGCTATACCGAGCCTACTCCGGTGCAACAGCGGGCCATTCCCGCCGTGTTGCAAGGTCGCGACCTGATGGTTGCGGCTCAGACAGGTACTGGTAAAACCGGTGGTTTCGCCCTCCCGATTCTGGAGCGCTTGTTCCCCAACGGTCACCCGGACAAATCCCAGCGTCACGGCCCGCGCCAACCGCGCGTACTGGTCCTGACCCCTACCCGCGAACTCGCCGCCCAAGTGCACGACAGCTTCAAGCTGTATGCCCGCGACTTGAAGTTCGTCAGCGCCTGCATCTTCGGCGGCGTCGGCATGAACCCACAGGTTCAGGCCATGTCCCGCGGTGTTGACGTGCTGGTCGCCTGCCCGGGTCGTTTGCTCGACCTGTGCGGCCAAGGCAGCGTTGACTTGTCCCACGTGGAAATCCTCGTGCTGGACGAAGCCGACCGCATGCTCGACATGGGCTTTGTCCATGACGTGAAAAAGGTCCTCGCGCGCCTGCCGGCCAAACGTCAGAACCTGCTGTTCTCGGCAACGTTCTCCCAGGACATCACTGCCCTGGCCGGCAAGCTGCTGCACAACCCGGAACGCATCGAAGTCACGCCGCCGAACACCACGGTCGAGCGGATCGAGCAACGCGTATTCCGCCTGGCTGCCAGCCACAAGCGTGCGCTGCTGGCCCACCTGATCACCGCCGGCGCCTGGGAACAAGTGCTGGTGTTTACCCGCACCAAGCACGGCGCCAACCGCCTGGCCGAGTACCTGGACAAGCACGGCCTCACCGCCGTCGCCATCCACGGCAACAAGAGCCAGAACGCGCGCACCAAAGCCCTGGCCGATTTCAAGGCCGGTGAAGTGCGCATCCTGGTCGCCACCGACATCGCCGCGCGCGGCCTGGATATCGACCAACTGCCACACGTGGTCAACTTCGAGCTGCCAAACGTCGACGAAGACTATGTGCACCGTATCGGCCGTACTGGCCGTGCCGGGCGTTCGGGCGAGGCCATTTCGCTGGTCGCCCCGGACGAAGAAAAACTGCTGAAAAGCATCGAGCGCATGACCAAGCAGAAAATCGCCGACGGCGACCTGATGGGCTTCGATGCCAGCGCCGTAGAGGCTGAAAAGCCTGAAGTGCGCGAGCGTCCGGATGTGCGTAACCCACGCAACCCACGCGGTCCGAAGGGCGATGGCCCGAACGGCGGCGGTGGTGGCGGTGGCCGTCGCGACAAAGGCAAGGACAAAGGCGGCAAGGACAAAGCGCCCACCAACGGCCGTGGCGAACGCCCAGCCCGTGAGCAAAAGCCGCGCGAAGGCACCCCGGCCCGCGAACAGCGCCAGCCAAGCCAGCCGCCACGCGCCGCCGCCGACCGCGCCCCGGACGAGTTCCTCGACGACGACGTGGACAACTTCGGTAACCGCGTCGACTACGTGCCTCAGGCCAAACCGGCCCAGGGCCGTGGCCGTCGTCCAGGTGCACCGGCACAGGGTGCAGGCGCAGCCGCTCCACGTGGCGGCCAGCCGCAGGGCGGCCGTCAGAATGGTCCGCGCAACAGCAGCGGCGGCACCACCGGCACGCCACCTGCCAAACGCAGCGGCCCACGCAATGGCGCACCGCGTGACGGTCAAGCCCGTCGCGAAGACTCGCGCAGCAACAACCGCCGCCCGGCCCGTGACGACCAGCCACGCTCGTCCGAACCTGCCGTGCAGAACCCGCGCGGTGGCCCGGCGCCGAAGATCATCCACAAGGAGTCGAAGGCTGACCGCTTCCCGACACCCGAGCAGTTGGATCAACTGCCAGGCCGTCCTCGTGGTGAAAAACCGGCGTTGCTGACCCGCAACCGCTGATTTTCAACGCGCCATAAAAAATGCCCCGCATCCAAAGATGCGGGGCATTTTTGTGTGCGAGGCGAAAATTACTTCGCTTTCACACCTTCAAACGTCACGTACAACTCAACCGAGTTGGACGCTGGACCCAGGTCCATCTGCTTGCCGAAGTCCTGGCGATTGATGGTGGTGGTGCCTTCGAAGCCGGCACGGTAGCCGCCCCATGGATCCTTGCCTTCACCCAGGAACGTGGCCTTGACCACTACTGGCTTGGTCACGCCCAGCAGGGTCAGGTCGCCTGCTACGTCAGCAGTGACTTTGCCATCAGCATTCTTGCCGGTTGGCGTGACCTTGGTGGACACGAACTTGGCGTCGGCAAACTTGGCAACGTCCAGGAAGTCTTTGCTGGCGATGTGCTTGTCACGTTCGGCGTGGTTGGTGAACACGCTGGCGGTGCGCACGTTCACTTCGATCTTGGCGTCTTCAGGCTTGGCAGCGTCGAAGCTGAACTTGCCGTCCAGGTCCTTGAAGGTACCGGTGATGTAGCTGTAGCCCAAGTGGCTGATCTTGAAGTCGACAAAGGCGTGCTGGCCTTCTTTGTCGATCACGTAGTCAGCGGCCATCGCTGAACCGGCGGACAGCAGGGCAGAACCGATTGCCAGAGCGGCGAGTGTCTTTTTCAACATGCTTTCTATTCCTTGTGAGTCGAGGTTGAACATCAGGCTTTGCGCCCCAGCATTCGCAGGAGGGTCGCATCACGATCGATAAAGTGGTGTTTCAATGCAGCCACGCCGTGCAAACCGGCAAAGACCACCAACACCCAGGCAAGGTACAAGTGCACCACACCGGCGGTGTCTGCCTGGTCCGGTAGTCCGGAAACCACGGCAGGAATCTCAAACAGGCCAAACACCGGGATACCGACACCGTCTGCGGTGGAAATCAGGTAACCGGCAATCATCACGGCAAACAGCCCGAGATACAGGAACGCATGGCCAAACGCAGCGCCCAAACGGGTCAAACGACTGTAGCTGGCCAGCGGCGGTGGTGGCGGGCTGACCAAACGCCAGACGATGCGCACGAGCATGATGGCGAACAGCGTGATGCCGATGCTCTTGTGCAGGTCGGGCGCGTCTTTGCGCCAGGCGCTGTAGTAGTCGAGACCGACCATCCACAGGCCCAGCGCGAACAAACCAAACACCACCAGGGCCACGCCCCAGTGCAAAACCATGCTGACCCAACCATAGCGGGCCGGTGAATTACGTAGCTGCATGTCCCAAATCCCGTAAGAACTGTGCCCAAGACTAGCGATTTACCTATCGAATTAAAGCGGAAAATTTCGCTTTGAAATATCGAGAAATACGATCAAGAGGTTATGCACAGTACGTTAACAATGGATTAAGGACTATTCCTGAGAAACGTGACAGACCGTCCCGCGTTTACTGCCAATTCATCCGTAATGGGTTGTGGCACCGCCTGGCATTGCATAGGCTTGCGCGATTGTTACGCCTGCGCCGGCCGCAGGACCGCTTCGAGGAGATAACCGATGGGCTTGAATAACCAGTGGATGCAACGCGACCTCGCGGTGCTGTGGCATCCCTGCACCCAAATGAAAGATCACCAGCAACTGCCGCTGATCCCGATCAAGCGCGGTGAAGGCGTGTGGCTGGAAGACTTCGAAGGCAAGCGCTACCTCGATGCGGTCAGTTCCTGGTGGGTCAACGTATTCGGCCACGCCAACCCGCGCATCAACCAGCGCATCAAGGATCAGGTCGACCAACTGGAACACGTGATCCTCGCCGGTTTCAGCCACCAGCCGGTGATCGAGCTGTCCGAACGCCTGGTCAAAATGACGCCCGAAGGCCTGACCCGCTGCTTCTACGCCGATAACGGTTCGTCGTGCATCGAAGTCGCGTTGAAGATGAGCTTTCACTATTGGCTCAACCGCGGCCTGCCGAACAAAAAGCGCTTCGTGACCCTGACCAACAGCTACCACGGCGAAACCATAGCCGCGATGTCGGTAGGCGATGTGCCGCTGTTTACCGAAACCTACAAGGCCTTGCTGCTGGACACCATCAAGGTGCCGAGCCCGGACTGCTACCTGCGCCCCGACGGCATGAGCTGGGAAGAACATTCCCGGAACATGTTCCTGGCCATGGAACAGACCCTTGCCGAAAACCACGACACCGTCGCCGCCGTGATCGTCGAACCGCTGATCCAGGGCGCCGGCGGCATGCGCATGTACCATCCGGTGTACCTCAAGCTGCTGCGCGAGGCCTGCGACCGCTACGGCGTGCACCTGATCCACGATGAAATCGCTGTGGGCTTCGGCCGTACCGGCACGATGTTCGCCTGTGAACAGGCCGGCATCCGTCCGGACTTCCTGTGCCTGTCCAAGGCCCTCACCGGCGGCTACCTGCCGTTGGCGGCCGTGGTCACCACCGACGATGTCTACGACGCCTTCTACGACGACTACCCGACCCTGCGCGCCTTCCTGCACTCCCACAGCTACACCGGCAACCCGCTGGCGTGCGCGGCGGCCCTGGCGACCCTGGATATTTTCGAAGAAGACAACGTCATCGAAAACAACAAGGCGCTGGCCCAGCGCATGGCCACCGCCACCGCGCACCTGGCGGACCACCCGCACGTCTCGGAAGTGCGCCAGACCGGCATGGTGCTGGCCATCGAGATGGTCCAGGACAAAGCCACCAAGACCGCCTACCCGTGGCAGGAACGCCGTGGCCTGAAAGTCTTCGAACATGCCCTGGAGCGCGGCGCGCTGTTGCGGCCGTTGGGCAGCGTGGTGTATTTCCTGCCGCCGTATGTGATCACACCGGAGCAGATCGACTTTTTGGCTGAAGTGGCCAGTGAAGGCATCGATATCGCCACCAACGATAAAGTCAGCGTTGCGGTGCCGAAAGACTTCCACCCAGGCTTCCGTGATCCGGGCTGATAGCACCTACTTAAATTTCCAGAGAACAGAAATGAGACTGTCCCGCTTTTTCACCGACACCCCGCTGAGCCTTGGCGAGCACGAACTGCCCGAAGCCCAGGCCCACTACATCAGCCGTGTATTGCGCATGGGCGAAGGCGATGCCGTGCAACTGTTCGACGGCTCCGGCCAGGAGTTTTTGGGCACATTGCTGGAGGTCGGTAAAAAACGCGTCAGCGTGCAACTCACGCAAAGTTTCGCAGGCCAGAGCGAATCGCCGCTGCACATCCACCTCGGCCAGGGCCTGTCCCGGGGCGAGCGTATGGACTGGGCGATTCAGAAAGCCACCGAGCTGGGCGTAAATGAAATCACGCCGATCTTCAGCGACCGCTGCGAAGTGCGCCTCAAGGACGAGCGCGCCGACAAGCGCCTGCTGCACTGGCGCCAGGTGGCGATCAGCGCGTGCGAGCAATGCGGGCGTTCGACGGTGCCGGTGATTCATCCGCCGCTGCTGCTGGCAGACTGGTTGAAGCAGGCCCAGGCGGAGTTGAAGCTGGTGCTGCACCCGGTGGCCGCGCCGATGATCAGCCATGCCAAGCCTGCCAGCCTGGCGTTTTTGATCGGGCCTGAAGGTGGCTTGACCGATAACGAAGTCGACACCGCCCAAAGCGCCGGCTTCCACGCCGCCCGCCTCGGCCCGCGCGTGCTGCGCACTGAGACGGCGCCAGTGGTGGCGCTGGCCGTCGCCCAGCAACTGTGGGGCGACTTCTAACCCCGCTGTGCAAACCCTAACCCAATGTGGGAGCGCGCTTGCTCGCCAATGCGGTGGATCAGTCAGCCTGTTTATCAACTGACACACTGCCTTCGCGAGCAAACCCGCTGCCACATTTTGGATTGGGTTGTCAGTCCACCGGATCACTGACCGGCTTGGCGATAATCGCCTTCAACTCAGCCGTCATCGGGAATTCCAGGTTCAAGCCCTTGGGCGGGATCGGCTGTTCAAACCAGCGCTGGTAAATCCCGTTGATTTCCCCGGAGCGGTAAAGGTCAGCCAGCGTTTCGTTGACCACCGCCAGAAGCTGCGGGTCGTCCTTGCGCACCATGCAGCTGTAGATCTCCCGCGACTGCTCCTTGCCCACCACCACCCAGCGGTGCGGGTCGCGGGCCTTGGCGCGCTCGCCGTAGAGCAGCGCATCGTCCATGTAAAACGCCGCCGCGCGGCCGGTCTCAAGCATCTTGAAGGCTTCGCCGTGGTCCTTGGCACTGATCACCGACATGTTGCTGTTGTGTTCGGCGTTGTTGTGCTTGAGGTACCGCTCATTGGTGGTGCCGGCGGTGGTCACCACGTTCTTGCCCTTGAGGTCGTCAAACCCGTTGATGCCGCTGTCCCTGGCGGTCAGCAACTGGCCCTTCACGTAGATAAACCCGTACGAAAACGCCACCTGTTTCTGGCGCTCGGCGGTCACCCCGGTGGAGCCGCATTCCAGGTCCACAGTGCCGTTCTGCACCAGCGGGATGCGGGTCTGAGACGTCACCAGGGTGTACTTCACGCCAAGGTTGGCCACGCCGATTTTCTGCTGGATGCGCTCGACGATCTTGCTCGCCAACTCTACTGAATAGCCCATGGGTTGGCCGCTGTTGTCACCCACGTAGGAAAACGGCACAGACGCATCGCGATAACCCAGCGTGATGGACCTGGCGCTGGCGATCTTGCCTAACGTGCCGTCCAGAGGTGCTTCAGTCGCCTGAGCCTGAGCGCCCAACAAAAGCCCCAGGGTGCAGCCGGTCAACAGGATTTTTTTCATTGTTATTCTCCGTTGGTGGTGTGACGAATCAAGCCGCGCGGGGCGCCAGGCCCTGCATATCAATGGAAGGCACCTGCTGGCCGATCAGCTCGGCCAGCAGTTGGCCGCTGCCACAGGCCAAGGTAAAGCCGAGCGCACCGTGGCCCAGGTTCAGCCACAGATTGCGATAAGCACTCGCGCCAATCAGCGGCACACCGGTCGGAGTGGCCGGGCGCATGCCGGCCCATTCGACCGCCTGGGCGTAATCGCCGCCATGGGGAAAGGTCTCCAGCGCCTGGCGTTTGATCAGCGCCAGGCGCTTGGGCTCAAGGCGGGCGTCGAAACCGACAATATCCACCATGGCGGCGACTCGCAGCTGCTCGCCGATCCGCGCGTAGACGATCTTGCGGTCGTAATCGGTGATGCTCACATTCGGCGCCTGGTGCTGCGCGTCAATCGGCACGCTCAGGCTGTAGCCTTTGAGCGGATACAGCGCAAGGGCCAGGCCCGGCAACGCTAACTCGGCGCTGCGATGCCCGGCAGCGATTACAAGCTGGTCCACCGGCATCATTTCATCGCCTAGATCGATGGCCTGCACCGCACCGTCGCCGTGACGTAGTTCCGTGACCTTGCGGCCAAGCAAAAACGAGCAGCGCCCGGAAGCCTCAAGCCGCGCGGCCAGTCGTTGGCAGAAGGCATGGCAATCTGCGACCTCTTCATTTGGCGTGTAAATACCGCCGACAAAACCATCCCCCACCAGCGCCGGCTCCAGGCGCGCGCACTCCGCGGCCGACAGCACCTGCTGTTGCAGAAAATCGGTGACCTTGCTGCGCGCAAGCTCAAAGGTGCCGGCACTGCGAAAGGTCACCAGCTTGCCGTTGCGCCGCCAGTCGAAGCCGTCCAGGCGATCATCCTCGCGCCATTGCTGCAAGGTGGCCTGGCTCAAAGACGCCAGGCGCAGCAGGTGAGCGGCATTACGCTTGTTCACCGACCCCCGGCAGGCGCCGAGGAAGGACGCCATCCAGCGCCATTGCCGGGGATCGAGACGCGGGCGCAGGGTCAACGGTGAGTCCCCACGCAGCAGCCAGCCCAGCGCTTGCAGGGGCACGCCGGCGTCGGCCAGCGGCGCGACATAGCGGTAAGACAGTTGCCCGCCGTTGGCAAAACTGGTTTCGCTGCCCAGGCTGTCGCGCGCGTCGATCACCGTGACCTCATGGCCTGCGCGCACCAAGGCGTATGCACTCGCCAAACCGATGACACCGCCGCCGATGATGCAAACCCGCTTGGCCATTCCCCTCACCCACAATTGAATTGACAGGCCTCAAGCCTAGGGGCAGGTGACAGGCCACCGACAATGAATAAAGATGGCTCACCTATAAACAAAGGTTATGGACGTGCCATGCGCTTGCGTCATATCGAAATCTTCCAGGCCATCCGCCAGACCGGCTCGGTCAGCGCCGCCGCGCAGTTGCTGCACGTCTCGCAACCGGCGGTGACCAAGGTGTTGCAGCATGCCGAGCTGCAACTGGGTTTCCCGCTGTTTCTGCGCGTGCGCGGCAAACTGCAGCCCACCCCGGAAGCCCTGGCGCTGGAACGCGAAGTCGAGAAAGTCACCGAGAGCCTGCAAGGTGTGCGGCGGCTGGCCAAAAGCTTGCGCCGCGAACCGGGCCAAAGTGTGCGCATTGGCGCGATCCCTGCCCTGGCATTGTCACTGCTGCCGCCTTCGATTCTGGAGTGGAAGCGCGCCTACCCGGACATCGCCTGCGAGCTGTCCAGCGACCACAGCCGTGAGCTGGTGCAGAAGCTGTTGATGCGTGAGATCGACCTGGCGCTGACGCTCAACTTTTCCGGCCATCCGGGTTTAACCACGCAAGTGTTGGCCAACGGGGTGCTGGTGGCGTTGGCTTCCAAGGGTTACTGGCCTGAGGCCGAGATGAGCAAACCGTTGCCACTGGCTGACCTGGCGGGGGCGCCGCTGATTGGCCTGTCCAGTGCCGACCCCTTGGCGGCAAAGCTCGACAGCTACCTGGAAAACGTCGACCCGCCGCCACGAGTGACCATTTCTGTGCAGACCTATTCCCTGGCCCGGGCCATGGTGGAGTCCGGCGCCGGCCTGACCGTGATCGATCCCTTCACCGCCCTCGGCGCATCGACGGCCACCACCTGCATCCGCACGCTCACCCCGCCGCTGCCGATCACCCTGTACGCGCTGACCCGCGCCGATGAGCCGCCGCCGCATATGCTGTCCAGCCTGCTGCAGATTTTCGGCAAGCGCGCCCGTGAACGGCTAGAACGCTTGTGATAACACCACCCAACCAGTGTGGGAGCAGGCTTGCTCGCGAAAGCGGTGTGTCATTCAACGCATCCAGCGACTGATACACCGCATTCGCGAGCAAGCCCGCTCCCACACAATCCCGCTCCCACAGTTTTTGCCCGCGTCGCCTGTTAGAGCACGTAGTGCATGATCGCCACAAAATGCAGCAGGCTGCCGCCGATCACGAACAAGTGCCAGATGCCATGGGAGTGGCGCAGGCGATCTTCCAGGGCAAAAAAGATAATCCCGACGGTGTACAACACCCCGCCCGAAGCCAGCCATACAAACCCCGCCGTGCCCAACGCGGCAATCAGCGGCTTGACCGCCACCAGCACGATCCAGCCCATCACCGCGTAAATCACAATCGACAGGATGCGCGCCTCGGAGCGCGGCTTGATCTCCTGCAGGATGCCGATCACCGCCAGTCCCCACACGATTCCGAACAGTGTCCAACCCCACGGCCCGCGCAGCGTCACCAGGCAAAACGGCGTGTAGCTGCCCGCGATCAACAGGTAGATCGAAAAGTGGTCGACCTTCTGCATGATCTCTTTTCGTCGCCCGCGCACGCTGTGGTACACGGTGGACGCGCTGTACAGCACCAGCAGCGTAAAACCATAAATCGCCACGCTGACAATCTTCCAGGGGCTGCCGTCCAGGCTTGCCACCACCAACATCCACACTGCGCCAACAAAAGCTGCAACCGCCCCGACCAAATGGCTCCAGGCGTTAAATCGTTCCCCGTGATACATGTGTCACTCACCTCGCATAACGGTTACCACCTTGAGCATTCTGACGCCACCCTACCCATATCAGGTAACACCCTTTCTTCATTTGCCCAAATACCCACGTCCATAGATGATTCGCTTCATCCTGTGGGCGCTGGCTTGCCTGCGATAAGGGCCTAACACTCAACCTCTCTCTCGACTGTTACGCCGCAATCGCAGGCAAGCCAGCGCCCACGTAAAAGCGTCCTATAGGTAATTGCCATGCCCGAGCTAGAACCCGCCCCGCCTCATCCCAGCCTATGGCAGCTGTTTTACAACTTTGCCATGGTCGGCCTGTTCGGCTTTGGCGGCGTCATGCCCTGGGCGCGACAGATGATGGTCGACCGGCGCCGCTGGGTCAGCGAGCAAAGCTTCAATGAACTGCTGACCACCGGCCAGTTCTTCCCCGGCCCCAATATCGCCAACGTTGGCATCATCTACGGGCGGCGCCTGCATGGCTTGCCCGGTGCGGTTGTGACCGTCTGTGGGCTGTACCTGTTCCCCTCGTTGATCACCGTGCTCGCCGGATTTGCCTATGCCAAGTGGTGGAGCCACGACGTGGTACAGCAGGTCTTCGGCGCGGTGATGCCGATTGCCACGGGTTTGATGCTCGGCACCACGCTGCGCCTGCTCAAGGCCATGCCGCGCACGCTCGCCAACTACAGCGCCTTCGTGTTGACCTTCGTATTGATGGCGGTCTTTGTGTTGCCGCTGTGGATGGTCTTGCTGATCTGCATTCCCAGCTCCCTGGCCTTGAGCTTTATCGGTTCGAACAAGGTGGCCGGCTGATGCAGACCGTCCTGCTGCACCTGATGATCCAATGCGCGCTGTGGTCGTTGATGGCGATTGGCGGCAACACGGTGGCTATCGGCGATATCCATCGCTACACCGTGGTCGACATGCACTGGATCACCGACGCGCAATTTGTCGCCTTCTTCGCCTTGTCCCAGGCGTTGCCAGGGCCCAACGGCATGTTCCTGGTGTTTATCGGCCAGCAGGCGGCAGGTTTGCCCGGCGCACTGGTGGCACTGCTGGCCAAGCTGGTGCCCTGTTCGGTGCTGGCTTACCTGGGCGCCGGCTGGCTGGAACGGCACACCCGAACGCCGTGGGTGCAACGGGTCAAACGCAGCCTGCTGCCGATCTCCATCGGCCTGATCCTCGCCTCAACCTACATCCTGATGAACAGCCTGGAAAACAACGCGACCAGCCTGGTGCTGACCCTGGCCAGCGCCGCCGTGGTGTATTACACGCGGCTCAACGCGATCTGGCTGATCATCTGTGGCGTGCTGCTGGGCCTGGGCAGTGCATGGCTGGGAGTGAACTGGTTTTAGGGGCACAATCGAGGGCATTCGACTAAGAGCCACGGCCATGCTGATCGACGAAGAATTCACCCTCAAGAAGCTCGAGATCTTCCTGGCGTTCATGCGCACCGGCAACCTGGCCCGCGCCGCTGCCGAGTTGCAAACCAGCAACGTCAGCGTGCACCGCGCCATCCACTCGCTGGAAAACGCGCTGCGCTGCCCGCTGTTCAAACACGAAGGGCGCAACCTCACCCCGCTGGAAAGCGCCTACGTGCTGGAAGAGCGCGCGCAAAAGCTGGTGGCCGACGTGGTCGACAGTGTGCGCCTGACCCGCGAAGCCGCGGGGTTCTCGGCTGAGCGCTTCAAGCTGGGCTCGCTGTATTCGCTGACGGTCAAAACCGTACCGCAGCTGATCATGGGCCTGAAAATCAGGCGCAGCGAACTCAATATCGACCTGATCCTGGGCTCCAACTTTGACCTGCTCTACAAGCTCAAGAACATGGAAGTCGACGCGATCCTGATCTCCCTCGACGAACGCGCCAACGACCCCGATTGCGAGCAGATCGCGCTGTTCACCGACGACATCTTCCTCGCCACCCCGGCCGACTCACCCTTCGATCGCGAGCAGGAAATCGACCTGGCCGATGTGCGCGACGCGACCTTCATTACCCTCACCCAAGGCTTCGCCACGCACCAGGATGGCAACCGGGTGTTCAACCAGGCGGGGTTTGAGCCGAAGGTGGCGATGCAGGTGAATGATATCTTCACCTTGCTGAGCATGGTCAGTTCGGGCGTAGGTTATGCACTGCTGCCGGGGCGGATTGCGGCGGTGTATGAGAACCGTGTGAAGTTGATACCCCTGCAATCACGCTACCGCTTGCAGCAGCACATTGGCGTGGTGTTTTTGAAGGCCAAGGAGCGCGACCCGAACTTGCTGGCGTTGTTGGCAGAGTGCCGGATGTATGCCAACCGCCAGGTGCCAACCTGACAAACCGCTTTCGCGAGCAAGCCCGCTCCCACATTTGAAATGCATTCCAAATGTGGGAGCGGGCTTGCTCGCGAAGAGGCCAGACCAATCAACTTGAATTACGGGGTTAGCCAACGATCCCGCGCACAATGAAGTAAAGCAGCGAAGGCCCAAGCAAACACCCCAGCCCAGTATGGAAAGTAGCCGTCAAGGCCCCATACGGCACCAACCGCCGATCCGTCGCCGCCAACCCCGCCGTGACCCCACTCACCGTGCCGGCCAGCCCACCAAACACCATCGCCGAGCGCGGGTTATCCAGGCCCATCCAGCGCGCCGCCACCGGCGTGCCGACCATCACCAGAATCGCCTTGATCAGCCCCGTGGCAATCGACAGCGCCATCACATCCGAGGTCGCGCCAATCGCCGCACCGGTCACAGGGCCAACGATGTAGGTCACGGCGCCCGCGCCGATGGTGGTCATGCTGATCGCATCGCGATAGCCAAACGCCCAGGCCATGCTCGCGCCGACAATAAACGGCAGGATCGTGCCGAGCAGCAACGCAATCACACCGATCAGCCCGGCTTTGCGCGCTTCGGTGGCCTGCACTTCAAACGCGGTGGCAACAATGGCGAAATCGCGCAGCATCGCGCCGCCCATCAAGCCGATGCCGGAGAACAGCGCCATGTCCGCCAGGCCTTTTTGCCCGCCGGTGAGCGTGCCGCCGACCCAGGCCAACACCAGCCCGATCACGATGGCAATCGCCGAGCCATGAATGCGCCCGAACGTCAGGCGCTTGGACAGCACCACGGAAACCCACATCACCACCCCGACAAAGGCAAACGCGGTGACCAGGCTGTTATTTTCCAAACCTTTTTCGATCAGAGGCCACATATCAGCGACCTCCCGCAGCAGCGATCAGCGGCTCTTCGGCGGGCAAGGGTTCGCCCTTGTGCGTGCGGCTGATCAGGGCAATGGTGCAACCGCAGACCACCACCGAACCGATGGCCGCCAGCACCGCGACCGGGCCGCCGTGCAGCGCGGTCACCACGTTTTGTTGCGCGGCCATCGCCACCACCACCGGGATGTACATGGCGCCCCAAAAGCCCACGCCCATTTCGCAGTCTTTGGTCATGCCACCGTGTTTTTGCATCCACAAGCGCGCGCAGATCAGCAGGATCATGGCGATCCCGACACCGCCCACATTGGATTTGACGCCCAGCAACACGCCGAGCATGTCGCCGAGGATCACACCCGCCAACATGCAGATCGCCAACAAGGCCACACCATAAATAATCATCGTTGTTGTCCTCAAAGTGCTTCATCGAAATTGTTGTTTTTGTGCTTCGAAAGCCTTGGGTGGTGCTTTATCGGTGGCGGCGTTCCTCCTCTTGCAGCAGGGCCTGCAAGGTGTCCAGGCGCGCGCCTTCGCAGGCGATCACCGTGCCCTGCTCGAACACGCGGCGTGACAGGCCGGTGAGCACTGCGCCCGGCGGCAGCTCGATTTGCAGGCGCACGCCACGCTCGTAGGCGCTTTGCACGGTGCCGCGCCAATCGACGATGCGGCACATGTTGAAGGCCAGGTCGTCGCGCAGCTGCTCGGGGTTGTGGATCGGCCGCGCGCGGGTGCTGCTCAGGTAAGTAATGCGCGGCGCCTTGAGCGCAACGAATGCTTGCGCCAGCGCCTGGGCAGGCGCCTCCAGCAGCGCGCAATGGGACGGCACGCTGACCGCCAGGCGCTTGGCGACGCCGTTGCCCTTGATGCGCGCCGCGACGCGCTTCATCGCTTCATCGCTGCCAGCAATGACGGTTTGGTTGTCGGCGTTGATGTTGGCCAGGTACACCGGCGTTTGCGGGCTGTGGATTTCGCTCAGTATTTTTTCGACTGTGGATAACTCAGGGCCGATGATTGCGGTCATCCCGTAGCCTTGGGGATAAGCGTGTTGCATCAGCTCGCCGCGCAGGCTGACCAGTTTTACCGCGTCGGCAAACCCCAGGGCGCCCGCGATAACGGCCGCCGGGTAGGCGCCGATGGACAGGCCCGCCACGTAATCCGGCGTGTGTTGCAGCTGACGGGCATGGGCCACGCCGACAATCAGCAGGCACAGTTGAACAGCGCGCGTACTCGCCAAGGCTTGCGCCGAATCGAGTAGGCGAACGTCTTCACCCAAGGCATCACTGGCTTCTTCCAGCACATCAGCCGCCAGCGCCTGGAGCATGCCCGTGCGTTGGGCGCCCTGCCCCGGAAACACCAGAAGGCTGCTCATGCCACGGCCTGCCACGGGTCGAGCACAAGGTGCGCGCCGCTGCAGGTTTTGAGCAGCACACGGCGTGAACCGCCCGCCCACTCGCGCAAGGCGACGGCGCCAAACGGGGTTTGCAGTTGCAGGTCCACGGCGCATGGCGCGGTGTCCAGAATCGCCAGCAAGTCCTCGGCATCACTGCGCTCCAGCCGCTGGGATGTGCGCAGGAGCAAATCCAGGTCGCTTTGCGCATGCAGTGCTTCAACTCCACTGGCCAACTCAAAACCCGCGCTGCCGGTGACGCCCCACGTCTCCTGCGCTAACACGGGTCGTAGTAGATCGAGCGCGCGCAACGCCGGTAAATCCCGTGATGAGGTCACACCGCACAGGGCCTCGGGCACTACTCGCCGCTGCACCGCTGCGATAGGCATCACCGCCGCAAACCGCTGCTCACGCAAACGCCCGCGCACGCCGACGGCCACCTGGCCCGGCTCGGCGATGGCGCGACGCACCACCACCGGATGGCCGGCGTTGATCGCCTCCACCACCCAAGCCGGCGCGTCGGCGGGCAGATGCGCCGGGGTCATGCCCCAAAGCAAGTCGTGAGCGTTCACCATTGCTCCCGCAGCAATTGGCGCACGTGGCTGGAAGCGGCACGGTGGGTGGCGCCCAGGCGCCCTTTTAAATCGGGGCCCGCGACATCGTTGATGGCGTGCAGCAGGCAATCACTGACGCGCACCACGTCGGCTGCCGTGGGGTGTTCAATCTGGCTGACCGACAGCGTCTCCCAGAGCAAACCAAGGCTGGCATAACTGTCGATGTCGTAGGCCATCGGCGGCACACTGGCAGCCAGGGCTTCCAGCTCTTCGACACTGCGCAGGGTCACCCGCGCCGCCGAGGCCTTGCCCATCGCATGCACCATCACGCCGGGGTCGCGCAGAGCAATCAGGCGGTTGGCCTGGTAGCCGTGGGCGAGGAACGCGCCGGACATGGCCTTGCCCACCAGCAGCGCAATCACCGGGTGGCCGGCCAATCGCGCGCGGGCGTAGCTGTCGGCGGCGGCGGCCAGGGCCTGATGGATGCCGAGGGCTTCTTCACGGCGCCCATAGGCTTGGCTGGGCACATCGACGATGGCGATGATCGGGCGCTTGTCGCCACGGGCGATGGCGTCGTCCACCGCCTTGGCCAGGCCCCAGCCTTCCAGCAGGCCGACCTCACCATTGCGCGCACGCGGGAAACGGTTGTGCGCGTCGGTGACCACGGCGATGAAGCGCACGGCTTGCTCACCCAATACGCCGTCGGCGACTTTCAGCGAGGCCGGCAAACCATCCACAGGTGTGGCGCCAGCACTTAATGCGTTGAACCACTGCAGGCCTCTCATGAGCGATCTCCTTGATACAGGTCGCGAACCGTCGCCGCGTCGATCTGCGGCGTAGCATCCAGCTCGGCCAGGCGCGCCAGGTAGAAATCGACCTGACGGCTGCGCGGGTGTTCGGGCAAGCCTTGTTGCAGCAGCTCGGTAACGGTCTGCTGAATCTGCGCCACATCGTCCGCTACGTAGCGGTCGGCCAAGCCGCTGTTGAAGCGTTGTTCGCCGCCCGTGAGGCTCCAGATAAACGGGCGGTCGCGGGAGTCGTATTCGTCCAGCCCGGCTTCCTGCTCGATCACTTGCGGACCATTCAGGCCCAGGCGCGCTTCGCGGGTCACCACCAGATAGCTGCACAGCCCAGCGGCGATAGACATGCCGCCAAAGCAGCCAACAGCGCCCGCCACCACGCCGATCACCGGCTGGTACTGGCGCAGGTCGACAATCGCCGCGTGGATATCGGCAATCGCCGCGAGGCCAAGGTTGGCTTCCTGCAGGCGCACGCCGCCGGTTTCCAGCAACAGCACCGCGCCGGTCGGGATGCCCTTGCGGTTGTCTTCGGCCGCCAATTCCAGCGCACCGGCCATTTTTGCACCGCCGACTTCACCGAGGCTGCCGCCCTGGAAGTTGCCTTCGATAGCGGCCACCACCACCGGCTTTCCGGCGATGCTGCCTTTGGCGATCACCACGCCGTCATCGGCCTGGGGCACCACGCCCTGGCGGCTGAGCCACGGCGACATCACGCGCTGGAAGGGGTCGATCAGTTCGCGATACGTGCCGGCGTCCAGCAAGGCCCTGGCCCGCTGCCGCGCACCGAGTTCCACGAAGCTGTGTTTGCTGAGCAAGTCAGTCATGGCCGATCTCCTCGAAGCCTTGCTCCAGGCGCAAACGCACCACGCCGGGCGTGGCACCGAAGTCGTGGATATCAATCTTCAAAGCGGGTGGCGTGTGCTCCTGGAAGATCCGTTCGAACAGATGCTGCCAGCGTTGTTCGGCGCCATTCACCGAGGTCTGCACCTGGATGGTCAGCGTGCCGGGCGTGCCCGGTTCCAGCAGCACTTCCAGGTCGCCGGAGCCGACGCAACCCACCAGCGCACGGCCTTTGGGCGGCTGCCCGGCGGGGAATTCAAAGGATAAGGTTTCCATCAAAACGCTCCGTCGAGGCGGTCGATAAACAGGCAGGCGGCCAACAGGTCGGCGGCGCCGCCGGGGGAGGCATTCAGGGCCAGTAATTGGTCGTCGAGTTCGTGCAATTGGCGGCGACCGGTGAGGGTCGCGCTGCCGCCTGCGTCCAGTACGGCTTGAGCGCCGCGTTGCATGGCGTGCAAGCCTTCGGTGCCGGCGCGGTAGAGCACGCAGGTGTCGGCGAGGTTGGTCATGATGGCGAGCAAGGCGTCCAGGCGGGCGTTCTGTTCGCCAGCGTTTTGCCGGCGGCTTCTGTGCAGTTGCGGCAGGCCGCGCTGCATCACCGACGGGAAGCCCAGTTGCGCTTCTTCACGGGCACCGCGTGCGCCGTAGCGTTGTGCAACCTGGGCGCCGTGGCTCATCGGCTGCGGCGCGTAGCGGTCGTTGAGCAGGGCCAGCTTGGCCGCCGTCAGCGTGACACTGCGTGGTTCCAGCGCCGCCGCAGCAGTGAGCAAACCGAGCGCCCAGATCGCGCCGCGATGAGTGTTCACGCCATTGGTGGTGGTGAGCATCGCCTGCTCGCCTTCACGGCCAATGCGCCCGAGGGCTTCGCGCAAGGGCAAACCGACTTCACCGAACTCAAGCGCGGCTTCCGCCATCTCCTTGAACATCGGCCACAGCGACAGCGCCGAAGCGTGCATCAGGCCCAGGTGCAAATCGCTGTGGGCGCCATTGCCGCGACGGTCCACCAAGGCCGGTTTTGGCGACAAGTCCGCCTCATCTATCAATGCGTCGACGGCCATGTCTGCCAAGCGATCAGCCAGGCTGAGTTCATGCAATTTGAGGGCGCGCATTTACCAGCTCCTGAATTTGGCGGGCGGGTTGTACAGGCCACCGGACCACTCCACCAAGTCGGCCACGCTCTTGGCGGCCAACAGCTCGCGGGTGGCGTCGGTGCGGCGGATGCCGAGGTCTTCGGGCAACGCGATCAAGCCTTCGCGGCGCATGCGCGCGGTGTCATTGGGGTTGTGGCGCAGGCCGATGGCGGTGACGCCAGCGACGGCGGCGATCATCGCCTGGCGCTCTTCCAGCGAACGCGCCTTGTACAGGTAGGCGATGCCTTCTTCGGTGAGCAAGTGGGTGACGTCGTCGCCGTAGATCATGATCGGCGCCAGCGGCATGCCGCTTTTGCGCGCCACTTCCACTGCATCGAGGGTCTCGACGAAGGTCGGTTTGCCGCCTTCCTGGAAGGTTTCGACCATCTGCACCACGAGTTTTTTGCCGCGTTCGAGCAGGGCTTCCGGCGCGTCGTCGTGGCGCATATCCAGCCAGGCTGGAGTGCCATGCCGACGACCGCGTGGGTCATGGCCCATGTTCGGCGCACCACCAAACCCGGCGAGGCGGCCACGGGTCACGGTGGAGGAATGCCCGTCGCCATCTACTTGCAGGGTGGCGCCGATAAACAGGTCCACCGCGTACTGGCCGGCGAGTTGGCAGAACATGCGGTTGGAGCGCATCGAGCCGTCGCGGCCGGTGAAGAACACATCAGGCCGTGCGGCGATGTAGTTTTCCATGCCCAATTCGGTGCCGAAGCAATGCACGCTTTCCACCCAACCGCTTTCGATGGCGGGGATCAAGGTTGGGTGCGGGTTGAGGGTCCAGTTGCGGCAGATTTTGCCTTTGAGGCCGAGGGATTCGCCGTAGGTCGGCAGGATCAATTCGATGGCGGCCGTATTGAAACCGATACCGTGGTTGAGCGACTGCACATTGTGTTTTTCGTAGATGCCACGGATCGCCATCATCGCCATCAGCACATGCACCGGCTTGATATGGCGCGGGTCGCGGGTGAACAGCGGCTCGATGTAGAACGGCTTGTCGGCCACCACCACAAAATCCACCCAGCTTGCGGGGATGTCGACGCGGGGCAAATCGGTGACGTCATCCACCAACTGGTTGACCTGCACGATGACGATGCCATCGCTGAATGCTGCCGGCTCGATCAACGCCGGGGTGTCTTCGGTGCTGGCGCCGGTGTAGATATTGCCGGCGCGGTCGGCCATGAAACCGGCCGAGAGCACGACGTTGGGGATCAGGTCCACCACCAGCCGCGCATAGAGTTCGATGTAAGTGTGGATTGCGCCAATTTCCAGCAGGCCGTCTTCCAGCAACTGGCTGATGCGCAGGGATTGGGTGCCGGCAAAGGAGAAATCCAGCTTGCGCGCGATGCCCTTTTCAAACAGGTCCAGATGCTCGGATCGCCCGACGCTGGGCATGATCATGTGCAAATCGTGGAGCTTGGCCGGGTCGGCCTTGGCCAGGGAGCGCGAGAGGAAGTCGGCCTGCTTCTGGTTGTTGCCCTCCAGCACCACGCGGTCGCCGGGGAGGATCAGCGCTTCCAGCGCCTCGACGATTCTGTCACAGGGCAACACCGCCCCGTCTGCGTATTTTTTGACCAGCCCGAGGCGCCGCTGCTTCTCGTCGCGCCGCCGCGTCCAGCGCGAGTCGGGGGTGATGGTTGTTGTCATGGTCGCTCCACGGGGTTTGCTGTCGTGGGCTGTACCTTAGGAGTGAACGTGGGGGGTATCAATCAAGCCCAAAGGCGGATCGTTACGGCTGGAGTAATGGATCGTCAGCAATCGTTGAGCCAGGACCAAATGAAGATCAAAAAGTGGGAGCGGGCTTGCTCGCGAATGCGGTGGGTCAGTTACACATTTGCCGACTGACACCCTGCATTCGCGGGCAAGCCCGCTCCCACATTTGTTCGGTGGTGTTCAGGGAAATCTCATCATTGTCACCAATGGTCAGCCAACAAGTTTTCCACTTCATTCAGCAGTACTGTCGCGCCATCCATCAACTGCCCCAGCAACGCCTCGTCCTCATCCATATACCCTTCATATTCCGCCAGGTTTCGGCGTTCATGACACAACGCCAGTAACCTCACCTGCACCCTGTTCACGTCGGCGGAGTGAATCAGACATTGAAAGACCAGATAGCGTTTTTCAGAACGATAACCCTGCAGGCGCAAAGCCGTGAGCGCGATAGCGTGGGCGGCGTTGTAGGCCAAGTCGAAACGACTGGCGAACGATAGCTGTGGATTACCCGCATCCGTTAACCGGTCCCGTGCTGAGCGCATCAGCCCATCACACTCCTTGCGATCCGGCGGCTCAGCCTTCAAGCCACCACTACGTTGCAGATTCTCCAGATTGGCTTTGCTGTCCATCCATGGATTCCAGGGGGTTGGCCCCAATCAGATTGATCTTTTCCTGTGCCAAGACCCGCTGCACAAAACTGTTCCCGGCATTCCATTTGCCGATCCAGTCCTCGGGGGTGTAAAGCGTCGGGTTGATGGTGCGGCCCAGCTGCTCTTCCAGCGGCATGAGCTGCTCCATGACTTCACTGTAGTTGAGGCTTTCGCCGATCAGCATCAGATCTATGTCACTGGATGAGTGCGCCTCACCCCTGGCGATGGAGCCGTAGATAAAGGCCCAGGTTATCTGCTCCACGAACGGTGCCAATGCATTGCGCAAGGGTTCGTCCAGGCTCAGGGTCTTGCGCACGATGGCCAGCAACTCCGAGTAAATCGGGCATTGGGGGTTTGCTTGGTAGTGGGTCTGATTGCCTTGGCGCGTCATGCTCAAGATGCCCGCCAGCTGCAACCGCTCCAGCTCGCGGGTAAGGCTACCCTTGCCCACCTGGGCCCAGCGCGCGATTTCATTGGTGAAGAAACTTTGATCGGGCTTGCCGAAAAGCAGGCCCAGCACTTTCTGCTGGGTGTTGGTGAAGAGTGCAGTACTGAGCGGCAAGGTTTGCATGGCAACGGCCAAAGAGTCCCAAAAAGGGAACGATAGGTCCCTTTTTGGGAACGATCAAGTGTTAGGCGGTTGAGATACAGGAAACGATCAATCAGCAAATACTGGGTTCGAGCCGAATGAAGAACAAAATGTGGGAGCGGGCTTGCTCGCGAATGCGGTGGGTCAGTGACACATGTACCGACTGACACCCTGCATTCGCGAGCAAGCCCGCTCCCACATTTGTTCGGTGGTGGGTGTTAGATAGCGGTGCCAAGCAGGGACCGATCAATCTCTGTTTGGGGCCGCTTCAACCTACCTGCGCAGGGCTGACGTGTTCCAGCGCTCTATCGACCAGCAACTGACCCAACTCGGCCAGTTGCTGAATGCCGAGCATGATTGCGCGCTGGGAGTTGTCCAGGTTGAAGGCAAGATTGCAGGTCATGGCGTTTAGCGACGATAAGGTTTCGCTGGCGTTGACCAGTAGAGCTTCGGTGTTTTGGTGTGGGTTGACGGTGAAGAGAGGCGGATTAGGGGTGGGTTTAGCCATGATTTACAGCTCCGATATGTGATGGAGGCTGCCCTCATCCGCTTGCACGCGAAATAGGGTGGCAGCCGTGCGCAGGTGTGCAAGACCGGGCATATCGGACCCCGGCAGACTCCAAGGAGTCTCCCGCGCACAGCCGCCATAACAAATACAGCAGGCATAAAAAACGCCCGTTGGATGGCTATGGGCGTTGGTGCGCCGACATGTAACCGGACTTGCACGTCCGTGTCACCGTTTTTTCGATGACGGGACGAAGACTAGCCGCCATGGCTACCCACAACAAGTTCATGTACAGCCCGAAATCTTGCAGGAAGAATCCGAAGACTGGCCCATCACAAAGCCATCATCACCTTGACCGCTCCAAGGCCCTCCAGCGCATAGCTGTGGTACTCATAGACCTTCCCCTGAATGATCAGGTGCAGCGCACCGCCCTCATCACTCACTTGAACATCGGGCTCTTTGGTTTTCAGAAAAGGATGTGCAGACACTAATGCGGTGAGTATTTCCTGATCACTCCCCAAGTCCTCATGGACGTAGTACCTGTAGGAAAATCCTACCGTCGCACCGCCCTGGCCGTCTCGCGCACCGTATATAGAGGTGCCGTTGCCCAATGAATGCTTCAACACCACTTCATCCAGATCCGGTGTTCCGGACGACAGGATCCAACTGCCACCGATATAGATCAGGCAGACCACAAGCAGGCAATTACGCAGAAACGGTATGAGGCGCTTAGTGGCCTTGCGAAATTGCATATTCAATACCTTTTCTTATCCAATATTGGTCCCGAGGGTCATCACCAAAAGGCTCACCGCCCCACCATGTTCCAAAATCCGGGAGGGTGGTTTTTGCGACGGTTTGAGCCACACCGGCGGCTCGCAGCAATACATTCTCGGGAATGCCCAACACCGTGCCTGTGGCACCGTAATTGAAGTTACCAAAAGCCTCATACTCGCGCCCTCGCCTCTTGTAGTTCCATGGGCCAGCAGCCCTGACCTGAGAATAAAACCAGGAATAGGCGAATGCCGAGCCCGGTTTGAGATGAGTACGTTTGCATCGAGATATCGCAATGTTTTCAAAAATTGAAACACCGGGCGGCATTAACGGTACGGCCATTTGCAGATCCTTGCAGGCACTGAGGAGCGCAGAAGCTAGCCACTCCACTCAGGCCTGAAAACCCGCTTAATCCAAATGCAGAACTCGCCTACAGCAACTCCATCCCATTCCGACATGTGAGCGATCAACCCTCATCATTAGCAGATCCGAAATGGCGATAAGGTACGATCATCAACGACAATTTTTTGTCACGAAAACCCTAACGTTTGATTGAATTTGATAACACATCCACTGTTCGCGCCGAAAACGATAAAAAGCATAAGAGGCGACTGAGCGGTTTGCGCGATTGAACACAATTCAGTGTGGGAGCTGGCTTGCCTGCGATGGCGTGGGTCAGTTGTTGATGCAGTGACTGACACTCCGCCATGGCAGGCAAGCCAGCTCCCACAGTGGATCTTCACAAGGATTACGCTCAGGCGAGGCCGGATTCGACCAACAACGCTTCAAGCCCCATCAAATCCGGCACCTTCGCCACATGCTCGCCCACCTGCACCGCCGCCAGTTCCAGCGGGCACAGCGGCACGTCGACATAACTCAGCTGACTATCCAACTTGTACGAACGCGGAATCCCCTGAATCACCATCGCAATAAACTTCAACGTCGGCCGCCCGCCCAGCGCGTTCAGCACCACAATCCGCGAGCGCTCGCCGGTCACGCTGGCTTCACCGCACACGGCTTCAAAGCTGATCAGCGGCAATTGCCGATCGCGCCATGTCACTTGCCGCAGGTACCACGGCGGCGAGTCGCTGGCGGGTTCCCCGCGTTGGAAGTCGATCAGTTCGGCGATGGCGACGTTGGGCAGCACCAGGTGGCGGTCGGCCAGGGGCAGCAGCAGACCGGTGAGTTGGCTGGTGCGATGGTCAAGCATGGGACTTGCTCCAGTAGGCGATGCTTTCCAGCAGCACCGACTCTTGGTACGGCTTGCCGAGGTAGTCGTTGACGCCAATGGCCATGGCACGGTCGCGGTGCTTCTGGCCGGTGCGCGAGGTGATCATGATGATCGGCAGGCGCATCAGCCGGGGGTCGTTGCGCACCTGAATCGCCACTTCGAAGCCGTCCATGCGCGGCATTTCGATGTCGAGCAGCATCAGGTCCGGGGTGTGTTCTTCGAGCAAGGCGATGGCGTCGATGCCGTCTTTGGCGGTGAGCACGTTCATGCCGTTGCGCTCCAGCAGGCGGCTGGTGACTTTGCGCACGGTGACCGAGTCGTCTACCACCAGCACCAGCAGCGGGCGCTTTTTCAGCGGGTCGTTGAGGACCAGTGGCGCGTCCACCGACTGCGCCGGCAACGCCGGTTGGCGGGCGCGGATATGCGCCAGCAAATCGATAATCAGCACGACGCGACCATCGCCCAGAATCGTCGCCCCGGACAACCCCTGCACCCCGGCAAACTGCGGCCCCAGGCCCTTGACCACGATCTCGCGCGTACCGGCCATGGCGTCCACGTGCACCGCCACGCGTCGCTCGTTGCATTGCACCAGCAACACCGGCACTGGCTGGTATTGGCCGAGCAGTTTCGGCCGGGCGACGGTGTGCAGCAGGTCGCCGAGGTAGAACAACTCATAGCGCTGACCAGCGTATTCATAGCGCGGCGGGTCTTGCTGATAGTGCCCGGCCAGCTCGTGGGGCAACACGCGCACCAGGCCTTCGATGGTGTTGAGCGGGATCGCATATTGGTCGTCCGCGCATTGCACCATCAGCGCGCGATTGACCGACACGGTAAACGGCAGGCGAATGCGAAAGTGCACGCCCGCACCCGGCGTCGAGTCGATGAACATCGAGCCACCGAGCTGGCGCACTTCTTCGTGCACCACGTCCATGCCCACGCCGCGCCCGGAAATCTGGGTGATTTTTTCGGCGGTGGAAAAGCCCGGCTGCAGGATAAACTGCAACACGTCGCGGTCGCTCATGTCTTGATCAGGCGCGAGCAGGCCGCGCTTGATCGCCTTGCGCCGCACCGCGTCCAGGGGCACACCGGCACCGTCGTCGCGCATGTCGAAGACGATATCGCCGCCTTCGTGGGTCAGGTCCAGGCTGATCCGGCCCTTCTCGGGTTTACCGGCCAACACGCGCGCCTCGCGGGACTCCAGGCCATGGTCGACGGCATTGCGCAGCATATGCTCCAGCGGCGCCACCATGCGTTCCAGCACGTTGCGGTCCATCTCGCCTTCGGCATTGCCGACCACAAATTCAACGTCCTTGCCCAACTCCTCCGCCACCTGGCGCACGATGCGCTTGAGGCGCGGCAGCATGCGCTCAAACGGCACCATGCGCGTACGCATCAGGCCTTCCTGCAACTCGGTGTTGATGCGCGCCTGTTGCTGCAACAGGTTGTGTGCATCCCCGTTGCGACGGTCGAGGGTTTCCTTGAGGTCCAGCAGGTCAGAGGCCGATTCGGACAGCGCACGCGACAACTGCTGCAGCTGCGAATGACGGTCCATTTCCAGCGGGTCGAACTCTTCATAACCCAAGCGCTCGGCCTCGGCCTGCTGACGACTGAGAATGCGGCCCTGGGTTTCGGTGTCGAGGCGGCGCAGTTGGTCACGCATGCGCTCGATGGTGGTTTCGACTTCGTTGAGGGCGATACGCGCGTCGTTGACTTGCTGCTCGATACGGCCACGGAAGATCGAGGTTTCACCGGCCAGGTTGACCAGATCATCAAGCAAGTCGGCGGAAATCTTCACCATGTCGGCGCCGGGGTCCACCGCCGCGTCGGCCTTGCCGGCCGGCAAGGCCACGGGCGCCAGCGGCTCATCACCGGGGTGCACCAGGCTTCTGATGCGCTCGATGAGTTTATCCACCGACCCCACCGGCAAACCGCCCGCCACCGCGTCGATCATCTGCGCCAGGCGGTCATGGCAGCCTTGCAGCAAGGCGAACAGTTCCGGCGACGGCGCGAGCAAACCGGCAGACAAGCCTTCGTAGAGAAACTCCAGTTCATGGGCCAAATCGCCAATCGGCCCGATTTCGACCATGCGCGCGCCGCCCTTGAGGGTGTGCAAGTCGCGCAGCAAGGTTTCCACCTCCTGGCGATTGCTCGGCTCGGCCTGCCAACGCAGCAACGCGCTGCTTGAACTGTCGAGAATGTCGGCGGCTTCTTCGAGGAAGATATCCAACAACTCGGGATCAGCCGCTGCGGTTTCAGGTTCTGTGGGCGCAGTGGCGGGCGCGTTGTTCTGGCGCAACGCGCGCAACTGAGCGATCAAATCACTGGAGTCGCTCAGGGGTTGGTGGTCTTGCAATTGATCGAGCTGCAAGGCCAGCCGCTCATGGCTGGCCATCAATACTTGGGACAGTTCGGTCGAGTAACTGTAGCGGCGGTCCACCAGGCCTTCGTACAGGCATTCCAGCTCATGGGCGAGGTCGCCAATCGGGCCGATTTCGGCCATGCGCGCGCCGCCCTTGAGGGTGTGCAGGTCACGCTGCAACGACGACAACGGCGCCGCGCTGTCCGGTTCCAGCAGCCAGCGTTTAAGCGACTGCCCGGCACTGTCGAGGATGTCCACTGCCTCTTCCAGGAAAATCTCGACGATCTCGTCGTCCATCGCCGTGTCCTGGCCCAACCGGGCCGTGGCGGCGCCCAGTTCGGAAATACTCGGGGCGCGCCCGCCGTCGCTTTTGATCAGGCCGGTAGCGGACGGGTCGAGGGCTTCATCCAGCAGTTCGCGCAGGGCGTCTACCCGCGCCGGCGCCGGGTTGATTTCCTGGCCGGCCGCCAGTTGGTCGAGCATGTTGATCAGCGCTTCATGGGCCTGTTCGGCCTCATGGAAAAACCGTTCGCTGACCGCCAGGCTGCTCTCTTCCACAGCGCCATAGAGGTCGAGCAAGGCTTCGCAGAGTTCGTCGATGGCGTGCAGGTCGGCGATGTGCGCGCCCTCGCCCAGGGTGGTCAATTCGTCCAGCAGCGCGGTCAGCTCCTGGCGTTCGCCGGGGTGTTGCTGCCAGCGGCGCAGCAGGCTTTCGGCGTCCAGCAGGATGTCCATGCCCTGGGCCAGGAAGTTGCTGATCAGTTGCGGGTCGCGCTTGATGCGCAGCCCGGTGTTGGGCGCGTCGAGCAAGGCTTGCAGCTGTTGGTCGAGCAGGCTTTGCGTGCGGCTGATCAAATCCGGCGCGCCCTTGATCGGCACCAGCGGATTACTGTCCAGCTGACGCAACCCGCGCTGGAACAGGCCTTCGGCTTCCAGCAGCAGTTCCACTTCATCCAGGTCCAGCGGCAGGCGGTGGGCCTTGTATTCGCGGGTCAGGTGATCGAGCGGTCGCGCCAGTTCGGCCATCGGCAACACGCCGGCCATGTAGGCACTGCCCTTGAGGGTGTGCAGGGCACGTTGCAGTTCATCGCTGACTTGCAGCGGCACATGCTCGGCGGCCTGTTGCAGAAAGTGGTTGAGGCTTTCCAGGTGGCTCTGGGCTTCGTTGCGAAAGATCTCCAGCAACATCGGGTCATGGGGCTCTGCGACCGGTTGAGTGCCGCTGGCCAAGGCGTGGGCACGGGCCGCCAGGGCGTCGACTTCGTCGCGCTGGCGTTGGTCGTCGGCCGCAAAGTCGGCGATCAGCTCCGGCAGCAAGGCCACGGCTTCATCCAGCACGTGTTGCACCTCGGCGTCGAGCGCCACGCTGCGTTCGAGCACGCGGTTAAGCAGGTTTTCCACCGCCCAGGCCAGCTCGGCCAGTACCAGGGCGCGGACCATCCGGCCGCTGCCTTTGAGCGTGTGGAAGGCACGCCGCATCTCGCTTTGGGCGGTTTTGTCCGCGCTGTTGGGCAAGTAGCGATGCAACACGTCGAGGACTTCGTCGGTTTCTTCGAGGAAGACTTCGCGCAGCTCATCGTCGATGGACGCTTCACCGGCCGGCGGCGGCAGCAGGCTGCCGGGGCGGTGCTGGGCGGGTGGGTTCAGGCGCGACGTGGGGCTGGCCAATGCATCGAACTGGGACTGGCTCGGCGCGCTCTCGCTCGACAATGCCCCATCCGGCGCGACCAGCGCTTGGCGCCAAGGCTTTTCGACCGGCAGGTAGCCGAGTGCAGCCAGGCCTTGGGTGGCCAGCTCCAGCACGCGTTCGCCGGCGGCGTCGGGGTCCTGGAGCATGCGTTCCAGGTAGTATTCGAGGCTGCTGACCACGTCGGCGAAATGCGCCAGCTGCGCTTCGGGCGGCGGCGCAGCGCTGGTCATCAACTGTTCATCGACATAGTGGGTGCAACCACGCATCAAGCTCGCCGCGCGCGGCAGCGGAATCATCGCCAACGCACCGCGCACCTGGCTGAGCAGCTCGGGCAGCGACTCCAGGCGCTGGCGGTCCCAATCGGCCTCAAGGCAATCGATCACCAGCTCTTTGGCCTGACGCAAGCATTGGCAGGATTCGCGGATCACCAATTGATGAATCTGGGTCAGGTCGGTGGTAGGCAGGCGGCTTTCTTCACGGCTTTCCGGCTCGACGGTGCCCACCATGCCCGCCAGCGTGGCCTCGACGTAGAGCAAGGCGCCGGCAACATCCATCAACACCGCGTCATTGGGTTCGCGCTGGCCCTGCACCAGGCTCAGCACCACCGCAAGCTGATCGATGATGACCTTACGCGGCTGGCCGAAGCCCAGCACCGCCAAGGTGTCGGCGATCTGGCGCAGTGGCGCCAGCAAGGCATCGAGGTCGTTGGTGTGTTGGCGGTCGCTGCGCACGAACAGGTCGAGGCGCTCCTTGACACGCACCAGCTCCTCGCACAAGGCGCCGAGCACCGAGCCCATGGCATTGCGGTCAGGTCCAGCCAAACGTGCACGCTCGGCATCGACCACCGCGCTGTCGGGCAAGGCTTCATCCAGCCCGTATCGTTCCTTTAGGCTTTGCATGCGCGGCGTCGGCCGGGTGACCTTGGCCACGTAGAACAACAGGCTTTTTAGCAGCTCATCCGGCGCTGGCTGGTTGATGCCGCCGATGCCCTGGGCCAGCAGGCGCTTGAGTTGCTTGTCGCTGGCCTTGAGCAGGCTGCGCAGCGCCGGGCTGTTGGCGATCACGCCGGTGAGCATGCCTTCGACCAGCGCCGAGGTGACTTGCCACAATGGCAGCAATGGCGCGCCCTGGCACAGCGCTTCGAGGCGCGCGAACACCCGCGCCATGTCTTCCAGGTTGCTGGGGCCGTGGTCTTCGCGCAACAGCCCGGCCAGGGCCTGTTGCAGTAATTGATGCCACTGGCGCAGTTGCTCGTGAAGGTCCGGCAGCATGCGCTGGGCCAAGGCCTCGTCGGGCAACGGCGCAATCGACAACAGTTGCGGGCTGAACAGGCTGGTCTCCGACAGCAGGCTTTCACCGCGCGCACTGCGCAGGTCGTTGAGCAGCGGCAACACCACCAATGGCAGGTCGCGGCGGGCGCTGTGCACGCGGTCGAGGTACAGCGGCAGCTGGCCGAGGGCCTGTTGCAGCAGGCGGATGCTTTCATCACGCTGGCTGACGCGCTCGGCTTGCAGGGCCAGGGCCAGTGCTTCGATCTCTTCGGCCAGCAGCGCCGCGCCGTAGAACTCGACCATTTGCAGCGCGCCATGCACTTGGTGGATGCCGGCCAGGCACTCGGCAATGGCGTCGCTGTCGCGGGTTTCGACAAACGTGTCCAGCGCCGAACGGGCCTGTTTCAGGGTTTCGGCAATGTCGCCCTTGACCCATTCGAGGGCCACGTAGTCGTGCCGATCAACCATAACTGCTCCGCTTAGAATTCGTGAATTGCGTGTGTTGCCAAGATCTCAAATCAAAAGGAGATCCAATGTGGGAGCGGGCTTGCTCGCGAAAGCGGTGGGCCAGCTAATAGATCAGCTGACTGATACACCGCATTCGCGAGCAAGCCCGCTCCCACAGTTGGATAGCATTTCAATCGTCCACCTGCTTGGCGGCTGGCAACGTGAAACCCGACACCGAACGCCGCAACTGGCTGGCCATTTTTGCCAGGTTGCCGATGCTCTCCGCCGTGGCGGTCGAGCCCGATGACGTCTGCGTGGTGATCTGCTGGATCACGTTCATCGTCAGGGAAATCTGCCCCGCCGACGAGGTCTGTTGCTGCGCCGCGTTGGAAATACTCTGGATCAACGCTGCCAGGGTTTTCGACACGCCTTCGATCTCTTCCAGCGCCACCCCGGCGTCTTGCGCCAGCCGCGCGCCACGCACCACTTCGGTGGTGGTCTGTTCCATGGAAATAACCGCTTCGTTGGTGTCGGTCTGGATCGCCCGCACCAGGGTTTCAATTTGGCGTGTGGCGGCGGACGAGCGCTCGGCCAACCGCTGCACTTCGTCGGCCACCACGGCAAACCCGCGCCCGGCATCACCGGCCATGCTCGCCTGGATCGCGGCGTTGAGGGCAAGGATGTTGGTCTGATCGGCAATGTCGTCGATCAGGCTGACGATGTCGCCAATCTCCTGGGACGACTCGCCCAGGCGTTTGATGCGCTTGGCGGTGTCTTGAATCTGCTCGCGAATGTTGTCCATGCCGTGGATGGTGTTGTGCACCACCTCATTGCCCTTGTTGGCGATTTCCACCGAGCGCTCCGCCACCGCCGAAGACTCGGCGGCGTTGGCCGACACCTGGTCGATGGATTGGGCCATCTGGTTGATCGCGGTAGAAGCCTCGGCGATTTGCTGGGCCTGATGCTCCGAGGCCTGGGCCAGGTGCATGGCGGTGGCCTGGGTTTCCTGCACCGCGCCGGCCACTTGCCCGGCCGTGAGGTTGATGGTCGCCACCAGATCGCGCAGCTGGTCCACGGAATAATTGATGGAGTCGGCGATGGTGCCGGTGAAGTCTTCGGTGACCGAGGCGGTCACCGTCAGGTCACCATCGGCCAGGTCCTCGATTTCATCGAGCAGGCGCATGATCGCGTTCTGGTTGCGCTCGTTTTTCTCGGCGGTTTCATGCAGCTGGCGGTTGGTCTCGCGCACCATCACCAGGCCGATCAGAATGATGGAGGTCAGCGCCAGCAAGCCCAATACGTAGCCGCCGATGGTGTCGAAGCTGCGCCCGCTGGCGAGGTTTTCAAACCCGGTGGCCAGGTGCGAGGCTTCATCGAGCAGGGTTTGCGACAGGTTGAAAATATTGCTCGCCGAGGCGCGTACCTGGAACAGCTGCGGCGAGGTTTCGAGAATTTCATCCACGGAGCCGGAGACAAATTCAAACAGCTCGGCGATTTCCGCCAGCCGCGCACGGGCGTCGTGGTCTTCAACCTGAGCAATGCGCAGGCCGGCGTTGCCCTGGAGCATGCCGTTAAGCACTTGGCCAAAACGGTTGGCGTCGCGGCCAAAGGCATCGGCGGCCTGCACCGAGGTTTCGTCGCCGGCCAACACGGTATTGACTGCGCCGAGGATGCGTTCGGCCAGTAATGATTGGCGCTGGGCCAACACCACCTGGCTGGCCGGGGCGCCGCGTTGCAGCAGAATGTCGACGACCTTTTCCGATTCCATCTGCAATTGCGGCACGGTTTCGGCAAGGGTCGCGGCCACTTGGTGCAACGACAACACGGTCTGTTCGCTGGCCAGGATCGCGTCGGTGTTTTTCAGCAGCGCTTCCCAGTCGGTCTGCACCGCGCGCATTTCGGCGCGTACCGCGTTGGGTGCAGCCGGCAGGCCGGTCTCGGTATCGCCTTTTTTCAGATAGCCCCAGCGCTGGGCGAAGTCGTTGCGTGCATCGCCCAGCAGCTTGAACGCGGCCGCCTTGCCGGCGGCGGCTTCGGTGGCGTTCTTGGCGATGCGCTGGGACAGCACGCGCAGCTCACCGGCGTGGCCGATGTACTGTTTGTCGTACGTGGACTGGGTATTGAGGTACGCGAAGTTGGCGAACAACAGCATGATGAACACGATCAGCGCGATAAACAGCACGATGATCTGCGAACGGCTGCGCGATGCGGCTTGCGGTTTGGGCGTGGTTGCGGTGGTCATGCGGCGACATCCATGAAGCCTGGGGCCTGGGCCAAAGCGAAGGGGCTGAAGACCTGCCACAGCTGGTCACTGTCGAACTGGCCCTGGATAAACGGCGCGGTGGGCGCGGTGCTCGCCAACAGTGCGTCTTGTGCGAAATGCTGCATGCCCACCACCTCGTCCACCAGCAGCCCGACAAACAAGTCGTTGAATTCCACCACCAGCACCCGCCGTTGCTTGCGGGCCCTGGACAGCCCGAGGTCGAGGAACCCGCCCAGGTCCATCACCGGCAGTAAACGCCCACGCAGGTTGGCCACGCCTTTGACCCAGGGCTTGACGCCGGGCATCAAGGTGCAGCGCGGTTCATGCAACACCTCGGCGACTTCGCCCATCGGCGCCACGTACCAATACGGCCCCAGGCGAAAACCGATCCCGCTCCAACGTTGCAGGCGGGTTTCCTGGGACGGCAGGTCGGCGGCCAGCAGGCGGCAGCGGCGGTCGATGTCCAGCAGCAGCTCGAAGGCGGTTTGTGACTCGGTCATGATGGCGTGCCGTCAGCCGGCCAACACCTTGTTCAGGGTGGCGATCAGGGTGTCTTCGTCCACGGGTTTGGTCAGGTAATCCTTGGCGCCCTGGCGCGCGCCCCAGATCTTGTCGGTTTCCTGATCCTTGGTGGTGATGATGATGATCGGGATACCGTTGGTTTCCGGCTCCTTGGACAGCTGGCGGGTGGCCTGGAAGCCATTGAGGCCCGGCATCACGATGTCCATCAGCACGGCGTCGGGCTTTTCCTGACGGGCCAGGGCCACGCCGTCCGCGCCGTTTTCGGCTTTGAGGACCTGGTGGCCGTGCTTTTCCAGCATGCCGGTCAGTTTGTACATTTCGGTCGGCGAATCGTCGACGATCAGAACACGTGCCATGGTTTTCCCCACTACATTGGTGGACGCCGGCCCTTGTGAGGCGGTGTCAGTGTGCTTGTTCTACTGCGGCGAAGCCGGGCACGTAGGCCTTGATCGCGCTCAGCAGTTCTTCCTTGCTGAAAGGCTTGGTCAAAAACTGATCGACACCCACGATGCGCCCCTTGGCCTTGTCGAACAGGCCGTCCTTGGAGGACAACATGATCACCGGAATCGACTTGAACGCCGGGTTGTTCTTCACCAGCGCGCAGGTTTGATAGCCATCCAGGCGCGGCATCATGATGTCGACAAAGATAATGTGCGGGTGATGATCAACAATCCGGGCCAGTGCATCGAAACCGTCGATGGCCGTGATGACTTCGCACCCCACGTTCTTCAACAGGGTCTCGGCGGTGCGGCGGATCGTTTTCGAATCGTCGATCACCATCACTCTCAAGGCGTTGGAATGCTGTTCCATATCTGCTCTACCATCGCCACAGCGAATCGGTTTTCGGTGTGTACTGCCTGATGTTGCACAGGATGAGCGCTGCAAGCCTTGGAATTCAAGGGCTGCTGCACCGTGGGAGTCTTTTTAGCACAGTCTCCGGGCGCAATCTATCGAGCAACCGGCCAGGTGGTTTTTCCTTGACCCACAACAGCCGCAGCGCCACTCTGACGCCACTTTTATGCGCCCTAATTTGCTAGAGGAAATCCCCCATGAGCGTTCGCGTCGGCATTGTCATGGACCCTATTGCCAGCATTTCCTATAAAAAGGACAGTTCGCTGGCCATGCTCCTGGCCGCCCAGGCCCGCGGCTGGACGCTGTTCTATATGGAGCAGCCGGACCTTTACCAGGGCGACGGCGAGGCCCGCGCACGCATGCGCCCGCTGCAGGTGTTTGCCAACCCTGAAAAGTGGTTCGAGCTTGCGGATGAAATCGATAGCCCCTTGAGCGATCTGGACGTGATCCTGATGCGCAAGGACCCGCCGTTCGACATGGAATTCGTCTACTCCACTTACTTGCTGGAACAGGCCGAGCGGGCTGGCGTGCTGATCGTCAACAAACCGCAAAGTCTGCGCGACTGCAATGAAAAGCTGTTCGCCACCCTGTTCCCACAGTGCACGCCGCCTACCGTAGTGAGCCGCCGCGCCGACGTGTTGCGTGAATTCGCCGCCAAGCACGGCGACGTGATCCTCAAGCCGCTGGACGGCATGGGCGGCACGTCGATCTTCCGCCACCGCGCCGGCGACCCTAACCTGTCGGTGATCCTGGAAACCCTGACCGCGCTGGGCACCCAGCAGATCATGGGCCAGGCTTACATTCCGGCGATCAAGGACGGCGACAAACGCATCCTGATGATCGACGGCGAGCCGGTGGATTATTGCTTGGCGCGTATCCCTGCCGCAGGCGAGACCCGTGGCAACCTGGCAGCCGGCGGTCGCGGTGAAGCGCGACCGCTGTCGGACAAGGACCGTTGGATCGCTTCCCAAGTCGGCCCAACCCTGCGCGAAAAAGGTCTGCTGTTCGTAGGACTGGACGTAATTGGTGAGAATCTCACCGAAATCAACGTCACCAGCCCGACCTGCATTCGCGAGATCGACAACGCATTTGGCACGAACATCGGCGAAATGTTGATGGCAGCCATCGAGCGCAAGCTGCAAGCCAAGTGACATAGAACAGCCGGACACACACCAACATTGCGTTATCATGCGGCACCTGTGAAACGCGCGATGTTGGTTTTTTGTCATGACGCTCCCGCCCGATCTGCCCCCCGAACTCTCCCACAGCGGCGTGCGCCCGGCTGATCGGCTCGGATTTACCCTGTTTCTGGCAGCGCTGATCCACCTCGCCTTGTTACTCGGTCTGGGTTTCACCTTTGCCGAGCCCAAGCAGATCACCAAAACCCTGGAAATCACCCTCGCCACGTTCAAGAGCGAAAAAAAGCCGGAAAAGGCTGACTTTCTCGCCCAGGACAATCAGCAAGGCAGCGGCACGCTCGACAAAAAGGCCGTGCCCAAGACCACCGAAGTGGCGCCGTTCCAGGACAACAAGGTGAATAAAGTCACCCCGCCGCCGACGCCCAAGCCTGAGGTCAAGCAGGCCGCGCCCAAGGCCGCCGTGACCACTGTTGCGCCGAAACCGCAAAAAGCCCCGACCCAGCGCGAGAAAACCAAGACCGAGCCGCAGCCCGAGCCGGTCAAGCCGGCGCCGACCTTCGACAGCTCACAGCTCTCCGACCAGATCTCCAGCCTCGAAGCCGAACTGGCCAACGAACAACAGTTGTACGCCAAGCGCCCGCGCATCTATCGCCTGAACGCCGCCTCGACCATGCGCGACAAAGGCGCCTGGTATAAGGACGAATGGCGCAAGAAGGTCGAACGCATCGGCAACCTCAACTACCCGGACGAAGCCCGGCGCCAGCAGATCTATGGCAATTTGCGCTTACTGGTGTCGATCAACCGCGACGGTTCGTTATATGAAGTGCAGGTGCTGGAGTCGTCCGGCCAACCGTTGCTGGACCAGGCGGCCCAGCGCATCGTGCGCCTGGCCGCGCCTTTCGCGCCGTTTACCGGCGACTTGAACGACATAGACCGCCTGGAAATCATCCGCACTTGGAAGTTTGCCCGCGGTGATCGGCTTTCCAGTAACTGATCGTTCCTACACCCTGCCAAAGGCTGCGTGCCAGTGTGGCGAGCGGGGCTGTCGTGGCGAGCGGGCTTTTCGTGGCGAGCGGGCTTGCCCCGCGTTGGGCTGCGAAGCGGCCCCCAACAGGGCCACCGCGCGCTGCCTGAAAGACCACAGCACCAGATTTCAAGGCCGCTTCGCGCCCCAACGCGAGGCAAGCCCGCTCGCCACAACAAGCCTACCCGCCACGGCAAGCCCGCTTACCACAATTAGCGTTTGCCGCAGCTTGTCAGTTCGCCCCTCCGACGCCACACTAGCGGACATGAAAAATGTCAGCCCGACCTACCTCAAGCACCAATTCCTGATCGCCATGCCCCATATGGCCGACCCGAACTTTGCGCAAACCTTGACCTACATCGTCGAGCACACGGCCAATGGTGCCATGGGGTTGGTGGTGAACCGCCCGCAAGAGTTGAACCTGGCCGACATTCTTGAGCAACTGCGCCCCGAGATCGACCCGCCGGCGCGCTGCCAAAACGTACCGATCTACATCGGCGGGCCGGTGCAGACCGACCGTGGTTTTGTGCTGCACCCCACCGGGCCGAAGTTCCAGGCCACGGTCGACCTCGAAGGTGTGTCGTTGTCCACGTCACAGGACGTGTTGTTCGCCATCGCCGACGGCGTGGGGCCTGAGCAAAGCGTGATCACCCTCGGCTACGCCGGCTGGGAAGCCGGGCAACTGGAAGCCGAACTGGCCAGTAATGCCTGGCTGACCTGCCCGTTCGACGCCGACATTCTATTCAACACCGCCAGCGAGCTGCGCCTGGAAGCGGCGGCAGCCAAGTTGCGGGTCAACCTCAACCTGCTGACCAGCCAGGCGGGGCACGCCTGATGGCCTTGCGCTTGATCCTCGGTTTTGACTACGGCACCAAACAGATCGGCGTAGCGGTCGGCCAGGTGATTACCGGCCAGGCCCGCGAGTTGTGCACCTTGAAGGCCCAGAACGGCGTGCCGGACTGGAACCAGGTCGAGGCCCTGATCAAGGAGTGGAAACCCGACGCCGTCGTGGTCGGCCTGCCCTTGAACATGGACGGCACCCCCAGCGACATGTGCCTGCGCGCCGAAAAGTTCGCCCGCCGCCTCAATGGCCGCTACAACCTGCCCTTCTATACCCACGACGAGCGCCTGACCACCTTTGAAGCCAAGGGTGAGCGCCGTGACCGTGGCGGGCAGAAAGGCAGCTACCGCGACAACCCGGTGGACGCCATCGCCGCCGCCCTGCTGTTGCAGGGTTGGCTGGATGAAAACACCGCTTTATTTGAATCCTGACTGACGCGGCTTGCCGCGTCTTTTTACGTTTGAGCCCGGACCTTGCCTGCGCGAGGCCTTGAAGGAGCCACCATGAGCCTGCCCAATCCCGCCGACCTGATCAGCCAGATGGCGATTCGCCTCAAGGCGCACCTGCAACACCGTGCCATCAGCGAACCGCGCTTCATCGGCATTCGCACCGGTGGTGTGTGGGTGGCCCAAGCGTTGCTGGAGGAGCTGGGCAGCGATTCGCCGCTGGGCACGCTGGACGTGTCTTTCTACCGCGACGACTTCAGCCAGAATGGCCTGCACCCGCAGGTGCGCCCTTCAGCCCTGCCGTTCGAGATCGAAGGCCAGCACCTGGTGCTGATCGACGACGTACTGATGAGCGGCCGCACCATCCGCGCCGCCATGAACGAGTTGTTCGATTACGGCCGCCCGGCCAGCGTGACGCTGGTGTGCCTGCTCGACCTGGACGCTGGCGAATTGCCGATCAGCCCGGATGTGGTCGGTGCCACCCTGTCCCTGGAGGCCCACCAGCGGGTAAAATTGTCCGGTCCCACGCCGCTCGAACTCGAACTGCAAGACCTTGCCCTTTAAACCGCCTTGTACAGAGTCCCCGCGATGACGCCTCTAGATGCCAAGCGCCCGCTGCAGCTCAATGCTCAGGGCCAGTTGCAACACTTCTTGTCCCTCGACGGTTTGCCCCGCGAACTGCTGACTGAAATCCTCGACACCGCCGACTCGTTCCTCGAAGTCGGTGGCCGCGCGGTGAAGAAGGTCCCGCTGCTGCGCGGCAAGACCATCTGCAATGTGTTCTTCGAGAACTCCACCCGCACCCGCACCACCTTTGAACTGGCGGCCCAGCGACTGTCGGCCGACGTGATCACACTGAACGTGTCGACCTCGTCGGCGAGCAAGGGCGAGACCCTGCTCGATACCCTGCGCAACCTCGAAGCCATGGCCGCCGACATGTTCGTGGTGCGCCACGGCGACTCCGGCGCCGCACACTTCATCGCCGAGCATGTGTGCCCGAACGTGGCAATCATCAACGGCGGCGACGGCCGTCACGCGCACCCAACCCAAGGCATGCTCGACATGCTGACGATCCGTCGGCACAAGGGCGGTTTTGAAAACCTCTCGGTGGCCATCGTCGGCGACATCCTGCACTCGCGGGTCGCGCGCTCGAACATGCTGGCCCTCAAAGCCCTGGGTTGCCCGGACATCCGCGTGATCGCGCCGAAAACCCTGCTGCCGATCGGTATCGAGCAGTACGGCGTCAAGGTCTACACCGACATGACCGCAGGCCTCAAGGACGTAGACGTGGTGATCATGCTGCGCCTGCAACGCGAGCGCATGGCCGGTGGCCTGCTGCCGAGCGAAGGTGAGTTCTACCGCCTGTTCGGCCTGACCACCGCGCGGCTGGCCGGCGCCAAGCCGGATGCCATCGTGATGCACCCAGGGCCGATCAACCGTGGGGTTGAGATTGAGTCGGCGGTGGCCGACGGCAGCCAATCGGTGATCCTCAATCAAGTCACCTACGGCATCGCCGTGCGCATGGCGGTGTTGTCCATGGCCATGAGCGGGCAAACCGCGCAACGTCAATTCGAGCAGGAGAACGCCCAGTGAAGCTCAGCATTCTCGGCGCCCGAGTCATCGATCCGGCCAGCGGCCTGGATCAAGTTACCGATCTTCACCTGGAAGCCGGCAAGATCCTCGCCATTGGCGCTGCGCCTGCGGGATTCAACGCCAGCGAGACGATCGACGCCAAAGGCCTGGTGGCCGCGCCTGGTTTGGTCGACCTGAACGTCGCCCTGCGCGAACCGGGTTACAGCCGCAAAGGCACCATCGCCAGTGAAACCCGCGCCGCCGCTGCCGGTGGTGTCACCAGCCTGTGCTGCCCGCCGCACACCAAGCCAATCCTGGACACCTCGGCGGTGACCGAGCTGATCCTGGACCGCGCCCGCGAAGCCGGCAATTGCAAAGTGTTCCCCATTGGCGCGCTGAGCAAAGGCCTGGAAGGCGAACAACTCGCCGAGCTGATCGCCCTGCGCGACGCCGGTTGCGTGGCATTCGGCAACGGGCTGGAAAGTTTTCGCAGCACGCGCACGCTGTGCCGCGCCCTGGAATACGCGGCCACCTTCGACCTGACGGTGATCTTCCACTCCCAGGACCGCGACCTGGCCGAAGGCGGCCTGGCCCATGAAGGCGCCGTCGCCAGTTTCCTCGGCCTGCCGGGCATCCCGGAAACCGCTGAAACCGTGGCCCTGGCCCGTGATCTGCTGCTGGTGGAGCAAAGTGGCGTGCGTGCGCACTTCAGCCAGTTGACCAGCGCGCGCGGCGTGGCCCTGATCGCCCAGGCACAAGCGCGCGGCCTGCCGGTGACGGCGGACGTGGCGTTGTACCAGCTGATTTTGACCGATGAAGCGCTGATCGATTTCTCCAGCCTCTACCACGTGCAGCCGCCGCTGCGCACGCTGGCCGACCGCGACGGTTTGCGCGCGGCCGTGAAGTCGGGTGTGGTGTCGGCAATCTCCAGCCACCACCAACCCCACGAGCGTGATGCCAAGCTGGCGCCGTTTGGCGCGACCGAGCCGGGCATCAGCAGTGTCGAACTGCTGCTGCCGCTGGCGATGACCCTGGTGCAAGACGGTCTGCTCGACCTGCCAACGCTGTTGGCGCGCCTGAGTGCCGGCCCGGCTGAGGCCTTGCGGCTACCGGCGGGCAAGGTGGCGGTGGGTTCGGCGGCGGATCTGGTGCTGTTTGATCCGACCAGCTCCACGGTTGCCGGGGAACACTGGCTGTCCAAGGGCGAAAACTGCCCGTTCATCGGCCATAGCCTGCCGGCGACGGTGCGGTACACCTTGGTGGATGGGCGGATCAGCTACCAGGCCTGATAGATCGCAAAATCTAAAGTGGCCACCGTGGGATCTGGCTTGCCTGCGATGCAGGCACCTCGGTCTTTCAGCCAAACCGAGGTGATGCTATCGCGGGCAAGCCCGGCTCCCACATTGCCCGTGCTCGCATTGAATGTATGCGCGCTTATCGGCCGTTGTTGCGCTCGGCATTGCGGATCGAAACCTGCGTATTCAGCGTCCAGAAGTCATACAGCACGCCCACCAGGAACAAACCGCCGGTCAGCAGGTAGATCAGGCCGGTGATCCATTTGCCCTGATACATGCGGTGCAGCCCGAACACGCCCAGGAACGCCAACAGTACCCAGGCCACGTTGTATTCGATCGGCCCGGCGGTAAAACGCAGGTCTGCTTCACGGTCCATGGCGGGGATCAGGAACAAGTCGATCAGCCAGCCGATCCCGAAAAGTCCAAAGGTGAAAAACCAGATCGTCCCGGTCACCGGCTTGCCGTAATAGAAGCGGTGCGCCCCGGTAAAACCGAAAATCCACAGCAGGTAACCGATCACCTTGCTGTGGGTGTCCTGCTGCATCACATCCTGTCGATAGGTGTTCATGGAGTACCTCTTTTGCCTCGATAGATAAATTTTTTCATTTTCTTTGTGACTTTTTTACGGGCGCCCGACGCACGGCAAATGGTATCTTCCTTCCCGCAAAGCCTTATGCCACCTGACCTCTGCAGGACAATAGCGGCAATTCGTCGCGTTTTTCCTGAATTTGACCCCAGGGTTCAGTCGACAAACGGCCTTAGAACGACACAAAAAGCTGTTATAAAGTTGCGCGCAAACCAAAAAGAGCCACGCCTAATGCGACCATTTTTCAAGACATGGCTAACCATCTGCCTATTAATGCCACTGGCCGCCCACGCCACCAATCGTGAGCAACGTCTTCCTAACGTTAACGGTTTCACCCCTAAAGTTCACAGCACACCAGGCACCGCCAAGTCGGTAAAGCTGACCGTCAACCGCCCGACTCAAGTGAGCAAGGCCCACGGTAAAGCAACCGCCGGCCTGATGGCAGTCAACACCAAACAAAGCAGCAACGTCCTCAGCCGCGCGGTTAATGTGCTCGGTACTCCTTATCGTTGGGGCGGCAGCAGCCCAAGTAAAGGGTTCGACTGCAGTGGTTTGGTGAAATATGCGTTTAATGACGTCAAAGCGGTGGATTTGCCACGCACTTCCAACGCCATGGCCGCCGGTCACGGGCTGAAGGTTGATCGTAAAGACCTGAAACCGGGCGACCTGTTGTTCTTCAAGCTCAAGAGCCGCCAGGTCAATCACGTTGCCATCTACCTGGGCAACGACCGCTTCATCCACGCACCGCGTCGTGGCAAGTCGGTAAGCATCGACACACTGAAAAAGCCGTTCTGGGACAAGAACTACGTGATTGCCAAACGGGTTCTGCCGAAAGAGCAGAACAACAACCTGCGGGTTGTGCAGCGCTGATTTCAGTCTGATATGCGGTAACCAATGTGGGAGCGGGCTTGCTCGCGAATGCGTTAGATCGGTCAACCAAGATGGTGACTGACACTGCGCATTCGCGGGCAAGCCCGCTCCCACATTTGATTTTCATTGCCCGCAAGACCTCAAATATCCCCAGGCACCCTCGCCTGCCCCCGCGCATCTTCCCGGCTGATCAGCCCCTCGCTGACCAACGCCTTCAAGCTCATGTCCAACGTTTTCATCCCCAGTGCCCCACCGGTCTGGATCGCCGAGACCATCTGCGCCACTTTGTCTTCGCGGATCAAGTTACGAATAGCCGGTGTCCCCAGCATGATCTCGTGAGCCGCCACCCGCCCGCCGCCGATTTTCTTGACCAGCACTTGCGACACCACCGCCTGCAACGATTCCGAGAGCATCGAGCGCACCATGGCCTTTTCCGCTGCCGGGAACACGTCCACCAGCCGGTCCACGCTCTTTGCGGCCGACGTGGTGTGCAGGGTGCCAAATACCAGGTGCCCGGTCTCAGCGGCGGTCAGCGCCAGGCGGATGGTCTCAAGGTCGCGCAATTCGCCCACCAGAATCACATCCGGGTCCTCACGCAGAGCCGAACGCAGCGCCGCCGAAAAGCTGTGGGTATCGCGGTGCACCTGGCGCTGGTTGATCAAGGCCATTTTCGGCCTGTGGATAAATTCGATGGGGTCTTCGAGGGTGAGGATGTGCTGGCGTCGATGCCCGTTTAAGTAGTCGATCATCGCCGCCAGCGTGGTGGACTTGCCCGACCCGGTCGGCCCGGTGACCAGCACCAGGCCGCGCGGCAGTTGCGCGATCCGCTGGAACACCGCCCCCAGCCCGAGGCTTTCAAGGCTCCGCACCTGGGCGGGAATGGTGCGAAACACCGCCCCCATGCCGCGGTCCTGCTGAAATACGTTCACCCGGAACCGCGCCACGCTCGGCAGTTCAAAGGCAAAATCGGTTTCAAGAGATGTTTTGAAATCCTTTTGTTGGTAGCTGTTGAGCAAAGGGCTCAATAAGTCCGCAACTTGCGGGGGCGTGAGCACCGGGCCTTCCAGCGGCCAGACCTCGCCATCGACACGCAGCATCGGTGCCAGGCCGGCCGACAAATGCAGGTCGGAGGCGCCACGGCGCACGCTGGCCGTCAGCAATTCAGTGATATCCATAGGGCTTTCCATTTCCAGTAGAATGCCGCGGACTCCATATCCACGGGTGCATCTTGAATGTCGACGATAGCAGACAACATTGGCCTGGTTAGCGAGCGGATCCGTGCCGCGGCCCACGCCGTGCAACGTGACGAAAACAGCATCCACCTGCTGGCCGTGAGCAAGACCAAACCCGCGCAAGCCGTGCGCGAGGCCTACGCCGCCGGGATGCACGATTTTGGCGAGAACTACCTGCAGGAAGCCTTGGGCAAACAGGCGCAATTAACCGACCTGCCCTTGAGTTGGCACTTCATTGGCCCCATTCAATCGAACAAGACTCGTGCGATCGCCGAGAACTTCGCTTGGGTACATTCCGTGGACCGCTTGAAAATCGCTCAACGCCTGTCCGAACAACGCCCGGCCGACCTGCCGCCGCTGAACATCTGCATCCAGGTCAACGTCAGTGGCGAAGCCAGCAAATCCGGCTGTACGCCCGCCGATCTGCCGGCTCTGGCCCATGCGATCAGCGCTTTGCCGCGCCTGAAACTGCGCGGCTTGATGGCGATCCCCGAGCCGACTGAAGAGCGCGCCGCACAAGAGGCGGCGTTCGCAGCGGTGAGAGACCTGCAAGCCAGCCTGAATCTGCCGCTGGACACACTTTCCATGGGCATGAGCCACGACCTCGAGTCGGCCATCGCCCAAGGCGCCACCTGGGTGCGGATCGGTACCGCCCTGTTTGGCGCCCGCGACTACGGCCAGCCGTGAAATGGCTGACTTTCCTCTGAATAAGGACCTGTCATGAGCAACACGCGTATTGCCTTAATCGGCGCCGGTAACATGGCGGCCAGCCTGATCGGTGGCCTGCGGGCCAAAGGCCTCGAAGCCTCCCAGATCCGCGCCAGCGACCCGGGCGCCGACACCCGCGCCCGCGTCAGCACTGAGCACGGCATTGAAACCTTTGCCGACAACGCCGAGGCGATCCAGGGCGTTGACGTGATCGTACTGGCGGTCAAGCCGCAGGCCATGAAGACCGTGTGCGAAAGCCTGCGGCCAAGCCTGCAACCGCATCAGTTGGTGGTCTCCATCGCTGCCGGCATCACCTGCGCCAGCATGAACACCTGGCTCGGTGAACAGCCAATCGTGCGCTGCATGCCCAACACCCCGGCGCTGCTGCGCAAGGGCGTGAGCGGCCTGTACGCCACCGCCGAAGTGACGGCCGAGCAACGCGATCAGGCGCAAGAACTGTTGTCCGCCGTCGGCATCGCCGTGTGGCTGGAGCAAGAGCAGCAACTGGATGCGGTCACCGCCGTTTCCGGCAGCGGCCCGGCGTACTTCTTTCTGTTGATCGAAGCCATGACCGCCGCCGGCGTGAAACTGGGCCTGCCACACGAAGTGGCTGAGCAACTGGCTGAGCAAACCGCGCTCGGCGCCGCCAACATGGCCGTCGACAGCGACGTGGACGCCGCCGAACTGCGCCGCCGCGTAACGTCGCCGGGTGGCACTACGCAAGCGGCCATTGAATCGTTCCAGGCCGGTGGCTTTGAAGCCCTGGTGGAAAAAGCCCTGGGTGCTGCGGCACATCGTTCGGCCGAGATGGCCGAGCAACTGGGCAAATAGTCGTCCCCTGCAACTGGACCCGATAGGAAACAAACATGCTCGGAATCAATGACGCTGCCATTTTCATCATCCAGACCTTGGGCAGCCTGTACCTGCTGATCGTGCTGATGCGCTTTATCCTGCAATTGGTGCGGGCGAACTTCTACAACCCGCTCTGCCAGTTCGTGGTGAAAGCCACCCAACCGCTACTCAAACCGCTGCGCCGCGTGATCCCAAGCCTGTTCGGCCTGGACATGTCATCGCTGGTGCTGGCGCTGCTGCTGCAGATTTTGCTGTTTGTGGTGATCCTGATGCTCAACGGCTACCAGGCCTTCACCCCGCTGCTGTTGCCATGGGGCCTGATCGGTATCTTCTCGCTGTTTTTGAAGATCATCTTCTGGTCGATGATCATCAGCGTGATCCTCTCGTGGGTCGCACCCGGCAGCCGTAGCCCTGGCGCGGAGCTGGTGGCCCAGATCACCGAACCGGTGCTGGCGCCGTTCCGTCGGTTGATCCCGAACCTGGGCGGCCTGGATATCTCGCCGATCTTCGCGTTTATCGCGATCCAGCTGCTGCAAAGCTGGGTGATCCCGCGCCTGGCCTACTACGCGTTCATGCCCAAGGAGCTGTTCGGACTGATTTGATTCCTGGCGGATCACTGTGCAAGCCGCTTTTGGGGAAGCTGGCTTGCCTGCGATTGCATCACTGCGGTGTGACTGAAACACCGAGGTGACTGCATCGCAGGCAAGCCAGCTCCCACACAAGCCCCCTCCCACATTTGTATCTTTGTACGGGCGCAGGCCTTTGCTTGCCGCTAGGTGCAGCGGTCTTTAGACTTACGCCTCATTTAAACGAGAGCAGGGTCGATGCCAGCTGCCTTCCCCCCCGATTCTGTTGGACTGGTCGTGCCCCAAGTGGCGCACTTCAGCGAACCGCTGGCCCTGGCCTGCGGCCGTTCGCTGCCGGCCTATGACCTGATCTACGAAACCTATGGCCAACTAAACGCCACGGCGAGCAACGCCGTGCTGATCTGCCATGCCTTGTCCGGCCATCATCACGCCGCCGGTTTCCACAGTGCCGACGAGCGCAAGCCCGGCTGGTGGGACAGCTGCATCGGCCCCGGCAAGCCCATCGACACCAACAAATTCTTTGTGGTCAGCCTGAACAACCTCGGCGGCTGCAACGGCTCCACCGGCCCGAGCAGCCTCAACCCGGAAACCGGCAAACCGTTCGGCGCGGATTTCCCTGTGCTGACCGTGGAAGACTGGGTGCACAGCCAGGCGCGTCTGGCTGACCTGCTGGGCATCGGCCAGTGGGCTGCAGTGATCGGCGGCAGCCTGGGCGGCATGCAAGCGCTGCAATGGACCATCTCCTACCCGGACCGCGTGCGCCATTGCCTGGCAATCGCTTCGGCGCCGAAACTGTCGGCGCAGAACATTGCTTTCAACGAAGTGGCGCGCCAGGCCATCCTCACCGATCCCGAGTTCCACGGCGGCTCGTTCCAGGAAGCGGGCGTAATCCCCAAGCGTGGCTTGATGCTCGCGCGCATGGTCGGGCACATCACTTACCTGTCCGATGACTCCATGGGCGAAAAATTCGGCCGTGGCCTCAAGAGCGAGAAGCTCAACTACGACTTCCACAGCGTCGAGTTCCAGGTTGAAAGCTACCTGCGCTATCAGGGCGAGGAGTTTTCCGGGCGTTTCGACGCCAACACCTACCTGCTGATGACCAAGGCGCTGGACTACTTCGACCCGGCCGCCAACTTCAACGACGACCTGGCGAAAACCTTTGAGGGTGCCAGCGCCAAGTTCTGCGTGATGTCGTTCACCACCGACTGGCGCTTCTCGCCGGCCCGCTCCCGTGAGCTGGTGGACGCGCTGATGGCCGCCAAGAAAGATGTCTGCTACCTGGAGATCGATGCTCCGCAAGGCCATGACGCCTTCCTGATTCCGATCCCGCGCTACCTGCAGGCTTTCAGCAATTACATGAACCGCATAACTCTGTGAGAACGCCATGAGAGCCGACCTGGAAATCATCCAAGACTGGATCCCCGCCGGCAGCCGCGTGCTCGACCTCGGTTGCGGTGATGGCGAACTGCTGAGCTGGCTGCGCGACAACAAGCAAGTCACCGGCTACGGCCTGGAAAATGACCCGGACAACATTGCCCAATGCGTGGCCAAGGGCATCAACGTGATCGAGCAGGACCTGGACAAGGGCCTGGGCAACTTTGCCAGCAACAGCTTCGACATCGTGGTGATGACCCAGGCCCTGCAAGCCGTGCACTACCCGGACCGTATTCTCGACGAAATGCTGCGTGTGGGCCGCCAATGCATCATCACCTTCCCCAACTTCGGCCACTGGCGCTGCCGCTGGTACCTGGCCACCAAGGGCCGGATGCCGGTGTCGGACTTCCTGCCGTACACGTGGTACAACACCCCGAACATCCACTTCTGCACCTTCGAAGACTTCGAAGCCTTGTGCGGAGAGCGTGAGGCCAAAGTCATCAACCGCCTTGCCGTCGATCAACAGCATCGCCACGGCTGGGCGAGTAAGCTATGGCCCAATCTGTTGGGCGAAATCGGGATCTACCGCGTCAGCAGTCCTGGCCTCACGGACCATCAAATTGCCGTCTAACCATTTTCAAGGAGGACGAACATGAGTCGTTTGGCTGTATTTCTACTCACCGCATGCCTGGGCGTCAGCGCCATGGCGGCGGATGCCATCGATGGTAATCGCCAGAAAGAATTCGGCGATATCACGGTGCATTACAACACCCTGACCACGAGTTTCCTGACGCCGGAAATGGCTCAGGAAGCCGGGATCGTACGCAGCAAAGAGCTGGGCATGATCAATGTGTTCGTGAACAAGGGCGTCGAACCGATCGACGCAACCGTCACCGGCACGATCAAAGACCTGGGCGGCAAGAGCGAGATGCTCACGTTCAAGAAAATCATCCAGAACGGCTCCACGCTGTATGTCGCCCAGTACGCGGTGCCACAGCAGGAAACCAAGATTTTCACCATCAATGTTGAAACCGGCGGCAAAGCCCACGGTTTCCAATTCAACCAAGAACTGTTTCCGGCCGACTGATGAACCTCACACAACTCGTACTGGCCAGCCATAACGCGGGCAAACTCAAAGAACTCCAGGCGATGCTCGGTAATTGCGTGCAACTGCGCTCGATCGGCGAGTTCAGCCAGGTCGAGCCGGAAGAAACCGGCCTGTCGTTTGTCGAAAACGCGATTCTCAAGGCCCGCAACGCCGCGCGTATCTCCGGTTTGCCGGCGCTGGCGGATGATTCGGGCCTGGCGGTGGACTTCTTGGGCGGAGCACCTGGCATTTATTCGGCGCGGTATGCCGACGGCAAGGGCGACGCGGCCAACAACGCCAAGTTGCTGGACGCTCTCAAGGACGTGCCGGACGCGATGCGCGGTGCGCAGTTTGTCTGTGTGCTGGCGCTGGTGCGCCACGCCGACGACCCGCTGCCGATCCTCTGCGAAGGCCTGTGGCATGGGCGCATCCTGCATGCGGCCAGTGGCGAGCACGGGTTTGGCTACGATCCGCTGTTCTGGGTGCCGGAGCGTAATGTTTCCAGCGCCGAACTGAGCCCGGCCGACAAGAACCAGATCAGCCACCGCGCCCGCGCAATGGATTTGCTGCGCCAACGCCTGAGCCTGAAATGACCCAGAACACCTCCGCGCAGCCGCTGATCCACGGCGGCGCGCAAACGCCTCGGGCGGCCCTGCCGCACCTGCCGCCCTTGGCGCTGTATATCCACATTCCATGGTGCGTGCGCAAATGCCCGTATTGCGACTTCAACTCCCACACCGCCAGCAAAGTGCTGCCGGAAGAAGAGTACGTGGACGCGTTGCTGGCTGACCTTGATCAAGACCTGCACGCGGTTTATGGCCGTGAACTCAGTTCGATCTTCTTCGGTGGCGGCACGCCAAGCTTGTTCAGCGCTGCTGCGCTGGGCCGTTTGCTCAAGGGCGTGGAAGCACGCATCCCGTTTGCCGACGACATCGAAATCACCCTGGAAGCCAACCCCGGGACCTTCGAGCAAGAGAAGTTCGTGGCCTACCGCGCGCTGGGCATCAACCGCCTGTCCATCGGCATCCAGAGTTTCCAGCAGGAGAAGCTCGAAGCCCTGGGCCGTATTCACAACGGTGACGAAGCCGTGCGCGCCGCCGGCATGGCGCGCCAGGCCGGGTTTGATAACTTCAACCTGGACCTGATGCATGGCTTGCCCGATCAAACCCTGGACGACGCCCTGAGCGACTTGCGCCAGGCCATCGCCCTCAAGCCGACGCACCTGTCCTGGTATCAGCTGACCCTGGAACCCAACACCGTGTTCTGGAACCAGCCGCCCGCGCTGCCGGAAGATGACACGCTGTGGGACATTCAGGAAGCCGGCCAGGCGCTGCTGGCTGAACACGGTTACGCGCAATATGAAGTCTCGGCGTATGCCCAACCGGGCCGCCCGGCGCGGCATAACCTGAATTACTGGAGCTTTGGCGATTTTATCGGCATCGGCGCCGGCGCCCACGGCAAGCTCAGCCACCCGGACGGGCGCATCGTGCGCACCTGGAAGACCCGAGCACCCAAGGACTACCTCAACCCGGCCAAAAGCTTTCAGGCCGGGGCGAAAGAACTGACCAATGAAGAGCTTCCATTCGAGTTCCTCATGAACGCGTTGCGGCTCACCGAAGGCGTCGACGCCACGCTCTACGCCGAGCGCACCGGCCTTGATCTGGCGAGCCTTGACGAGGGCCGCCGTGAGGCAGAACAAAGTGGCTTAATGCAGGTCGAACCGTCACGCCTGGCGGCGACCGACCGCGGGCAACTCTTTCTCAATGACCTGTTGCAGAAGTTTTTGAGCTGACGCTCTAAGGAATTCGAATGGATTTGGTACTCGACCTGCTCGCCACCGTATCCCGCTGGAGCCGAAGTAACCTGTCGGAAATCTCTCTGGCTCTTGTCGGCTGCTTGCTGGTGTTGTTCGGCGCCGATATCAAAGGCTGGGTCGAGGCCCGCCTGGGCAGTATCGCGGGCGCATTGCGCGTCCCCTTGATGGCGCTGGTGTGCATGATCGGCAGCGGTGCGGCGTTGATCTACGCCACGCCATGGATCGTGCGGGGGTTGAGCCAGTTCAATAACTACAGCCTGGCGCCAGTGTTGGTGGTGGTGCTGGTGTTGATTGGCGTAGTCGCAGACCGCCGCTGACTGCCAATCCAACGGGGATACAAATGTGGGAGCGGGCTTGCTCGCGAAAACGGTGTGTCAGTCACCTTACAGGTCGACTGATTCAGCGCCTTCGCGAGCAAGCCCGCTCCCACTTTTTTGACCGTATTCCACGCTAATGGCTTGTCAGTCGACCTTCTCAAACTTCAGATCCCAAACGCCATGCCCCAACCGCTCGCCGCGGCGCTCGAACTTGGTGATCGGACGCTCAGCCGGGCGTGGCACGCATTTGCCGTCCTCGGCCAGGTTGCGATAGCCAGGGGCGACGTTCATCACTTCCAGCATGTACTCGGCGTACGGTTCCCAGTCGGTCGCCATGTGCAGGATGCCACCGACTTTAAGCTTGCTGCGCACCAGCTCCGCGAACGAAGCCTGGACGATGCGACGCTTGTGGTGACGGGCTTTGTGCCACGGGTCCGGGAAGAACAGCATCAGGCGATCGAGGCTGTTGTCGGCGATGCAGCGGTTGAGCACTTCAATCGCGTCGCAGTCATAGACCCGCAGGTTAGTCAGGCCTTGGGTCAGCACGCCGTTGAGCAACGCGCCGACACCCGGACGGTGTACTTCCACACCGATGAAGTCCTGCTCCGGCGAGGCCGCGGCCATTTCCAGCAAGGAGTGACCCATGCCGAAACCGATTTCCAGGGAACGCGGGGCCGAACGGCCAAACACCTGGTCGTAGTCCACTGGCGCGTCGGCCAATGGCAAAACGAACAGCGGCGTGCCCTGCTCCAGGCCCTTTTGCTGGCCTTCGGTCATACGGCCCGCGCGCATCACAAAGCTCTTGATGCGGCGGTGCTTGGACTCGTCGCCCTCTTCCACGGTGTTCGGCGTTTCGTTTGATTCAGTCATCAATAGCTCTTACTTGATCAGACCATCCAGCGGCGAAGAGGCGCTGGCATAGAGTTTTTTCGGCATACGGCCGGCGAGGTAGGCCAGGCGGCCCGCGACGATCGCGTGGTTCATGGCTTCAGCCATCATGATCGGCTGCTGGGCATGAGCGATGGCCGAGTTCATCAGCACCGCATCGCAACCCAGCTCCATGGCAATGGTGGCGTCGGAGGCAGTGCCTACGCCCGCGTCCACCAGTACCGGAATCTTGGCTTCTTCGAGGATGATCTGCAGGTTGTACGGGTTGCAGATACCCAGGCCGGAACCGATCAGACCGGCCAGTGGCATCACGGCAATGCAGCCGATTTCTGCCAGTTGGCGGGCAATGATCGGGTCATCGCTGGTGTAAACCATCACGTCGAAGCCTTCCTTGACCAGCGTTTCGGCGGCCTTCAGGGTTTCGATCACGTTGGGGAACAGGGTTTTCTGGTCGGCCAGCACTTCCAGCTTCACCAGGTTGTGGCCGTCGAGCAGCTCACGGGCCAGGCGGCAGGTGCGCACGGCTTCGATCGCGTCGTAGCAACCGGCGGTGTTCGGCAGGAAGGTGTAGCGGTCCGGCGACAGCACTTCGAGCAGGTTCGGCTCGCCCTCGATCTGCCCGAGGTTGGTGCGGCGCACGGCGAAGGTAACGATCTCGGCGCCCGAGGCTTCGATGGCCAGGCGGGTTTCTTCCATGTCGCGGTACTTGCCGGTGCCGACCAGCAGACGGGACTGGTAGGTACGACCGGCCAGAACGAAGGGCTTGTCGCTACGAACGATGCTCATGGGAAATCCTCGAGGTGGGATGAGGTTCTGCAGAATGCGGGTTGGCGCGCTGGCGCGCCGGGCGACTAACCGCCGCCGATGGCATGGACCACTTCGACCTGATCACCTTCGGTGAGCGCGGTCTCGGCGTGCAGGCTACGCGGGACGATATCCAGGTTGAGCTCCACTGCGACGCGACGCCCGGTCAAGTCCAGACGGGTCAGCAGGGCCGCAACGGTTTCACCGTCGGGCAGTTCAAAGGATTCGCCGTTCAACTGAATGCGCATGCCACGGGCCGCCATCGTTTTTAGGGGCCAGCATTCTAGCCCGATTGGCGTTGTCGGCCCAAGCCCCTCGGTCAGATGACCTGCAGGCGCCATGCGGTGAGGCCGAGAAAGAACCAGCCCAACAGGAATGCCAGCCCACCAAACGGCGTAATGATGCCGAGCTTGCTGATGCCGGTCAGTGTCAGTGCATACAAGCTGCCGGAAAACAGCAGGATACCGACGGTAAACGAGATGCCCGCCCAGCTGACCAGCCGGCCAGGAATGTGCGCGGCCAGCAGCGCCACGCCGAACAGCGCCAGGGCGTGCACCAGTTGGTACGTCACGCCGGTATGGAAGATCGCCAGGTACTCGGCGCTCAAGCGGTTTTTCAGGGCATGAGCAGCAAAAGCGCCGAGGGCAACGCCGGTGAAGCCGAAAAAGGCAGCCAGCATCAGAAAGCTACGCAGCATGAGGAACTCCAGTCAGACTCAAAGGGCCGGGTCTGTATAATGGCCCGCTCAACGGGTTCGGCCAAGCCATCTCTATGCTGCGTCTCCTCTTCAAGCGTTTTCTCAAAGTCGTGAAATGGTTTGCCATCGGCAGTGTGCTGCTGGTGTTGCTGTTTCGTGTCGTGCCGCCACCGTTCACCGCATTGATGGTGGAGCGCAAGGTCGAATCCTGGGTCGACGGCGAGCCGATTGACCTGCAACGCACGTGGGTGGCGTGGGACGAGATCTCCGACGACCTCAAAGTGGCGGTGATGGCCGGTGAAGACCAGCGCTTCCCGCAGCATTGGGGCTTTGATTTTAACGCGATTCAAGCGGCGCTGCTGCACAACGAACGCGGCGGTTCGATTCGCGGCGCCAGCACCCTGAGCCAGCAAGTGTCGAAAAACCTGTTTCTGTGGACCGGCCGCAGTTACCTGCGCAAAGGCCTGGAGGCCTGGTTTACCGGGTTGATCGAGGTGTTCTGGCCCAAGCAACGGATTCTTGAGGTGTACCTCAACAGCGTCGAATGGGATGAAGGTGTGTTCGGCGCCGAAGCGGCGGCTCGGCATCACTTTGGCGTGAGTGCCAAAGGGCTTTCCCGTCAGCAGGCCAGTTACCTGGCGGCGGTGTTGCCGAACCCACGGGTATGGAGCGCCAGCCATCCAACCGCCTATGTGGCGCGACGGGCTGCCTGGATTCGCCAGCAGATGAGCCAGTTGGGGGGCGATAGTTATCTGGTCGAACTGAACAATTCGCGCAAGGCACCCTGGTCCGACTGATACCCACTGACGCAACACAAAAACAAATGTGGGAGCGTGCTTGCTCGCGAATACGGTGGTTCAGTCAACATTTGCGATGACTGACACTGCGCTTTCGCGAGCAAGCCCGTTCCCACATTCGATCGTGGTATTTCCGAAACCAGCGTTTAGGCGGCGATGGACAGTTTCAGCTTGTTCATCGCGCTTTTCTCAAGCTGACGAATCCGCTCGGCCGACACGTTGTACTTCTGCGCCAAGTCGTGCAGCGTGGCTTTTTCTTCTGCCAGCCAGCGCTGGTAGAGGATGTCACGGCTGCGGTCGTCCAACACTTCCAGCGCTTCGTGCAGGTTGTGGTTGGAGTTGTCGCTCCAGTCCGCATCTTCCAGTTGACGCGCCGGGTCGTACCGGTGGTCTTCCAGGTAGTTGGCCGGCGACTGGAAGGCGCTGTCGTCGTCCGCTTCGGCGGCCGGGTCGAATGCCATGTCATGGCCGGTCAGGCGGCTTTCCATCTCGCGCACTTCACGCGGCTCTACACCGAGGCTTTCGGCCACACGGTGGACTTCCTCGTTGTTCAGCCACGCCAGGCGTTTCTTCTGGCTGCGCAGGTTGAAGAACAGCTTGCGCTGGGCTTTGGTGGTCGCGACTTTCACAATGCGCCAGTTGCGCAGGATGAACTCGTGAATTTCCGCCTTGATCCAGTGCACAGCAAACGACACCAGACGCACACCCATTTCAGGGTTGAAGCGTTTTACAGCCTTCATCAGGCCGACGTTGCCTTCCTGAATCAGGTCAGCCTGGGCCAGACCGTAGCCGCTATAGCTACGGGCGATATGTACGACAAAACGCAGGTGGGCGAGCACCATCTGCCGAGCCGCCCCCAAATCCTGCTCATAGTAGAGACTCTCGGCCAGTTCACGCTCCTGCTCGGGCGTCAGCAATGGAATGCTGTTGACCGTGTGCACATAGGCCTCCAGGTTCGCACCCGGGACCAGAGCATAAGCAGGTTGCAAAGAAGTGGTCATACGAAAAAACCTCCGACTCACATAACTCGTGCAGTTCAGCACTGCGAAAATTGACCGGGAACCGTAGGACAAGTTCCCTAACCACTGATACGGTCAATACAAACGAAACCACATTAATCTGACATTAACTACTTCGGCGCCAGCTCACGTAAGTGACGAGCGACCGCAATCCACGCACCGATATACCCCAACAATACCGCGCCAAGCAAGAGTGACAGCCCATCGGCAACCGGCACGCCGGCCAGGGCAAAATCGCTGCCGTACAAGCCGGCAAGCCCGACTACCGCGTCGTTCAGCCAGTCAAGGCCAAAAGCCAGCACGCCCCAGGACAAAATCCCGGCACCAAAGCCATAAAGCGCGCCCATGTACAGAAAAGGACGACGCACATAGCTGTCCGTGCCGCCGACCAGTTTAATCACTTCTATCTCGGTGCGACGGTTTTCAATATGAAGACGAATGGTATTACCTATCACCAAAAGTAATGCAGACACCAACAACACCGTCAGGCCGAACACAAAGCGGTCGCCCAGCTTGAGAATCGCGGCAAGACGCTCTACCCAGACTAGATCAAGTTGCGCCTGTTGTACCTTCGGCATCTCTGCGAGTTTTTGTCGCAGGGCCTCCAGCGCCGGCTTGTCGACTTCATTTGGCGTTACCAACACCACGCCCGGCAGCGGGTTCTGCGGCAACTCTTTGAGCGCCTCACCCAGGCCGGATTGCTGCTGGAACTCCTCAAGCGCCTGGTCGCGACTGATGTACTCGGCGTCCGCCACACCCGGCAGGTTCTTGATGTCATCACGCAAGTTCTCGCCATCTTTGGCGCTGGCGTCGAGGTTCAGGTACAGCGAAATCTGCGCCGCACGCTGCCAGGAACCACCCAGGCGCTCGACATTATTAAGAAGCAGCGACAAACCCATCGGCAGGCTCAGTGCCACGGCCATCACCAGGCAGGTGAAAAAGCTGCCAATGGGTTGCTTGCCCAGGCGGCGCAGGCTGTCGAGCAGGCTGGCGCGATGGCTTTCGATCCAGGCGCGCAGCAGCGTGCCGAAGTCCGGACCGTCGTCCTCGTCGCGTTTTTTCTTCTGCGGCTGCGGGTCGGCGGCTTTAGGCGCCACACGCTCGGATACTTTAGGGCTGCGTGTTGCACTCATACGCCGGCCTCCCCATCACCAATCAGGCGGCCGCGTTGCAGGGTCAGCATGCGGTGGCGCATGCGCGCAATCAGCGCCAGGTCGTGACTGGCGATCAGCACGCTGGTGCCCAGGCGATTGATATCTTCGAATACGCCCATGATCTCGGCCGCCAGGCGCGGGTCGAGGTTACCGGTAGGTTCGTCCGCCAGCAGCAAGGCCGGGCGGTGAACAATCGCGCGGGCGATGCCGACGCGCTGTTGCTGGCCGGTGGACAAATCGCCCGGATACAGGTCTGTCTTGTCCGACAGCGCCACACGCTCCAGGGCCGAGTCCACCCGCTTGACGATCTCGGCCTTGGACAGCCCGAGAATCTGCAACGGCAGCGCAATGTTGTTGAACACGGTGCGATCAAACAGCAACTGGTGATTCTGGAACACCACGCCAATCTGACGGCGCAGGAACGGAATCTGTGCATTGCTGATGGTGGCCAGATCCTGGCCCGCCAGCAGCAACTTGCCGGTGGTCGGGCGTTCCATGGCCAGCAGCAGCCGCAACAGCGTACTTTTGCCCGCGCCCGAATGACCAGTTACAAACAAGAATTCGCCACGACGCACTCGAAAGCTCAGCTCATGCAAGCCCACATGCCCGTTGGCGTAGCGTTTACCGACCTGTTCGAATCGAATCATGAACGCTCCCGCTCGGCGAAAAGTGCCTGTACAAAGGGTTCGGCTTCAAAGGTGCGCAGGTCGTCGATACCTTCACCGACGCCGATGTAACGAATCGGCAACCCGAACTGTTTGGCCAGGGCGAAGATCACGCCGCCCTTGGCCGTGCCGTCGAGCTTAGTCAATGCCAGGCCGGTGAGTTGCACCGTCTGGTTGAATTGTTTGGCCTGGCTGATGGCGTTCTGGCCGGTGCCGGCGTCAAGCACCAGCAACACTTCGTGCGGCGCGTCGGCGTCGAGCTTGCTGATGACGCGGCGGACCTTTTTCAACTCTTCCATCAAGTTGTCTTTGGTGTGCAGACGACCGGCGGTATCGGCAATCAATACGTCGATGTTACGGGCCTTGGCGGCTTGCACGGCGTCGAAGATGACGGACGCGGAGTCGGCGCCGGTGTGCTGGGCGATGACCGGAATCTTGTTGCGCTCACCCCACACCTGCAGCTGCTCCACGGCTGCGGCGCGGAAGGTGTCGCCGGCGGCGAGCATGACTTTCTTGCCTTCCGACTGCAGCTTCTTGGCCAGCTTGCCAATGGTGGTGGTTTTACCGGCGCCGTTGACACCGACGACCAGGATCACGAACGGCTTGTTCGGCGTGATCACCAGCGGCGCTTCCACGGGTTTGAGCATCGCGGCCAGTTCAGCCTGCAGCGATTTGTAGAGCGCGTCGGCGTCGGTCAGTTGTTTGCGCGCAACCTTCTGCGTCAGGCTCTGGATGATCACCGCAGTGGCTTCGACGCCCACGTCGGCGGTCAGCAGACGGGTTTCGATGTCTTCCAGCAGCTCGTCATCGATGACCTTTTTGCCCAGGAACAGACTGGCCATGCCTTCGCCGATGCTGGCGCTGGTCTTGCTCAGACCTTGCTTGAGGCGGGCAAAGAAGCCGGTTTTGCTGGTTTCAGCGGCAGCGGCGACCGGCTCCGGGGCAGCGGGCGGCTCGATCACGGCAGGCGCGGCAACGACGACAGGCGCGGGCGCTGGCGCGGGCTCAACAACTGCTGGCGCAGGCGTTTCGATGACAGGTGACGACTCGACCACAACGGCCACCGGCTCGACCGCGAGCGGAATCGGCGGCGTCACGTGCTCAGCCTGCACATCCTCGACCAGTGCCACAGGTTCTTCGGCAACCGGCAGCTCAAGCCACGGCTTGTGTTCAGGCTCAGGTTCCGGCACCTCCTCAACCACCGGCTGCAACACCGGCTCGGCCATCGGCAACACCACCGGTGCCGGGATTTCAGCAACCGGTTCGGCGTCAACTATAGGTTCGGGAATCGGCTCAGGCTGAACCTGTGGCTGTTCGACGACGGTTTCCTGCGGCTTTTTGCGCAGCCATCCGAACAGGCCTTTTTTCTCGCCAGCCGCAGCTGGGTTCTTCTTGTCGTCGTTGGAACCAAACATGGAGGACGGCTATCTCAAAGTAGCGATGCGCCAGGGCGCCTCGGTAAATAAATTCGATGCAGAACAGACTGCTTTAACGCTCGCTTGTTCATGCGCAACATTCTGCAAGGCGTAAATAAAGGCCTCAACAAATCGTTTCAATAAAGGACTGAAGCGACAAAATCGGCGAAAAGTGGAAGATCATCGGGGAAAACCACCCTCTATTCCAACATTTCTACGACTGGATCCGGGACAAGATGGCCGCCGCAGTGGCCGTCCCTAAATCGGATCAGTATCCTAGCACCTCCTCGCCCGCCGACGCTAAGACCAAGCGGGCAGCCCAACAGGTTTAAAAACGAATGAATGCTCTAGCCCGCCGCGCTGCAGGCCTGCTGCTCAGCACAGTTTGTCTGCCCCTTTCAGCCTTGGCTGCCGACCCACAACCCACCCACGAATTCACCCTGGATAACGGCCTCAAAGTGGTCGTGCGCGAAGATCATCGCGCGCCGGTAGTGGTTTCACAGGTTTGGTACAAGGTTGGTTCGAGCTATGAAACACCCGGCCAGACCGGGTTGTCCCACGCCCTGGAACACATGATGTTCAAGGGCAGCGCCAAGGTCGGCCCCGGCGAAGCCTCGCTGATCCTGCGCGACCTGGGCGCCGAAGAAAACGCCTTCACCAGCGACGACTACACCGCCTACTACCAAGTGCTGGCCCGTGACCGCCTGGGCGTCGCGTTCGAGTTGGAAGCCGACCGCATGGCCAGCCTGCGCCTGCCGGCCGACGAGTTCAGCCGCGAGATCGAGGTGATCAAGGAAGAGCGCCGCCTGCGCACCGACGATAACCCGATGTCCAAGGCCTACGAGCGCTTCAAGGCCATGGCCTACCCGGCCAGCGGCTACCACACGCCGACCATCGGCTGGATGGCCGACCTTGAGCGCATGAAAGTCGAAGAGCTGCGTCACTGGTATCAGTCCTGGTATGTGCCGAACAACGCCACGCTGGTAGTGGTCGGTGATGTGACCCCGGATGAGGTCAAGAACCTTGCCCAGCGTTATTTCGGCCCTATCCCCAAGCGTGATGTGCCGCCCGCGAAAATCCCGCTGGAACTCGCCGAACCCGGCGAACGCCTGCTGACGATGCACGTGCAGACCCAACTGCCGAGCGTGATCCTGGGCTTCAACGTGCCGGGCCTGGCCACCGCCGAAGACAAGCGCTCGGTACAAGCCCTGCGTCTGCTCTCGGCGCTGCTCGACGGCGGCTATAGCGCGCGTATCTCGGAGCAACTGGAGCGCGGTGAAGAGCTGGTATCTGCCGCCTCGACCAGCTACGACGCCTACACCCGGGGTGACAGTCTGTTCACCCTGACGGCCACGCCGAACCAGCAGAAGAAAAAGACCGTTGCCCAAGCCGAAGCCGGCCTGTGGCGCCTGCTGGATGAGCTGAAAGCCAAGCCGCCGACCACCGAAGAACTGGAGCGTATCCGCGCTCAAGTGATTGCCGGCGTGGTCTATCAACGTGACTCCATCACCAGCCAGGCAACGGCTATCGGCTCCCTGGAAACCGTCGGCCTGTCCTGGAAACTGATGGACACCGAACTGGCCGACCTGCAAAGCGTGACGCCGGAAGATATCCAGAAAGCCGCACGCACTTATTTCACCCGCGAGCGTTTGAGCGTCGCCCATGTTTTGCCTGAGGAGACCGCTCATGAGTGATCGTAAAAGCAGCCGCCTGATCTTTCCTGGCCTGGTCGTCGTTACCCTGATCGCCGCCAGTGCCGTGTACTTCCTGCGCCCAAGCGAATCCGTCGCCAGCCAGGCCCTGGATAAAGCTGAATCGGCCAACAAATTGCAATCGCTGGCGGAACTGGACGGCAAGGCGCCGACCAACCGCAAGCTCGACGTGCAAACCTGGACCACCGCTGACGGCGCCAAGGTGCTGTTTGTCGAAGCCCACGAATTGCCGATGTTCGACATGCGCATCCTGTTCGCCGCCGGCAGCAGCCAGGACGGCGACACCCCCGGCCTGGCACTGTTGACCAATGCGATGCTCAACGAAGGCGTACCGGGCAAGGATGTCAGCCAGATCGCCAGCGGTTTTGAAGGCTTGGGCGCCGATTTCGGCAATGGTGCTTACCGCGACATGGCGCTGGTTTCGCTGCGCAGCCTGAGCGACAGCGACAAGCGCGACGCGGCCCTGGCACTGTTCGACGACGTGATCGGCAAGCCGACCTTCCCTGCCGATTCCCTGGCGCGGATCAAAAACCAGATCCTCGCAGGCTTTGAATACCAGAAGCAGAACCCGGCCAAGCTGGCCAGCCTTGAGCTGTTCAAGCGCCTGTACGGTGACCATCCTTACGCCCACCCGAGCGAAGGCACGCCCGACAGCATTGCGAAGATTAACCTCGCGCAACTGCAGGCGTTCCACGCCAAGGCGTATGCCGCGGGCAATGCGGTGATTGCAGTGGTCGGCGACCTGACCCGTGCCGAGGCCGAAGCCATGACGGCCAAGGTCTCCGCGTCGCTGCCTAAAGGCCCGGCCCTGGCGAAGATCGCCCAACCGACCGAGCCGCAAGCCGGCTTGAGCCATATCGAATTCCCGTCCAAGCAGACGCACCTGCTGTTCGCACAATTGGGCATCGACCGCGCCGACCCGGACTACGCGGCCTTGTCGCTGGGCAACCAGATCCTGGGCGGCGGTGGTTTCGGCACCCGCTTGATGAGTGAAGTGCGTGAAAAACGCGGCCTGACCTACGGCGTGTACTCCGGCTTCTCGCCGATGCAGGCACGCGGCCCGTTCATGATCAACCTGCAGACCCGCGCCGAAATGAGCGGCGGCACCCTGCGCCTGGTCGAAGACGTGCTGGCCGACTACCTCAAGACCGGCCCGACGCAAAAGGAACTGGACGACGCCAAGCGTGAGCTGGCCGGCAGCTTCCCGCTGTCCACCGCGAGCAACGCCGATATCGTCGGGCAGCTGGGCGCCATGGGTTTCTACAACCTGCCGCTGAGCTATCTTGAGGATTTCATGAAACAATCCCAGGCCCTGACCGTAGAGCAGGTCAAGGCTGCAATGAATAAACACTTGAGCGCCGACAAGATGGTCATCGTGACCGCCGGCCCGACGATTGCGCAAAAGCCACTACCGCCCCCCACTGATAAACCTGCCGAGCAGCCGCTCGGGGTTCCGGAGCATTAATGGCCAGTTCATCTCGCCCGAAAAAACCCGTCCACAACGTGCATAACGGTGTGGGCCAACTGCGCATCATTGGCGGTGAATGGGGCAGCCGCAAGCTGAGCTTCCCCGACGTCGTAGGCCTGCGCCCGACGCCGGATCGCGTGCGTGAAACCCTGTTCAACTGGCTTGCGCCGTACATCGGCGGGGCCAAAGTGCTGGACCCGTTCGCCGGCAGCGGCGCGCTGTTCCTGGAGGCGCTGTCCCGTGGCGCGGCCCAGGCCCAGGCGCTGGATGCCAGCAATGTGGCGGTGTCCAGCCTCAAGGAGCACCTGGGCACTTTGCGCTGCACCACCGGCCAGGTCCAGACCGCCGACGCGCTGCGCTACCTGGAAACCCAGGCGGCGACTGAATACGACGTGGTGTTTCTCGACCCGCCGTTCAATCAGAACCTGTTGCCGACCGTGTGTGCGCTGCTGGAAGAGCGTCAGTGGCTGGCGGCAGATGCGTGGATTTACACTGAAAGTGAAACCGCGCCGTCTACCCTCGGCCTGCCGGGCGCCTGGCGCCTGCACCGCGAGCAGAAGTCCGGCCGGGTGTATTACGCGCTGTGGCATCGCCTGGTAGAAAGCGCCGTCTGATGTGTGGCAAGCGGGGCTTGTTGCCCCGCGTTGGGCCGCGAGGCGGTCCCAAAAGAGTCACCGCGTTCACTCTGCCCGACCGCGGTGACTGAGCCAGGGCCGCTGCGCAGTCCAACGCAGGGCAGGCCTGCTCGCCACATGAAGCCTCGCTCGCCACAACGAGTCCGCTCGCTACAGAGATGTCCATGACCCCTTCCGTCGACCTGTTCAAACCCGCTTTCGGCCTCGGCAACCCGCACCTGCAAACGCTGTGGGGGCCGTTGTGGCGTCCTACCACGCATATTGAACGCCAACGCGAACGCTTGTGGCTGGACGACGGCGACTTCCTTGACCTTGACTGGCACGGCCCCCATGACGCGCAAGCGCCATTGGTGCTGGTGCTGCATGGGCTGACCGGCTCGTCCAATTCGCCCTACGTGGCCGGCTTGCAAAAAGTCCTCGCCGCCCAAGGCTGGGCGAGCGCCGCGCTGAACTGGCGCGGGTGTTCGGGTGAGCCCAACCTGCTGGCGCGCAGTTACCATTCGGGCGCCAGCGAAGACCTGGCAGCAGCGATTGCGCATCTGCGCGCCAAGCGACCGTTGGCGCCGCTGTATGCCGTGGGTTATTCGCTGGGCGGCAACGTGCTGCTCAAGCACTTGGGTGAAACCGGCCAAGCCTCGGGGCTGCATGGCGCGGCCGCGGTGTCGGTGCCGTTTCGCCTGGACCAGTGTGCGGATCGCATCGGGCTGGGGTTTTCGCGGGTGTATCAGAAGCACTTTATGCGCGAGATGCTGGCGTATATCCGCGTCAAGCAACGTCGTTTTTTACAGGATGGCCAAGCTGACGGGCTGAAAACCCTCGAGGCACTCGGCTCGCTGGAGAAGATGCGTACGTTCTGGGACTTCGACGGGCGGGTGACCGCGCCGCTGCATGGCTTTCTCAGCGCCGAGGACTATTACCGCCGCGCGTCGAGTCGCTATTACCTGGGCGATATTCGCACGCCGACGCTGATTATCCAGGCGGCCGATGACCCATTCGTGTTCGCCCACAGCTTGCCCGAGGCCAGTGAACTGTCGGCTTGCACCGAGTTCGAGTTGTTGGCCAAGGGTGGGCATGTGGGGTTTGTTGATGGGTCGCTGAAGCGCCCCACTTATTACCTGGAGCGTCGCATTCCACAGTGGCTACTGGCTCAACACGGCTAAAAATGTGGGCGCTGGCTTGCCGGCGATGAGGTCGTGTCAGTTGGCTGATTAAACACTGACACACCGCTGTCGCAGGCAAGCCAGCTGCCACACGTGATCGGATTTCAGACTGGGAATTTAGTCGCCGGTAGCAACTTCCCGCGCCGGGTCGGTAATCCACTCGCTCCACGACCCCGCATACAGCTTGCCCAACGGGTAACCCGCCAAACTCAGCGCAAACAGGTTGTGACACGCCGTCACGCCAGAACCGCAATACGCCACCAACTCTTCCGGCGAGCGGCCCTTCAACTGCGCAGCGAAACGCTGCTTGAGCTGCTCAGCTGGCAGGAAGCGACCGTCACTGCCCAGGTTTTCGTTGAACGCCGCACATTGGGCGCCAGGAATGTGCCCGGCAATCGGGTCGATAGGCTCCACGTCGCCGCGAAAACGCGCTTGGGCGCGGGCATCGATCAAGGTCATGCCCGGTTCGCCCAAGCGTTTTTGCAGGTGCTCGGCGTCCAGCACGAGGTGATTGTCCGGGGTGCCGGCAAACGTCCCCGGCTCAACCACGGGCGCGTCCAGGCTCAGCGGGAAGCCGGCCGAGTGCCAGGCCTTGAGGCCTGCGTCCAGAATAAACACGCCGTCGCGTTTGCCCAGCCAGGCCAGCAGCCACCACGCTCGGGCGGCATAAGCGCCGGGGCCGTCGTCATACAGCACGATGTCCGTGTCGGCATTGATGCCCCAGGCCCGCAGTTGCGCGGCCAAGGTGTCCGCCGCCGGCAACGGATGACGCCCGGTCACGCCCTTTGTCACCGCACCGCTGAGGTGGCGCTCCAGGTCGGCATATTGCGCACCTTCGATATGCCCTTCGGCGTAGCTGCAAAGCCCGTAGTCCGGGTCTTCCAGGGCAAAGCGGCAATCCAGGATCACCAGCCCGGCCGCCTTCTGGCGCTCGGCGAGTTGCTGGGGGCTGATCAGTTGGGCAAGCGGCATGACGGACTCCTGTGAACAGATTCGGGAAAGGTCCTACTTCACTTCTTCCAGTGCCTGGTTCAACGGCACATAAAACTCTTTGAACAAGGCGTCTACCGCCTCTTTGGCCTGGGGCGTGACAAACCCCGCCTCCAGCACCAGCACCTGGTACACCCCACGCTTGATCGCCTCGGCGCTCAAGTGGGCGGAATTTTCATTGGTGGTGCACAGAAATCGCACCCACGAGGTGAGGATGATCCAGGCATTGAGGGTCAGCGCCTCGGTTTGCACCGGGTCCATATTGAGGATGCCGGCATCGACAAACCCTTGATAGATGGCGCCGCCCTGGATCAGGCAACGCTGGGAAAAGCGCCGGTAGCCGGTGGCCAGTTCCGGGTCGCTTTCCAGCAGGTGTTCCAGGTCGCGGTGCAGGAAGCGGTAGCGCCACATGCCAGCCAGCACGGCCTGCAGGTAAAAACGCTTGTCTTCGACGGTGACGGCGCGGCCCTGGGGCGGGCGCAGGAAACTGTCCACTAGGACTTCGTATTCGCGAAACAGCACGGCGATGATCGCCTGCTTGTTGGGGAAGTGGTAGTACAGGTTGCCCGGGGAAATTTCCATGTGGGCGGCAATGTGATTGGTGCTGACGCTGCGCTCGCCCTGCTGGTTAAAAAGCTCCAGGCTGGTTTGCACGATGCGCTCGCTGGTCTTTACTCGTGGTGCCATAGGGGATCAGCTTCTGAACACGTGATGGGGCATCTTACGGCCTATCCTTGTCTGGATAAATCCGCATGTTGCTGCAATGACATTTGACAATTTAGAGCAATGACTCTAAAAATCCAGGCAGACCTATAACAATCGGGAACTGCGCCATGTCTGCCAACGTTGCCTACCTGCAAGATTCCCAGGCGCTGGATCAGCTCCAGGACCTGTTCGACGCCCAGCGCCGTGCCTATGCCGCCAACCCGATGCCACCGGCGGCGCAGCGCCAACAATGGCTCAAGGCATTGCGCGATGTACTCAGCGACGAACGCCAGGCCCTGATCGACGCGATCAGCCAGGACTTCAGCCACCGCAGCGCAGACGAAACCCTGTTCGCCGAATTGATGCCGAGCCTGCATGGCATTCACTACGCCAGCAAACACCTCAAAGGCTGGATGAAACCTTCCCGCCGCGCTGTAGGCATCGCCTTCCAACCGGCATCTGCCAAGGTCATCTATCAACCACTGGGCGTGGTCGGCGTGATCGTGCCGTGGAACTACCCGTTGTATTTGGCCATCGGCCCATTGGTCGGCGCGTTGGCGGCCGGTAACCGGGTGATGCTCAAGCTCAGCGAATCCACGCCCGCTACGGGTGAGCTGCTCAAGGCGCTGCTGGCGAAAATTTTCCCCGAAGACCTGGTGTGCGTGGTGCTGGGCGAAGCCGAAGTGGGCATGGCGTTTTCCAAATTGCGCTTCGATCACCTGCTGTTCACCGGCGCCACCAGCATCGGCAAGCACGTGATGCGTGCTGCAGCTGAACACCTGACCCCGGTGACGCTGGAGCTGGGCGGCAAGTCGCCGGCAATAGTCTCCGCCGATGTGCCGCTCAAGGACGCCGCCGAGCGCATCGCCTTCGGCAAATGCCTGAATGCCGGGCAAACCTGCGTGGCGCCGGACTACGTGCTGGTGCCCGAAGACCGTGTCGAGGGGTTCGTCGAGGCATACAGCAAGGCAGTTCGCGGGTTTTACCCAACCCTGACCGACAACCCGGACTACACCGCCATCATCAATGATCGGCAACAGGCCAGGCTGAATGCCTACGTCAAAGACGCCACCGACAAAGGCGCCACCCTGATCGCCTTGTACGACCAAGGCCAGGCACGGCGTATGTCCCACAGCCTGTTGCTGAATGTCAGCGATGAAATGACCGTGATGCAGGACGAAATCTTCGGCCCGGTGCTGCCGATCGTGCCGTATCGCGGCATCGACCAGGCGTTTGCCTACATCAACCAACGCCCTCGCCCGTTGGCCCTGTATTACTTCGGCTACAACAAGGGCGAGCAGAACCGCGTACTGCATGAAACCCACTCCGGCGGCGTGTGCCTGAACGACACCCTGCTGCATGTGGCCCAGGACGACATGCCCTTCGGCGGCATCGGACCTTCCGGCATGGGCCACTACCACGGCCACGAAGGGTTCCTTACGTTCAGCAAGGCCAAGGGCGTGCTGGTGAAGCAGCGCCTCAACGCGGCGAAATTGATCTACCCGCCCTATGGCAAGTCGATTCAGAAGTTGATTCAGAAGTTGTTTATTCGCTGATTCCGCCACTCTCGGGACAACAATAACAATGAACCCTAGCCTGACTGAAACACCTGCGCTGTCGCGGCGCGGCGTCTTGAAAATTGGCCTGTGTGCCAGCGCGTTCCTGGCCACTGCCGGGCTGGGCGCCAGCCTCAGCGGGTGTTCCAGCAGCACCCCGGCCAGCGGCTTTGCCATGCTGCGCAGCAGCGACTTGCCGTTCTTGCGCGCGGTGATCCCGGTGCTGCTCGAAGGCGCGGCCAGCGCCCAGGACGTGGTCGCCGGGATTGAAGACACGCTGAAAAAACTCGACTACAGCCTGCAGCACCTGTCGCCGGAGATGTTCAAGCTTACCCAGCAACTGTTCGACGTGCTGGGCATGGGCATCACCCGCGGCCCGCTGACGGGGATCTGGGGCAGTTGGGAAAATGCCAGCGGTGAGCAGATCCGCAACTTCCTGCACCGCTGGGAAAACAGCTACCTGAACCTGCTGCGCATGGGCCAGGGCTCACTGCTCAAGCTGGTGATCATGGCGTGGTACTTCCGCCCGCAATCCTGGGCCCATTGCGGCTACCCCGGCCCGCCGAAGATCTAGACCTGACAACCCGATTAGGAAATGTGGGAGCTGGCAGGCCTGCGATGGCGGTGTATCCGCGGTGAATTGATCGGCAGGCAAACCGCTATCGCCGGCAAGCCAGCTCCCACACTGGTCGCAACTTCGTACAGAAAAATAAGAGTGCACACCTATGCCCGTACCCGATCTGTTCCGCGACGGCCTGGCCCGCGGCTGGAAAACCCACAATGGCGCCGCACTCGACAGCGACCTGACGCTGGAAGCCGATGTGGTGATCATCGGCAGTGGTGCCGGCGGTGGCACCACCGCCGAAATCCTCAGCGCCGCGGGCTACAAGGTGCTGCTGATCGAAGAGGGCCCGCTCAAGACCAGCAGCGACTTCAAGCTGCTCGAAGACGAGGCCTACGCCAGCCTGTACCAGGAAGGCATTGGCCGCATGAGCAAGGACGGCGCGATCACCATCCTGCAGGGCCGGGCGGTGGGCGGCACCACATTGATCAACTGGACGTCGAGTTTTCGCACGCCCGACGCCACGCTTTCCCACTGGGCCAGTGAGTACGCGGTGAAAGGCCACAGCAGCGCCGAGATGGCGCCGTGGTTCGAAAAAATGGAACAGCGCCTGGGCATCGCGCCATGGGCGATTCCACCGAATGCCAATAACGATGTAATCCGCAAAGGCTGCGAAAAGCTCGGTTACAGCTGGCACGTGATCCCGCGCAACGTGCGCGGCTGCTTCAACCTGGGCTATTGCGGCATGGGCTGCCCGGTCAACGCCAAGCAATCGATGCTGGTGACCACCATCCCGTCCACGCTGGAGAACGGCGGCGAGCTGCTGTACCTGGCCCGCGCCGAACGCTTGAACTACAGCGGCGACACCATCAGCAGCCTGGAATGCGTGGCGATGGACGCGCGCTGCGTCGCGCCCACGGGTCGCAAGATAACGGTCAAGGCCAGGCATTACGTGCTGTCGGGCGGCGGCATCAACAGCCCGGCGCTGCTGATGCGCTCGGACGCGCCCGACCCGCACTCGCGCGTGGGCAAGCGCACGTTTCTGCACCTGGTGAATTTTTCTGCCGCGCAGTTCGACGAGGTGATCAACCCGTTCTACGGCGCGCCGCAGTCAATTTATTCCGATCATTTTCAGTGGGTGGACGGCACCACCGGCAAAATGTCCTACAAGCTGGAGGCACCGCCCTTGCACCCAGGATTGGCCAGCACGCTATTCGGCGGTTACGGCACCGGCAACGCGCTGGATATGAGCCAGTTGCCACATACCCACGCCATGCTTGCCCTTTTACGTGATGGTTTTCATCCCGACAGCCCTGGCGGCACGGTGGAATTACGCGGCGACGGTACGCCGGTTCTCGATTACCCAGTATCGCCCTACGCCTGGGACGGCCTGCGCCGAGCCTTCCACAGCATGGCCGAGATCCAGTTCGCGGCGGGCGCCAAGTCGGTCAAGCCATTGCATCACGACGCGCGTTACGTCAGCACCCTGGCCGAGGCACGCAGCCTGATCGACGGCCTGAGCCTGGAACTGCATCGGACCACCCTGGGCAGCGCCCACGTGATGGGCGGTTGCGCCATGGGCGAAGACCCGAAAAACGCAGTGGCTGACAGCCTCGGTCGCCATCACCAGTTGCGCAACCTGTCGATCCACGACGGCTCGTTGTTCCCCACCAGCATTGGGGCTAACCCGCAATTGTCGGTGTATGGATTAACCGCGCAACTGGCGACTGCGTTGGCCGAACGTCTGAAAACAGCGTGAAAAAACAGGTTATTCGCGGTGTCTATAGTGCTTTCTTCTGCATAAGTTGACTTGGCCGACCGGGATGGCTGCGATACCATCCGGTTCCCCAACGGACTCCGCCAGGACGACGCGATGAACCGAGTGTTGTACCCAGGTACCTTCGACCCGATTACCAAAGGCCATGGCGATCTGGTCGAACGCGCCTCTCGCCTGTTCGACCATGTGATCATCGCGGTCGCTGCCAGCCCCAAGAAAAACCCGCTGTTTCCCCTGGAACAGCGCGTGGAACTGGCGCGTGAGGTCACCAAACACCTGCCTAACGTGGAAGTGGTGGGTTTTTCGACGCTGCTGGCACACTTCGCCAAGGAGCAGAACGCCAATGTGTTCCTGCGTGGCCTGCGCGCGGTGTCCGACTTCGAGTACGAATTCCAGCTGGCCAACATGAACCGCCAACTGGCGCCGGACGTCGAAAGCCTGTTCCTCACGCCGTCGGAGCGTTATTCGTTCATTTCCTCGACGTTGGTCCGTGAAATCGCCGCTTTGGGCGGAGATATCACCAAGTTCGTGCACCCGGCTGTGGCGGATGCGCTGACACTGCGCTTCAAGAAGTAATTTTCTGATGAGCGGGCTTGCCTGTGCCAAGCCTGACTTGTCCATGCTGAGCCTGATTTGCCTGCACTGAGCAGGCTTATTGTGGCAGCGGGCTTGCTGCGGCGAGCGGGCTTGCCCCGCATTGGGCTGCGAAGCAGCCCAATGAAGCCACCGCGTAGTTCCAGCCAAAACACCGCCGCCTGTTTTTAGCGCCGCTTCGCAGCGCAACGCAAGGCAAGCCTGCTCGCCACAACCACCACGGCGCTCCCCACAACAAGCCCAGCGATCGCCACAGCTCGCACTGCGGGCGCCAATGCGGCACAATTGCGCGCATTCGTTTTCAGATGCCCTGGCTGACAGCCCTGGCAGGAGTTTCCATGTCCCTGATCATCACCGACGATTGCATCAACTGCGACGTCTGCGAACCTGAGTGCCCGAACGCTGCGATTTCCCAGGGTGAAGAGATCTACGTGATCGACCCCAACCTGTGCACCCAATGCGTCGGCCACTACGACGAGCCTCAGTGCCAGCAAGTGTGCCCGGTGGATTGCATTCCGCTGGACGAGGCACACCCTGAGACTGAAGAACAGTTGATGGAGAAATATCGGTTGATTACCGGTAAGGCCTGAGGTTCTTCAGTGCCTGCAAGGGCCTCTTTGCGAGCACGCCCGCTCCCACCGTTGACCGAGTACCCACATCAAAATGCGGTCGAATGTGGGAGCGGGCTTGCCTGCGATGGCGACATCAGCCCTCACCCAACACTCAGCTCTGGCATTTAGGGCAAAACACACTCGCCCGCTGCCCCAACACCACATTGCGCAATTCGCTGCCGCAGACCTTGCACGCCTCGCCGCCCCGGCCGTAGACGAACAGTTCCTGCTGAAAATACCCCGGCTGCCCGTCACCGCCGATAAAGTCCCGCAATGTGGTGCCGCCACGCTCGATGGCGGCGGCCAGCACACGCTTGATCTCAATCGCCAGCTTCAAGTAACGCCCGCGAGAAATGCCACCGGCAGCCCTGCGCGGGTCAATCCCGGCGGCAAACAGCGCTTCGGTCGCATAGATATTGCCCACGCCCACCACCACCGCGTTGTCCATGATGAACGGCTTCACCGCCATCGACTTGCCGCGGGACAGCTGGAACAGCCGCTCGCCGTCAAACAGGTCAGTCAACGGCTCCGGCCCCAGGCGAATCAGCAATTCGTGGTTGTGCGGGTCCTGGCTCCAGAGCATTGCGCCGAAGCGCCGCGGGTCGGTGTAGCGCAGCGCCATTCCCGACTCCAGCTCGATGTCCACATGCTCATGCTTGAGCGCGGGTGAACCGGCTTCCACCAGCCGCAGGTTGCCCGACATGCCCAAGTGGCTGATCAAGGTGCCCACTTCGGCATTGATCAACAGGTACTTGGCCCGCCGCTCCACCAGCACGATGCGCTGCCCGGACAGGCGCACATCCAGGTCTTCCGGGATCGGCCAGCGCAAGCGCCGCTCACGCACCACCACACGGCTGACGCGTTGGCCTTCCAGGTGCGGCGCAATCCCGCGCCGGGTGGTTTCGACTTCTGGTAACTCGGGCATGTGTACCTCGTAAAAAAAGGGTCAGTGCGCGCCCAGTTCGCGGATCGACAACTTCATGCTTTCGAAGTCGTAGTCCGACAGGCCCACGTAATCCAGCACCAGATGGCCGATGGCATTCCATTCATGGTCCACGGCCTGGTTACCCAGCACGCGATAGGACGAACAGATGTGCTCAGCCATTTTCAAGATGGCCAGCAGGTTTTTAAGTTGCGGCGTGCGCGAGGACTCATCGCTGAAAATCGCCAACGCGTTGTGGTGGTTGGCAATCGCGTCGGTCACATGCTCCGGCAGACGCCAGGATTTGGCGGTGTAGTAACCGACCACGGCATGGTTGGTGTTGAACGCGTTGTTCTCGGTGTCGACCACGCGGCAATCGGGCCCGGCATTGGCGTAGGCCTGCTCCAGTACCGTCATGTAATTGGGGAACCGCTTGAGCATCAACGGCACGCCGCAATCGTGGAACAGCCCCAGGGCATAAGCCTCGTCCACCGCCTGCGAGCCGGTGCGCTTGGCCAGGGTCAGGCAGGTCATGGCCACATCCTGGGCGGTGTCCCAGAAGCGGTTGAGAGTGACAATGGTGTCGTCGCTCATCTCGCCTTTGATCGACTGCGCGTTGATCAAGTTGATGATCGAACGGCTGCCCAGCAGATTCACCGCGCGCTGGATCGAGGCAATCTTGTTGCTCAGGCCGTAATACGGCGAGTTGACGATCTTCAGCAATGCGCCGGACAGGCCAGGGTCCTGGGAGATCAACCGCGCGATCACTTCCAGGTCCGGGTCGGGCATGTACTGCTCCATCTGCAAATCCACCATGATTTGCGGTTGAGGCGGCACGCTGATGCCTTGCAGGGCCTGTTGGATCTGCTCGGCGGAAAGCTCTTGGGACATAAGTACACACTCTGGGCTAGGCGGGGATTCTAACCCTTATGAAGACTTGACCGACACCCAAATGCCGAACTGAAACCGGATCAAATGTGGGAGCGGGCCTGTTCGCGAAAGCCCGATGTCAGTCACCCAATACAGGGGCTGATCCACCGCTTTCGCGAGCAAGCCCGCTCCCACATGTCCGGCGGCGCCGCGAATGCATGCACAACACGGTATACTCCCGCTCTTTTTTCCGGAGCGACGTCATGTCCCTGCCAAGCCTGCGTCTCAAAGCCAACGCCGATCGTCGTTTGCGCAACGGCCACCTGTGGGTCTACAGCAACGAAATCGACGTGGCCGCCACCCCACTTCACGGCTTCCAGGCAGGCGACCAGGCTATCCTGGAAGCGGCCGGCGGCAAGACCCTGGGCATCGTGGCCATGAGCCCGAACAACCTGATCTGCGCACGCCTGCTGTCGCGCGACATCAAGTTGCCATTGGACAAGTCGCTGCTGGTGCACCGCATCAACGTCGCGCTGTCGCTGCGTGACCGCCTGTTCGACAAGCCGTTCTACCGCCTGGTGTATGGCGACTCCGACTTGTTGCCAGGCCTGGTGGTCGACCGTTTCGGCGACATCCTGGTCGTCCAGATCGCTTCGGCGACCATGGAAGCCCACAAAGAAGACGTGATCGCCGCCCTGACCCAAGTGCTCAAGCCAAGCGGCATCCTGTTCAAGAACGACTCCGCCGCGCGCGACGCCGAAGGCCTCAACCGCTACGTTGAAACCGTGTTCGGCCTGGTGCCGGAATGGGTCGCGCTGGAAGAGAACGGCGTGAAATTCGAAGCCCCGGTAATCCAGGGCCAGAAGACCGGCTGGTTCTACGACCACCGCATGAACCGCGCCCGCCTGGCCCCGTATGCCAAAGGCAAACGCGTGCTGGACCTGTACAGCTACATCGGCGGCTGGGGCGTGCAAGCGGCCGCCTTCGGCGCCAGTGAAGTGTTCTGCGTCGACGCTTCGGCCTTCGCCCTCGACGGTGTTGAGCGCAACGCGGCACTGAACGGCGTTGCCGAGAAGATGACCTGCATCGAAGGCGACGTGTTCGAAGCCCTCAAAGAGCTGAAAGCCAGCGAAGAGCGTTTCGACGTGATCGTGGCCGACCCACCTGCCTTCATCAAACGCAAGAAAGACATGAAGAACGGCGAAGGCGCCTACCGCCGCCTGAACGAGCAAGCCATGCGCCTGCTCAGCAAGGACGGCATCCTGGTCAGCGCATCCTGCTCGATGCACCTGCCGGAAGACGACCTGCAAAACATCCTGCTGACCAGCGCCCGTCACCTGGACCGCAATATCCAGATGCTCGAACGCGGCGGCCAGGGCCCGGATCACCCGGTGCACCCGGCGATTGCCGAGACTCGGTATATCAAGAGCATTACGTGCCGGTTGTTGCCGAATAGCTAAGTAACATCGCGGACCAAATGTGGGAGCTGGCTTGCCTGCGATAGCATCACCGCAGGGTATCTGACATACCGAGGTGCTTGCATCGCGGGCAAGCCCGGCTCCCACACAAGTCCATATAGCTTCGCGCAACGGTTTTGATTGAATTCCATTTTTCGCAGACTAGTATCGGTTTCTGGTTTTACTCCGGAAAATAACAACAATGTCTGATTCCTCTTATTCGCCGCCCCACGGCGACGTAAAACGCCAACATCTCTCGCGCTTCATCCTCATCACCTGCATTTCGCTGATCAGCTTTTTCCCGATCAATATCCTGCTGCCCTCATTCCCGGCCCTCGCCGCACGATTCGACATGCCCAGCGCAGATGTCGCGCTATCCATCAGCCTGTTCACGCTGGTTTTTTCGATTTCCCAACTGGTCGCCGGCCCGCTGTCGGATAAATGGGGCCGCAAGGAAGTCTTGCTCGGTTGCATCACGCTGTCGATCCTGGGTGCGATAGGTTGCGCATTATCGACGGACTACCTGAGCTTCCTTCTGTTTCGCTCGGTCCAGGCCATGGGTTGCGGCTTCTTCGTACTGGGCCACGCGTTAGTGGAAGACCTGTTCGAAGAACAGGATAGAGCCCGTGTGCGCCTCTACTACATGACCCTGAGCGGCTCGTTCGTCGCTTTGTCACCGCTGATCGGCTCCTGGTTGCAAACCACCTTCGACTGGCAAGGTAGTTTCTATGGATTCGCACTGATGGCATTGGGCATGTTGATCCATGCGTTCTGCATACTGCCCTCCAAGTCCGCCAGCCCGCACCGCACGCCGGTGTCGATCATCGGCACGCTGAAAGATGTCGCGACCAATCGCGACTTCCTGCGTTACTGGTGGATCGCCGCGTTGGTATTCGCCTGCTACTTCGCCTTGATCAGCGTGACACCGTTGATTTTCATGGACTCGTTGAAACTCTCCGAATACCAGTACGCACTGGTACTCATGGTGTATGGCGTGGCCTATCTGCTCGGTGGCTTGGCGGCGTCGTATCTTCAAAAACGCATTTCGCTGTCCCGGCAAATCAACATCGGCCTTGGATTGCTGCTTATCGCAGGCGTGCTTCTGATGCTGATCGTCGGTCTAGGGGCTATCACCACCATCACCCTGCTGATCCCGATGCTGATCAGCGCCCTGGCCGTAACTCTGGTTCGCCCCGCCGCGATTTCCGCCGCTATGTTGCTGTTCTCCAGCAGCGCCGGCACCGCCGCCTCGGCCGGCAACAGCATCATGTTCATCACCGCTGCCGTCAGCAGCGCCGCCCTCGCCCAAGCCGGGGCCAACCTGCTGATGACCATCGCCATCAGCTTCATCGTGTTCAGCGTTTGGGGCGTGATGACGAACGCGCGAGTCGGCCGCTGACCATGAAACTTGCATACCCACACGTCTCGTAAGCGCTATCTGCACACCGGCGGCCATTCCCTCCGGCCGCTAGCGGTGTAGAATCGACCCTATTCATCGCCAGTCATCCCCCGGCGGGTTTATGAGCTCGAGGCCCAAGCACGCGGCGATCCCGCGACGCGAGTGGCAACGTTTGGACACACAGCCATTTTCTGAGTGTTCCAGACGCCAATAGAGGCTCACTTCCCTTTAGTACTTGATTAGCCGCCCGGAGTGCTTCATGCCTGATTACCGCTCGAAAACATCCACCCACGGCCGCAACATGGCCGGCGCGCGCGCACTGTGGCGTGCCACGGGGATGAAAGATGACGACTTCAAAAAGCCGATCATCGCGATTGCCAACTCGTTCACCCAGTTCGTACCCGGCCACGTCCACCTCAAGGACCTGGGCCAACTGGTCGCCCGCGAGATCGAACGCGCCGGCGGCGTGGCGAAAGAATTCAACACCATCGCCGTGGATGACGGCATCGCCATGGGCCATGACGGCATGCTGTATTCGCTGCCGAGCCGCGAGATCATCGCCGACTCCGTGGAATACATGGTCAACGCCCACTGCGCCGACGCCATCGTGTGCATCTCCAACTGCGACAAGATCACCCCCGGCATGCTGATGGCCTCCCTGCGCCTGAACATCCCGGTGATCTTCGTCTCCGGCGGGCCGATGGAAGCCGGCAAGACCAAACTCGCCTCGCACGGCCTCGACCTTGTGGACGCCATGGTCATCGCCGCCGATTCCAGCGCGTCTGACGAGAAAGTCGCGGAATACGAGCGCAGCGCCTGCCCTACCTGCGGTTCGTGCTCCGGCATGTTCACCGCCAACTCGATGAACTGCCTGGTCGAAGCCCTGGGCCTGGCCTTGCCGGGCAACGGTTCCACGCTGGCCACCCACAGCGACCGCGAGCAGCTGTTCCTGCAGGCTGGCCGTACCATCGTCGAGCTGTGCAAGCGTTACTACACCGACAACGATGAGTCGGTGCTGCCGCGCAACATCGCCAACTTCAAGGCGTTCGAAAACGCCATGACCCTGGACATCGCCATGGGCGGTTCCACCAACACCATCCTGCACTTGCTGGCCGCCGCCCAGGAAGCCGAGATCGATTTCGACCTGCGCGACATCGACCGTCTGTCCCGCCACGTGCCACAACTGTGCAAAGTCGCGCCGAACATCCAGAAGTACCACATGGAAGACGTGCACCGCGCCGGCGGGATCTTCTCGATCCTCGGTTCGCTGGCCCGTGGCGGCCTGTTGCACACCGACCTGCCGACCGTGCACAGCACGAGCATGGCCGAAGGTATCGCCAAGTGGGACATCACCCAGACCACCGACGAAGCAGTGCATCACTTCTTCAAGGCAGGCCCGGCCGGCATCCCGACGCAAACGGCGTTCAGCCAGTCCACCCGCTGGGACACCCTCGATGACGACCGTGAAAACGGCTGCATCCGCAGTGTCGAGCACGCCTACTCGCAAGAAGGCGGCCTGGCCGTGCTGTACGGCAACATCGCGCTGGATGGCTGCGTGGTGAAAACCGCCGGTGTGGATGAATCCATCCACGTGTTCGAAGGCAACGCCAAGATCTTCGAAAGCCAGGACAGCGCCGTGCGCGGCATCCTCGCTGACGAAGTCAAAGCCGGCGACATCGTGATCATCCGCTACGAAGGCCCGAAAGGCGGCCCGGGCATGCAAGAGATGCTCTACCCGACGTCGTACCTGAAATCCAAAGGCCTGGGCAAAGCTTGTGCGTTGCTCACTGACGGCCGTTTCTCCGGCGGCACCTCGGGCCTGTCCATCGGCCACGCTTCGCCAGAAGCCGCTGCCGGCGGCGCGATTGGCCTGGTGCAGGACGGTGACAAAGTGCTGATCGACATTCCGAACCGCTCGATCAACCTGTTGATCAGCGACGAAGAACTGGCAGCGCGCCGGGTCGAGCAGGACAAGAAAGGCTGGAAACCGGTCGAGAAGCGTCCGCGCAAAGTCACCACCGCGCTGAAGGCTTACGCGTTGCTGGCCACCAGTGCCGACAAGGGTGCCGTGCGTAACAAAGCAATGCTCGACGGCCTGTAAGCCTCGCACATGAAAATGCCCCGCCACGTGCGGGGCATTTTTTTGTCTGGATAAACCCTTCAGCAGTAGACCGAGTTCCAACATGCGTGTGTGGTCGAATGCGCGGGCTGGCTTGCCTGCGATAGTGGTGGGTCAGCTGACTCATGCAGGGCCTGACACAAAGCCTTCGCGGGCAAGCCCGCTCCCACAGTTGATCGGGTTCCAGCTTGAGCATGCGGTTGAATGTGGGAGCTGGCTTGCCTGCGATAGCGGTGGGCCAGCTGACTCATGTCGGGCCTGACACACCGCCTTCGCGGGCAAGCCCGCTCCCACAGTTGATCGGGTTCCAGCTTGAGCATGCGGTTGAATGGGGGAGCTGGCTTGCCTGCGATAGCGGTGGGCCAGTCGCCTCATGTTGGGCCTGACACAAAGCCTTCGCGGGCAAGCCCGCTCCCACAGTTGACCGGGTTCCAGCTTGAGCATGCGGTTGAATGTGGGAGCGGGCTTGCCTGCGATAGCGGTGGGCCAGTCGCCTCATGCAGGGCCTGACACACTGCCTTCGCGGGCAAGCCCGCTCCCACAGGTGACCGGGTTCGAACTTAGGTATGCGGTCGAATGTGGGAGCGGGCTTGCTCGCGAAGCAGGCGGCTCGGTCTTACTGAATCTCGTCCGGCTTGACGATTACCCAGTTCTTGTCCGCCGTCACCGGCAGCCCTTCCTTGGCCTGGGCCGCTGCGTGCTTGGCCATCATGCCGTTGAGTTGGGTCATGTATTTATCCTTGCGGTTGACCCACAGGTGGACGCCACCCTTGGCCACGTCCACATCGTGAAACAACATGTAGCCGTCGCTGGTGGGGGTGTCGCCGCCCACGATCACCGGTTTTTTCCACTCATCAATGTAGGTGAGGATCGCTGCGTGCTTGCCGGCCATCCAGGTCGCCGGGGTCCACAGGTACGGGGTCAGCTCCAGGCCGAGGTTGGCTTTTTCGTCGTATTTGCCGGCGGCGATCTGTTTGCGCGCAGTGGTCAGCTCGCCGGTCTTGCGATCCTTGAGCAAGGTGCTCACGCCGATGACGTTCTCGGGTTTGACGTTGTAGCCGTACTTGGGATCGGCGGCGACCATGCGCACCAACTCCTCGGACGCGGCGGTCATCACATACACCTCGATGCCGTTTTCCATCAGTTTGTTGAACAGCTCAGCCTGGCCGGTGAAGACCTTCGGCGGCTGCACGTCCATGGTCTTGACCACGTCACCGTCGTAATAGGTGACCGGCACCGGCTTGCGCGACGCCATCATCTCGTCGACGTAGCCCTTGAGTTCCTTGAGGGTGAAGCCGGAGAAAATCTGCGCAACCCACGGGTAGCAGACCATGTCGTCCACTTCGCAGAGTCGGTAGTAGTAGCTGAACAGGCTTTCCTTGTGGTCGGCGGTGTCTTTGAACGGGATCAGCTTGAGGGACGGGTCCATGGTGTCGCGGGTGATCAGGCCTTTGTTCTCAAGGTACGGCAGCAGCGACTCTTCGAGGTCGTAACGGTAACTGGTGTTGTCCATGTCGAACACCGCGAAGTTACCCTTGTTGGCGTTGGCGGCGATCATCTTGTTCAGTTGCTCGGCGGCAGGCGCCGGCCAGTGCTTTAACTCGGTGGCGGCAAATGCCTGGCTGGCGAGGCCCAAGCAGAAGGCGGCGGCCAGTAGTGTTGGCGCGAGCTTCATAAGCGTTTTCTCCCTGAGTGAAAGACATCGACGCTAACAAATCTGTGTGACAGTTATCGCCCGAGCACGACCGCTTGCGTCGTGATTGCGCCAAGAGCGTGTGCCTGAGCGTCAAACGCTTATTCCAAAAACGACAGTCACCATTCCATATCGGTATTAAATCAATATATTTCAAGCTGTTAGGATTTCCGGTTCGCAATCGCAGGCTCACGCGATTGGCTGCCTTCTCAACGGAGCTTCAATGAATCTGCCCCTGATTCTCAACGTACTGGTGTTCGTGGCCCTGCTTTTGGGCCTGGCACAAACGCGTCACACCCACTGGAGCCTCGCTAAAAAGGTCCTGTTTGCGCTGGTGCTCGGCGTGCTGTTCGGCGCGGCGTTGCACACGATTTATGGCGACGGCAACCCGGTGCTTAAAGCCTCGATCAGCTGGTTTGATCTGGTCGGCAATGGTTACGTGCAGTTGCTGCAAATGATCGTGATCCCGCTGGTGTTCGCCTCGATCCTCAGCGCCGTGGCGCGTCTGCACAACGCCTCGTCCCTGGGCAAGATCAGCTTCCTGACCATCGGCACGCTGCTGTTTACCACAGCGATTGCGGCGCTGATCGGTATCGGCCTGACCAACCTGTTCGGCCTTACCGCCGAAGGGCTGGTGGCCGGCACCCAGGAAATGGCGCGCCTGCAAGTGATCCAGAGCGATTACGCAGGCAAGGTCGCCGACCTGAATATCCCGCAGTTGCTGCTGTCGTTCGTGCCAGCCAATCCGTTTGCCGACCTGGCCCGGGCCAAGCCGACGTCGATCATCAGCGTGGTGATTTTTGCTGCGTTCCTCGGGGTTGCCGCGCTGCAACTGCTCAAGGACGACGTGGAAAAAGGCCAGAAAGTGCTCAACGCCATCGACACCCTGCAAGCCTGGGTGATGCGTCTGGTGCGCCTGGTGATGAAGCTGACGCCCTACGGCGTGCTGGCGCTGATGACCAAAGTGGTCGCCGGCTCCAACCTGCAAGACATCATCAAGCTCGGCAGTTTTGTGGTGGTGTCGTACCTGGCGCTGGGCCTGATGTTTGTGGTGCACGGCCTGCTGCTGTCGCTGGCCGGGGTCAACCCGCTGCGCTTCTTCCGCAAGGTGTGGCCGGTGCTGACCTTTGCCTTCACCAGCCGCTCCAGCGCAGCCGCCATCCCGCTGAGCATTGAAGCGCAGACCCGCCGCCTGGGTATCCCGCAATCAATTGCCGGTTTCGCCGCCTCGTTTGGCGCCACCATCGGCCAGAACGGTTGCGCCGGTCTCTACCCGGCCATGCTTGCGGTGATGGTTGCGCCGACCGTGGGCATCAACCCGCTGGACCCGCTGTGGATCGCGACCCTGGTGGCGATTGTGACCTTGAGCTCGGCCGGTGTGGCCGGTGTTGGCGGCGGCGCGACCTTTGCCGCGCTGATCGTACTGCCGGCGATGGGCTTGCCGGTGTCACTGGTGGCGCTGCTGATTTCCGTGGAGCCGCTGATCGACATGGGTCGTACGGCGCTGAACGTGAACGGTTCGATGACGGCGGGTGCGATTACCAGCCAGATCATGGGGCAGACGGATAAAGCGTTGCTGAATGCCGATGAGCATGCAGAGTTAGCGCAAGCCTGATAGACCGCTATCGGGGGCAAGCCCCCTCCCACAGTTGACCGATCGAACGCGATCAGGTGTGGGAGGGGGCTTGCCCCCGATGCTTTTAGGCTTTTTCCCAGACTTCGAAGTTGTACGCGGGCTTATCGCCCTCAGCCGGGTTCTCGACATTCGACACCAGCTTCCACTGGTTCAGATCAAACTCGGGAAACCACGCATCCCCTTCCGGGCTCAACGCCACCCGCGTCAGATACAGGCGATCCGCCTGCTCCAACCCTTGCGCATACAACTGCGCACCGCCGATCAGCATCAGCTCATCCACGCCCTGCTCCAGCGCCCAGGCCTCAGCCCGTTCCACCGCCGCAGCCAACGACGGAAAAACTTGCGCACCTTCAAGCTTAAGATCGGTCTGACGGCTGACCACAATGTTCAAGCGCCCCGGCAACGGTCGGCCCAGGGAATCCCAGGTCTTGCGCCCCATGATGATCGGCTTGCCGAGCGTGGTGGCCTTGAAATATTTGAAATCCCCCGGCAAATGCCAGGGCATGCTGTTGTCGACGCCGATCACGCGGTTTTCACCGAGGGCTGCGATCAGGCTTAAAGGGAGAGTTTTTTTCATGGCGACGAGAATACCAGAGCTGCGAGTCTGCGGTTATGCTCCAACCTCACTTGCTCAACAGGATGGCGCGTGACTGCTCTGACTCCCCTGCACACCCTTTGGCTGACAGAAACCGTGCGCCTGCGTGAAGAACACGCCGGCCCACTCGAAGACCTGGAAGCCAACCGCCTGGCCCGCACGGCCGGCGGCGACTTGCCGACGCGCATCCAGGCGCGCGCCCTGCACTTGGCCGAGCGCGACGGACTGACCGGCGCCCTCACCCGCTGGCTGCAAGGCGCCCGTTTGGCGTTGGTGCTGCTGGCCGTGGTCGCGGTGATCAGCGGCGCCGGCCTGGCGTTTGCTGCGCTGGGTAACGGCCTGACTCCGGTGAATGTGTTCTGGGCGCTGGGCAGTCTGCTCGGTTTGAACCTGATTCTGCTGCTGAGCTGGGCCTTGGGCCTGGCGTTTGCCGGCGAGCACAGCGCCAGCCTCGGCCGCCTGTGGCTGTGGCTCAGCGAAAAATTCGCGCGTGATGCCAAGGCGGCTCAGTTGGCGCCGGCGCTGCTGCTGTTGCTGCAACGCCACAAACTCAATCGCTGGGCAGTGGGTGTGCTGGTCAACAGCCTGTGGCTGCTGGCATTGCTCAGTGCCATGGTGATTTTGCTGACACTGCTGGCCACCCGGCGCTACGGTTTTGTGTGGGAAACCACCATCCTGGGCGCCGACACGTTTGTCGCCGTCACCCAAGCCCTCGGCAGCCTGCCCGCGCTGCTGGGCTTTAACGTGCCGACCGTCGACATGATCCGCGCCAGCGGCGACTCCGCCCTGAATATCGAAAGCGCACGGCAGGCCTGGGCCGCCTGGCTGGTGGGCGTGCTGCTGGTGTACGGCCTGCTGCCGCGGTTGATCCTCGCGCTGCTGTGCCTGTGGCGCTGGAAACGTGGGCGCGCCGCCCTGCGCCTGGACCTCAACCTGCCCGGCTACAGCGCGTTGCGCGAACGCCTGATGCCAAGCAGCGAGCGGCTCGGTGTCAACGATGCAGCGCCTGAACAGCTGCACCACGTCAGCGGCGGCGTCAGCGAACTGGAGAGCGACGGCGCCTTGCTGGTGGCCATCGAACTCGATGATCAGCACCCGTGGCCGCCCAAACTACCGGCGAGCATCAAAAACGCAGGCATTCTGGACAGCCGCGAATCGCGCAACAAATTGCTGGAACAGCTCACGCGCTTCCCACCCGCACGCCTGGCCATCGCCTGCGACCCTCGTCGCTCGCCTGACCGTGGCAGCCTGGCGCTGATCGCCGAACTGGCACGCAGCGCCACGGCCACCCGCGTGTGGCTGCTGCAGGCACCGCCCGGCCAGGCGCTGGACGCCGAGCGCCTTGGCGATTGGCACGCCGCGTTGCACCAACTCGAACTGCCCTTCGCCGACTGCGCGCCGCTCACATGGCTGGAGACCGGTCATGACTAAACCGCTGAAACTGGCCGTGGTCGGCCACACCAATGTCGGCAAGACGTCGCTTTTGCGCACGCTGACCCGTGACGTCGGCTTCGGCGAAGTCTCCCATCGCCCCAGCACCACGCGGCATGTGGAAGGCGCGCGGTTGTCGGTCGACGGCGAAGCCTTGCTGGAGCTGTACGACACGCCCGGCCTGGAAGATGCGATTGCCCTGCTTGATTACCTGGAGCGCCTGGATCGCCCCGGCGAGCGCTTGGACGGGCCGGCACGCCTGGCGCGTTTCCTGGAAGGCAGCGAAGCGCGCCAGCGTTTCGAACAGGAGGCCAAGGTGTTGCGCCAACTGCTGGCCTGCGACGCCGGCCTGTATGTGATCGACGCTCGCGAGCCGGTGCTGGCCAAGTACCGCGACGAGCTGCAAGTGCTGGCCAGTTGCGGCAAGCCGCTGCTGCCGGTGCTCAATTTTGTCAGCAGCAGCAACCACCGCGAACCCGACTGGCGCGAAGCCCTGGCCCGCCTGGGCCTGCACGCGCTAGTGCGGTTCGACAGCGTCGCACCGCCGGAAGACGGGGAGCGTCGCCTGTATGAAAGCCTGGCCCTGCTGCTGGAGAATGCGCGGCCGCAGCTGGAACGGCTGATTCTCGATCAGCAAGCCCAGCGACAGGCCCGCCAGCTGAGCGCCGCGCGGTTGATCGCCGAATTGTTGATCGACTGCGCCGCGTGCCGGCGCAGCGTGGTCACCGAGGATGAACAGCAAGCCATCAGCGATTTACGCAAGGCCGTGCGCCAGCGCGAACAAAAATGCGTGGAAGCCCTGCTCAAACTCTTCGGCTTTCGCCCGCAGGACGTCACCGCCAGCGATTTGCCGCTGCTCGACGGCCGTTGGGGCGATGACCTGTTCAACCCCGAAACCCTCAAACAACTTGGCGTGCGCGTCGGCGGTGGGATCGCCGCAGGCGCGGCCGCCGGGGCCGGCGTGGATTTGCTGGTTGGCGGCCTGACCCTGGGCGTCGCCGCGATTGCCGGTGCGATTGCCGGCGGTGCGCTGCAAACCGCGCGCAGCTACGGCAGCCGTCTGCTGGGCAAGATCAAAGGCCATCGCGAGCTGACCGTCGACGACAGCGTGCTGCGCCTGCTCGCCTTGCGCCAGCGCCAGTTGCTCAAGGCCTTGAACCTGCGTGGCCATGCGGCGATGCACAGCATCAAGGTCGACACGCCCCAGGACAAAACCTGGCGCGAGGGCAAGCTGCCGGACGCGCTGCATAAAGCCCGCGCGCACCCGCAATGGTCTTCCCTCAACCCTCACGCCAAACTCAGTCAGGCCGAACGCCAGGAACAGGTCGAGGCGCTGGCGCTGCGCCTGGATGAACGCTAAGCCGCAAGCAGTCGCCGGGCCTTGGCCTTCAATACTTCAAGGTCCAGCACCGGCACGTGCATGTCCTTGGCCTGCTCATCCCAGTGGCGCATGCGCAGGCTCACCGAACAAAGCGGGTCCTGTTCGAACGCCTGGGCTTCTTCGGCGCTCATCACGCCGCCCTGGTAACCCAGGGTGCGGCGGCTGGCTTCGCTCAAGCGGGCAAAATAGTCCGGCTGGCTGAAGGTCAGGTAACGCTTGGCCTGCACGTGATACTCCACCAGCCTGGCCATGCGTTCGCTGAACCCTGCGCGGCGCAAATAATCCGCGCCCAGCCGCTCATGACTGACCACACCGTAGCCGCCCATGTTCTCGCCGCCCTGGCCGCAGAGGTGCCCGATGTCGTGGAAAAATGCCGCCAGCACCACTTCATCGTCAAAGCCCTCAGCCATCGCCAGCTGCGCGGCCTGGGACATGTGCTCGATCTGCGACACCGGCTCGCCGATGTAGTCGGCCGTGCCATGTTGCTCGTACAGGCCGAAGAGTTCGGCAATCGCCTGTTCCGGGTTCATCACGCCTCACCCCACATTGTGCTGATGTTTCGTTCGGCCATCGCCGGCCCGACGCTCATGCCTACGCCGGTGTGCATCAACGCCGCGCTCACGCCCGGTGCTACGCGCAGGAACGAAAACGGCCCCGGTCCACGCGCGCCATACACGCCCTGCCAGCGCTCCACCACCTGAACCTTGCAACCCAGGGTCTGCTGCGCCAGTTCGATCATCCAGTCATCGACCTGCTCGGTATTGAACGGCGAGGCATCGCGGCCGTAGTCATGGGAGTCACCGATGATCAGTTCGCCATAAGGCGTCGGGCTGATCAGCAAGTGAATACCGTGTTCATGCAAATGCGGTGAATCGCGCAGGATCTGCGCCTGCACGGGCGAAGCTTCCGGCAAATCGGCGAAGGCGCCGTAATGCACGCAACTGAGACCTGTGAGCAACGCGTGTTGCAGGTTCAGGTTAACGACCGGTCGGGCGCGCAGCATTTGCAGGCGACAGACACTCGGGTTGAGTTCGGCGATCGATTCCGCCAGCAGGGTTTGGTAGTCATGGCCGGAGCACACGATGACCTGCTCGCCACGAAAGCTCCCCGCCGTGGTGTACACGTGGCCGGGCTCAACGTCGCGCACCAGCGTGGAGAAATGAAACTCCACCTTCAATTCGCTGCGAAGGTAGTTGATAAGCGCCGGAATTGCTTCGCGCGAATACAACTGCTGATCATCTTTGCCATGCAGCGCAGCGCGGTGATGGCGGAACTGGCCGCCATATAGATCCTTCATCGCGGCGCCTTGCAGCAGTTCGATGTTGTAGCCGTAAGCCTGCGCACGACCGGCGCAAAAAGCTTCCAACAGATGTTCTTCCGCCTCTGTACGCGCAAACAGGTATGAACCGTTGCGCTTGAGCTGCAGGCCGGCCACCTGCGCCCAATGCCCCCAGATATCACGGCTTTGCCGGGCCAGGTCGAGCATCGGCCCCGGCGGTTGGCCGGTGACCAGCGCCTGGCCAAAGTTGCGCACTGAGGCGCCGAGCGGCGTGGCGCTGCGCTCGAAGACCTTGACCTTGAGGCCGCGCTTGGCGGCGGCGTAGGCGTGGGACAGGCCGAGGATGCCGGCGCCGATGATCAATAAGTCGCTGTGTTGTGTCATTAAATGGTGTCCTGAATTCGACGCCGCTATCGCCGGCAAGCCAGCTCTCACATTTTTGATTTATGAACACCGTCAAATGTGGGAGCTGGCTTGCCGGCGAAGAGGCCATCAGCCCTAACGAAAATCTTACTGACCGGCCACCTTCTCGGACTTGCCGTCATAGCGCTTGCGCCATTCAGTCAGGATGCTGTCGCGGTTTTTCGAAGCCCAGGCGAAGTCGTTCTTGATCAGGCGTTGCTCATAGTCGGCGGGCAATTCGGTCTGCGGCTTGGCGATACCGGGCTGGGCAAGTACGGCAAAATTGTCTTTGTACAGGTCCATCGCCGCCGCGCTGGCGGAGAAGTCCGCGAGCTTTTTAGCCGCATCGGCGTGGGCAGTGCCCTTGATCACAGCAGTCGCTTCAATGTCCCAGCCCAGGCCTTCCTTGGGCAGGATGATGTCCAGCGGCGCGCCCTGGCGTTTCAGTTGAACGGCGGGGTACTCGAAGGAAATACCAATCGGGAACTCACCCGAAGCCGCCAGCTTGCACGGCTTGGAACCGGAGTGAACGTACTGGCCGATGTTCTGGTGCAGGTCGTCCATGTACTGCCAGCCCTGCTTCTCGCCGAAGGTTTGCAGCCAGGCACTGACATCCAAAAAGCCGGTACCGGAAGAGGCCGGGTTGGGCATCACGATTTTGCCCTTGTACTCAGGCTTGGTCAGGTCTTGCCAACTCACCGGCTTGGTCAGGCCCTGCTTCTCGGCTTCGATGGTATTGAAGCAGATGGTTGCGGCCCACACGTCCATGCCGACCCACGCCGGCGGGTTGGCAGCGTCGCGGTAGTTTTTGCCGATCTTGTCCAGGTCCTTCGGCGCATAGTTATCCAGCATGCCTTGCTGATCGAGAATCGCCAGGCTAGAGGCAGCCAGGCCCCAGACCACGTCGGCTTGCGGGCGGTCTTTCTCGGCCAAAAGCTTGGCGGTGATGATGCCGGTGGAGTCGCGCACCCATTTGATCTCGACGTCGGGATTGGCCTTTTCGAAGGCCTGTTTGTAGGTCTTCAACTGCTCGGCTTCGAGGGCCGTGTACACAGTCAGCTCGGTCTTGGCGAAGGCATTCAGGCTGAATGCGGTGAGTACAGCAGCGACCAGCGCCAGGGGCTTGAACATGGAGCACCTCCTTCAAGGATGTTTATTGGCCGGGCGCGGTCTGGCGCCAGGCTTGTGAGCGACGCAGTGCGCCACGTGAGGCCCACGCCAGCAGCAGCGAGACGCCGGCCGAGGTGAACAGAATCAAGGTCGACATGGCCGCCGCACCGCCCACGTTGCCAGCGTCGTCCATGTTCAATACGGCGACGGCGGCGAGGATGGTGTCGGGGCTGTAGAGGAAGATTGCGGCCGACACGGTGGTCATCGCCGACACAAACAGGTAGCGCACGATGTCCAGCAGCGCCGGCAGGCAAATCGGCACGGTGACACGCAGGTAGTGGCGGTACAGCGGCGCCTTGAGGGACAGCGCGGCGGCTTCGAATTCGCTGTCCAGCTGGCGCAAGGCCGTGGTCGCGGTCATCTGCGCGGTGGTCAGATAGTGCGCAATGGTGCACACCACCAACAGGGTCATAGTCCCGTAGAACACATGCAGCGGGTTGCCGCCCAAATTGAAAAAGAACACATAGCCCAGGCCCAACACCAAGCCCGGCACGGCCATTGGCACAAAACTGAGCATGCGCAGGGCCAGGTTCAGGCCCTTCTGGCTTTTGGTCTTTTCCATCAGGTAGGCGCCGGTGAAGATCAACACGCTGCCGATCAGCGCCGTGCACAGCGCCATGGTCAGGCTGTTGCGGTAGGCCAGCCAACCGCCGCCGGCCGTGTCTTCGAACTGGTAGTGGTTGAGCGACAACGACAGGTTGTACGGCCAGAATTTCACCAGCGAGGAGTACACCGCCATGCCGAATACCAGCAGCAACACCGCGCAGATCAGCAACACAATGGCCAGGTAGCAACCATCACGCAGCCGCGAGGGTGCCGGCTGGAACACCTGGGCGCGGCCGCTCATGGCATCGCCCTGCCGACGGCGCAGCCAGGCATCGACGCCAAAGCTGAACAGCGCCGGTAGCAGCAACACCATGCCGATCAACGCGCCGCGACCAAACTGTTGCTGGCCGACCACCGCCTTGTAAGCTTCCAGCGCCAGCACCTGATAATCGCCGCCGACCACGACGGGCACACCGAAGTCGGTGATGGTCAGGGTGAACACCAGGCAAAACGCGGCGAACACCGCTTGGCGCGTGGCCGGCCAGGTGATGCTGCGAAACGCCCGCGCGGGGCTGGCGCCCATGCTCGATGCCGCATCGAAAAGCCGCGCATCCGCCAGCGACAGAGCCGACAGCAGGATCATCAAAGCGTGTGGGAAGGTGTAGATCACCTCGCCCAGAACAATGCCCCAGAAGCCGTAGATATTGTCCGAGAGCACACCGCGCAACAGGCCTTGGTTGCCGAACAGGTACACCAGCGCAATCCCCGGCAGCATCGACGGCGCCATCAACGGCAGCAGTGACAGACCACGCCACATCGCTTTGCCGGGAATCAGCGTGCGTTGCAGGGCGTAGGCAAAGAGGTAGGCCAGCGGTACGACGATGGCCGCCACGCTCAGGGAGACTTTCAGGCTATTGCCCAGCAGCCAGTGGAAGTTAGCGCTCGTCAGCATTTCCCGCGCCGCAGCAAGACCGCCGCCCTGCCCGGCTTCACTGCTGAAACCGCGCCAGAAGATCGCCAGCAATGGCAGCAATACGGCGACACCCAGCAGCACCAGCCACAGCAGTTTGCCGCCGAGCACAAAAAGACGGTCGCCGTTTTCGGCGCGCGATAGCGGGCGCGGCAGTGTCATCACAGCCGCCATCTCAGGCAAACACCTGCAGGCTGCGCGGCGGCAAGGCGACCCAGATGTCCTGGGCACCCAGGCGCGGCATGGCTTCCGGGGCCAACTCAGCCAGCAGCGCGTGGCCGGGCAATTGTTCCAGTTCAAACCGCATGCGGCAGCGGTTGCCAAGAAACGTGATCTCGCGAACCTTGGCCGGGAACAGGTTTTCTTCATGCACCGCCGGGTTGACGCTGATGGCTTCCGGGCGGCAGAACAAGCGCCCGGATTTCGCCATGCCAGCATCGTCGGCCAGGCGCATGTTCATCCCGCCAACCTGGGCATGGCTCGCACTGTTGCGGCTGAACGGCAGCCAGTTACCCTGGCCGACAAACTCGGCCACAAACGGCGTGGCCGGGCGGTCGTAGATTTCCTGGGGCGTGGCGTATTGCTCAACCTTGCCGTTGTTCATCACGGCAATGCGGTCGGCCATCAGCATGGCCTCGTCCTGATTGTGGGTGACCATCAGTGTGGTGATACCCAGGCGCCGCTGCAGCTGGCGCAGCTCGGTGCACAAATGCTCGCGCACACGGGCGTCAAGGGCCGACATGGGCTCGTCAAGCAGCAACAGCGATGGCGCCGGTGCCAGGGCACGGGCCAGGGCGACGCGTTGTTGCTGGCCGCCGGAAAGTTGGCCGGGGTATTTCTTTTCGCTGCCCAGCAGGCCGACCAGTTCGAGCATCTGGCCAACACGCGTGCGCACCTCATCGCGACCGCTGCCGGTGAGGCCGTAGCCGATGTTCGCCTCGACGGTAAGGTTAGGAAACAGTGCGTAGGACTGAAACAGAATGCCGTAGTCCCGCGCCTGCGGTGGCAGTAGGGAAACGTCGCGGTTGCCCAGGCGCAGCTCACCGCTGTCCTGGCGTTCCAGGCCGGCGATGCAGCGCAGCAAGGTGGTCTTGCCGCAACCGGACGGGCCCAGCAGGCACACCAGCTCGCCGGCGGCGACGTCCAGGGACACATTGTCCAGCGCAGTGAAGGCACCGAAGCGTTTCTGGATACCGCGCACCGTCATTGGCGCGCCGGGGTGGGTCAGGGCTGTGTTCATGGAGGCACCTCATCAAACTGATGAAGGCCATGCTAGGTGGGCAATGCGTACCTGGTGTGGCAGGAAGGCAAAACGCGGTGATAGTGGTATTGGTGGATTTGGGTAGGATTTGGAGACTGTGTCGTCAGGGCTGACGCCATCGCGGGCAAGCCCGCGCCCACATTTTGATTTGTGAACGCATTCAAAGGTGGGAGCTGGCTTGCCTGCGATGGCGATTGCAATGCCACAGCAAATCTCAGAGTGGCGACATTTCCTGCGCTAACCCAAGAAACGCAGCCGGCAGACGCGCCGACTTTCGTTCCTTGAGGCAGTACAAATACTCCGGAATCTGCGGCGCGTTCTCGATGGTCAGCACGCGCAACTGCGGGTCATGAGGCACCTCCTGACGAGCGATGATGCTGATGCCGATATTGCGCAGCACCGCCTCGCGAATCGACTCACGGCTGCCAATCTCCAGCAGCGGCCCGTAACTCACGCCGGCGCCCTGCAGCATTTCTTCGGTCAGCCGCCGCGTGGTGGAGCCTGCTTCACGCATCAGCAAGGTATGGCCGGCCAACGCATTGAGCGGCACGTGATCGAGCTTGGCCAAGGGATGGTTGCGGTGCACCGCCAACACCAAAGGATCGGTGCCGAGCACGCGGCGAATCAGGCGGGGGTCTTCCAGCAGTTGGGAGGACGCGGCGACATCGACGCGGTAATCGTCCAGCGCTTCGAGCACCTGCTGGGAGTTGCCGATTTCTACCGACACCTCCACTTGCGGCAGGCGTTCGCGAAAGGCTTTGACCAGGTCGAGGATGTAATACGGCGCCGTTGCGGCAATCCGTAACGTGCCCTGGACCTGTCCGTTGTTGCGCAGGAAGAACTCGATGTCGGCTTCCTGCTGCAACAGCGCCTTGACCATCGGCAGCAGGCGCGCGCCGTCGTCGCTGACGGTGAGACGGCGCCCGCCACGGTAGAACAGCTCAACGCCGTATTGGCTTTCCAGGTTGCGAATCTGGGTAGTCACCGTGGGCTGGCTCAGCCCGAGTTTTTTCGCCGCCTGGGTAATGCTGCCCAGGCGGGCGACCATAAAAAACGCCTTTAACTCGGCACTCAGCACACCACCCTCACATCAATTATTTGCGCAACAGGCGCAGGCCATTGAACACCACCAGCAGGCTTACGCCCATGTCGGCGAACACCGCCATCCACATGGTCGCCATGCCGAGGAAGGTGACTGCGAGGAAGATCGCCTTGATCACCAGCGCCAGGGCGATGTTCTGCTTGAGGATACTCGACGTTTGCCGGGAGAGCCGAATGAAAGCCGGGATCTTGCGCAAATCATCGTCCATCAAGGCCACGTCGGCGGTCTCGATGGCGGTATCGGTACCGGCGGCGGCCATGGCAAAACCGATCTCGGCGCGGGCCAGCGCCGGGGCATCGTTGATGCCGTCGCCGACCATGCCCACGCGGTGGCCTTGGCCGTAAAGGGTCTCGATGGCTTGCAGTTTGTCGGTGGGCAACAGGTCGCCCTGGGCCTGGTCGATACCAACCTGGGCCGCAATCGCCTGGGCGGTGTGGGTGTTGTCGCCCGTGAGCATCAGGGTCTTGATGCCCAGGTCGTGCAGTTGCTGGATGGCTTCGCGGCTGCTGTCCTTGACCGTGTCGGCCACGGCGAACAACGCCAGCGGCCCGGACTTGTCGAGCAGCAACACCACGGACTTGCCTTGTTTCTCCAGCGCGAAGAGCTTTTCTTCAAGCTCGGGTGAGCACAGGCCAAGGTCTTCCACCAGGCGGTGGTTACCCAAGTGATAGGTTTCACCGTTGATATCGCCGCGCACACCACGCCCGGCCAGGGCCTCGAAGTTATCCACAACGTGGCTCTGTAGGTTTTTATCCACAGCCGCATTGGCGATGGCCAGCGACACCGGGTGGTCGGAGCGTCCGGCCAGGCTGGCAGCCAGGGCCGGCGCGCTGTCTTCGATATTGGGAAACAGCGCCAAGTAATCGGTTTGCACCGGTTTGCCGTGGGTGATCGTGCCGGTTTTGTCGAGGGCCAGGTAGTCGAGCTTGTAACCGCCTTCCAGGTACACACCGCCTTTGATCAGGATGCCTTTACGCGCGGCCGCGGCCAGGCCGCTGACGATGGTCACCGGGGTGGAGATCACCAACGCGCAGGGGCACGCGACGACCAGCAGCACCAGGGCGCGGTAGATCCAGTCGAACCACACGCCCGCCATGAACAGCGGCGGGATAATCGCCACACCCAGGGCAAACAAGAACACCGCCGGGGTGTAAACCTTGGCGAAGGTGTCAACAAAGCGCTGGGTCGGCGCCCGAGCGCCTTGGGCCTGTTCCACGGCGTGAATGATGCGCGCCAGCGTTGAGTTGTTCGCCGCTGCGGTGACTTTGTATTCCAGCGAACCGGCCTGGTTGATGGTGCCGGCGAAGACTTTATCGCCCACGCCCTTTTCAATCGGCAGGCTTTCACCCGTGATCGGCGCTTGGTCGATGGTGGATTGGCCGGCGGTGACTTCACCGTCCAGGCCGATGCGCTCGCCGGGCTTAACCCGCACGATGGCGCCAAGCTCGATGCTTTTGACTTCTTGTTCGATCCACCCGCCGTCGGCTTGCTGCACCGTGGCTTGTTCCGGGGTCATCTGCATCAGGCCACTGATGGCATTGCGCGCTCGGTCCAGGGACTTGGCTTCGATCAGCTCGGCGACGGTGAACAGGAACATCACCATCGCTGCTTCCGGCCATTGGCCGATCAGGATCGCGCCGGTGACTGCGATGCTCATCAGCGCGTTGATGTTCAGATTGAGGTTCTTGAGCGCGATCCAGCCTTTTTTGTAAGTGGTGAGACCGCCGCTGAGGATCGACACCAACGCCACCAGTGCAATCACCCACGTCGGGGCTACACCGGTGAAATGCAGCACTTCAGCGCCCAGCGCGCCGACGCCGGACAACGCCAGCGGCCACCAGTGTTTCTTGGCCGGCGGCGCGGCGGCGGGGGCGCCCTCTTCGATGGGGTCGGCCTGCATGCCGATGGATTTGATCGCGTCGATGATCGGCGCAGTGCTCGGCAGGTCATGGGTGACGCCGAGGATACGGTTGATCAGGTTGAATTCCAGCTGCTGCACGCCGGCGAGCTTGCCCAGTTTGTTCTGGATCAGTGTCTGCTCGGTGGGGCAGTCCATGGCTTCGATGCGAAAAGTGCTCAAGCGCGAGCCGGCAGTCGGCGCTTCGCTCAACGTGACCACGGCAGGCGCTGCCTTGCTGGAGCAGCACGTGTCGCCGTGGCTGGCGTGGTCGTGCTTTTTGACCGGCGTCAGTTTGGCGCCGTGATCGTGGCTATGGCTATGGTCATGGTCATGGTCATGGTCATGGTCATGGTCATGGTCATGGTCATGGTCATGATCGTGCTTGTGATCATGCTTTTTGGGGGTGTGGATGGAATCGCTCATTCTGTCGCGTCCGTAAACGTGCCTGTTGCCAAGTAAAGACCCTGTAGCCACTATAGGGTCAAGCACCCATTTGGAGATTGCTGCGATGAAGATCGGTGAATTGGCCAAACTGACCGACTGTCAGGTGGAAACCATCCGTTATTACGAGAAGGAAGGCCTGCTGCCGCCACCTGCGCGCACTGACGCCAACTACCGGGTGTACACCCAGGCGCACACCGAGCGGCTGATCTTTATCCGCAACTGCCGCAGCCTCGACATGACCCTCGAAGAAATCCGCAGCCTGCTCGGGCTACGCGATAGCCCCCAGGACCAATGCGAAAGCGTGAATGCGTTGATTGATGAGCATATCCACCACGTGAAAGCGCGGATCGATGGACTGCTGGCGTTACAGGAACAGTTGCTGGACCTGCGCCAACGCTGCGGCGGTGGGCCGGGATTGGATCAATGCGCGATTTTGCAGCGACTGGAGGTCAGCGGCAGTGTGGCGGCCAGCGAGGCTGAGCCTTCGCACGTGGGCAGAAGCCACGGCCATTAACTCAAGTGAACACCGACCCAATGTGGGAGGGGGCTTGCCCCCAATAGCGGTGGTTCAGTCACCCGGTGGGCGACTGACAGACTGCCATCGGGGGCAAGCCCCCTCCCACACAAGCCCATCCATTAAGACCAAGACAGTCTTTAGATGGCCACGTCAGCCTTGATGCTTGGGTCCGCGTCGTAGCCGACGATTTCAAAGTCTTCGAACTTGTAGTCGTAGATCGACGCCGGTTTGCGCTTGATCACCAGCTCCGGCAGCTTCTTCGGCGTACGCGCCAGCTGGGTGCGGATTTGTTCCATGTGGTTGCTGTACGCGTGGGTGTCGCCAGTGGTGACGATGATCTCGTGCGGGATCAGGTCGCATTGCTGGGCCAGCATGTGGGTCAGCAACGCCAGCGCGGCGGTGTTGTATGGCAGGCCGAGGAAGACGTCGGAGCTGCGGATGTACAACTGCATCGACAGATGGCCGTCATGCACAAACGCCTGATACAGCAGGTGGCACGGCGGCAGCGCTTGCTTGCCGTTGCGCGCGTTTTCCTGCGGGCTCTTGGTTTCGTCCGGCAGGTATTCGACGTTCCAGCCGTGGAACAGGATGCGACGGCTGTTGGGGTTGTTCTTCAACGTGTCGACCATGTAGTCGATCTGGTTGATCTTGCCGCCGTCCTTGGTCGGCCAGGCGGTCCACTGCTCGCCGTACACCGGGCCCAGGTCACCGTCTTCGGTGGCCCACTCGTCCCAGATTTTCACGCCGTTTTCGTTCAGCCACTTGATGTTGGTGTTGCCACTCAACATCCAGATCAATTCATTGGCGATGCTTTTGAAGTGAAGCTTCTTGGTGGTCAGCAGCGGGAAGCCGTCGGCCAAGTTATGCCGATACTGACGGGCAAACACGGCTTTGGTGCCGGTGCCGGTGCGATCGCCCTTGGTCAATCCATTGGTCACGACGTCGTTCAGTAGTTCGAGATATTGCTTCATGTAAGTACCCGTAGCGTAGAAGCCGAGGCTCTGCAAAAGCCTCGGCATTCGAATTTAAAGCGCGGCGCTCTTGATGCCCTGCGGACGGTTGTAAGCCCACCACAGCAGGCCCAGGCCCGCCAGAATCATCGGCATGCTGAGAATCTGCCCCATGGTCAACCAGCCCCACGCCAGGTAGCCCAGCTGTGCATCCGGCACGCGCACGAACTCGACGATAAAGCGGAAGATCCCGTAGAACAGCGCGAACATCCCCGACACGGCCATGGTTGGGCGTGGCTTGCGCGAGAAGATGTACAGAATCAGGAACAGTGCCACACCTTCCAGGGCGAACTGGTAGAGCTGCGACGGATGGCGCGGCAACTGCGCCGGGTCGCTGAATGGCGGGAACACCATGGCCCACGGCACGTCGGTCGGCTTGCCCCACAACTCGGCGTTGATGAAGTTACCGATCCGCCCGGCACCCAGGCCAATCGGCACGAACGGCGCGACGAAGTCCATCAGCTGGAAGAACGACTTGCCGTTACGGCGGCCGAACCACCACGCGGCGATCATCACGCCGACAAAGCCGCCGTGGAACGCCATGCCGCCCTTCCACACCTCAAAAATCAGCGTCGGGTTGGCGATATAGGCTGGCAGGTCGTAAAACAGCACATACCCCAGACGCCCGCCGACGATTACGCCCATCGACATCCAGAACACCATGTCGGAGAGCTTCTCCTTGGTCCAGGTCGGGTCGAAACGGTTCAGGCGCCGGGAAGCCAGCAGCCAGGCACCGCCGATGCCGATCAGGTACATCAACCCGTACCAGTGGATTTGCAGCGGACCGATGGCCACGGCCACCGGGTTGATCTGCGGGTAAGGCAGCATTGCGACTCCTCGTTAAATCATTAGTCATGGCGCACCGGACCATGCCGGTGTGCGATTAAGCCTGCGTTACAGCCGCTATTTCAAATTAAGAAGTTCACACGCGCCCAATAGCCCCGCATGTTAACGGATGGAAGGCGTGCGGCCCAACTTCGATACGATGGAACGCCCGCGTTTGTCTGGGTAGAGTGGAGCAAAACACAAAGGGGAACGCCTTATGTGCCTGATTGTTTTCGCCTGGCGACCGGGCCACGCCCATCCGCTGATCGTCGCGGCCAACCGTGATGAGTTCTACGCTCGCCCCAGCCTGCCGCTGGCCCAGTGGCCGGATGCGCCGCACATTTACGCCGGCCGCGACCAGGAAGCCGGTGGCACCTGGCTTGGGGTCAGCGCCGAGGGGCGCTTTGCGGCCCTGACCAATATCCGCGACCCGCACCAGCCGCCGTCACGTAAGTCGCGCGGGGAACTGGTGGCGCGATTCCTCGCCGGTTCACTGTCAATTGACGACTACTTGGCCGACGTTAACGGCCGTTCGATTGAATACGCGGGGTTTAACCTGTTAGTGGGTACGCAGAATGAGCTGTGGCATTACAACGCCAATGAGACTACGCCGACACAACTGAAGGCCGGGGTTTATGGGTTATCCAACGCCGGGCTGGATACGCCATGGCCAAAGCTGGTCAAGGCCAAGGCGGCATTTGGCGAATTATTGGAAAATCCGCAGCCGCAGGCTTTGCTGGACATACTGAGCGACCCGCAGACCGCGCCGTTTGCCGACTTGCCGGACACCGGCGTGGGGTTGGCGACCGAGAGTTTATTGTCGAGTGTGTTTATTGCCAGTCCCAGTTATGGGACCCGGGCGAGTACGGCGTTGATTGTGAATGCGGATGGGTCACGGCGGATGGTGGAGCGTAGCTTCGGGCCGCTGGGTGGCCGACTGGGTGAAGTCGAACTCAACATTTAGCGGTGACTGGACTGGCACCATCGCAGGCAAGCCAGCTCCCACAGTTGGAATACATTCCCCTGTGGGAGCTGGCTTGCCTGCGATGGCCGCGCCTCGGTCTAGAGGGTTTTCGCCGAGGCCGGGTTGATCATCCGCGTCAGCCCCAGGTTCTTCAGCGCCAACTGCAGCGAGCTGTGGATAACTTGCGGGTTGTCGATGGTCATCAGCTCGGCCAGCAAATCCTTGGCCATGCTCAGCTCAACCTGGCGCAACATCCACTTCACCTTCGGCAAGTTGGTGGCGTTCATCGACAGGCTGTCAAAGCCCATCGCCATCAACAGCACCGCTGCGGCCGGGTCGCCGGCCATTTCACCGCAGATGCTCACAGGCTTGCCTTCGGCATGGGCGTCGCGCACCACATGTTGCAAGGCTTGCAACACCGCCGGATGCAGGTAGTCGTAGAGGTCGGCCACCCGTGGGTTGTTGCGGTCCACGGCCAGCAAGTACTGGGTCAAGTCGTTGGAGCCGACCGAAAGGAAGTCCACCTGCCGCGCCAGCTCTTTAGCCTGGTACACCGCCGCTGGAATTTCGATCATCACGCCAATCGGCGGCATCGGCACGTCGGCACCTTCGTCGCGTACTTCGCCCCAGGCGCGGTGAATCAAATGCAGAGCCTCTTCCAGCTCATGGGTGCCGGAGATCATCGGCAACAGGATGCGCAGGTTGTTCAGGCCTTCGCTGGCCTTGAGCATGGCGCGGGTCTGCACGAGGAAAATTTCAGGATGGTCGAGGGTCACGCGAATGCCGCGCCAGCCAAGGAAGGGGTTGTCTTCCTTGATCGGGAAGTAAGACAGTGACTTATCGCCGCCGATGTCCAGGCTGCGCATCGTCACCGGCAACGGGTGGAAGGCAGACAGTTGCTCGCGATAAATCGCCAGCTGCTCCTTCTCGCTCGGGAACCGTTGGTTGATCATGAACGGCACTTCGGTGCGGTACAGCCCTACCCCTTCGGCGCCGCGCTGTTGCGCGCGGGCCACATCGGCGAGCAGGCCGGTGTTGACCAGCAGCGGCACGCGGTGGCCGTCTAGGGTCACGCACGGCAGTTCGCGCAGCGAATCGAGGCCCAGCGCAAGTTGTTTCTCTTCCTCCACCACTTCGGCGTATTGCTTGCGCAACAGCTCGCTGGGGTTGGTAAAAACTTCGCCGCGATGGCCGTCGACGATCATGTCGATGCCGTCAACCTTGGAATACGGCAGGTCCACCAGGCCCATGACCGTCGGAATACCCATGGCCCGGGCCAGGATCGCGACGTGGGAGTTACCTGAACCCAGAACCGAGACCAGGCCCACCAGTTTGCCTTCCGGCACTTCGCCGAGCATGGTGGCGGTCAGCTCTTCACTGATCAGGATGGTGTTGTCGGGGTAGACCAGGTTGGTGGTGCGGTCTTCCTGCAGGTAGGCCAGCAGACGGCGACCAAGGTCACGCACATCCGAGGCACGCTCGCGCAGGTAGGCGTCGTCCATCAACTCGAAACGGTTGACGTGATCGGTGACCACTTGGCGCAGCGCGCCCTGGGCCCACTGACCGGTCTTGATCACGGTTTTGACTTCATTACCCAGCGACGCGTCGTCGAGCATCATCTGGTACACGTCGAACAGCGCGCGCTCTTCGGGGCGCAGTTGCGTGGCCAGTTTGGTCGACAGGTTGCGCATGTCGGCGCGCACGCCTTCCAGGGCGGTCTTGAACAGTTTGATTTCGGCGTCGATGTCGTGGACGGTCTTGTCCGGCACCACATCGAGGTCGGCCGGTGGCAGCATGACCACCGCCGTACCGACGGCAGCCCCCGGCGAACCCGGCACGCCGACGAACTTGGCTTCCTGGATGCCCTTGCCCTGACGGCCCAGGCCGCGAATCGAGCCCGTCGCCTCGGCGTGGGCAATAACCCCGGCGAGCTGCGCGCTCATGGTCACGAGGAAGGCTTCTTCACCTTCGTCGAACTGGCGGCGTTCTTTTTGCTGGATGACCAACACGCCGACAACGCGGCGGTGGTGAATGATCGGTGCGCCGAGGAACGAGGCGTAGCGCTCTTCGCCGGTTTCGGCAAAGTAGCGGTAACGCGGGTGATCGGCCGCGTTTTCAAGGTTCAGGGGTTCTTCACGCGTCCCCACCAGGCCCACCAGACCTTCATTGGGCGCCATGCTGACCTTGCCGATGGAGCGCTTGTTCAGGCCCTCGGTGGCCATCAGCACAAAACGGTTGGTCTCGGGGTCCAGCAGGTAAACCGAGCAGACCTGGCTGCCCATGGCTTCCTTGACGCGCAACACAATAATCCCCAACGCCGCCTTGAGATCCTTGGCGGAGTTAACTTCCTGGACGATCTTGCGCAGCGTATTGAGCATGGCTCGGGGTCGAACTCCGTCGTCAGTCGCGCGCTAAAAGGCGCGGGGCAAGCTCTTTGAGAGCGCGACGATAAACCTCGCGCTTGAATGTCACCACCTGGCCCAACGGGTACCAATAACTGACCCAACGCCAGCCATCGAACTCCGGTTTACCGGTCAAATCCATCCGCACCCGCTGCTCGTTGGAGATCAGGCGCAGGAGAAACCATTTCTGCTTCTGGCCGATGCACAGCGGTTGGCTGTGGGTACGCACCAGGCGTTGCGGCAAACGATAGCGCAACCAGCCACGGGTACAGGCCAGAATTTGCACATCTTCGCGCTCAAGGCCGACTTCTTCATTCAACTCACGGTACAAGGCGTCTTCAGGGGTTTCGTCGGGGTTGATTCCGCCTTGAGGAAACTGCCAGGCATCTTGGTTGATTCGGCGAGCCCATAGCACCTGTCCGGCATCATTCGTAAGAATAATCCCGACATTAGGACGGAAACCATCGGGGTCGATCACGGCAACAACCTCGCAAACGCATGTCACCGCATTGTTCCACAAACGTTGTTCCAGCGGCAACGAGGCTTCTTACCTTATGTGCACTCTTGTGAAAAGACCGTATTCTGGACGCCTTTTTACAGACTTTTCAGCGAGTAACTGCAATGCGCCTGGCTTTATTCGACTTGGACAACACGCTTCTGGGCGGTGACAGCGATCACGCCTGGGGCGATTACCTCTGCGAACGCGGGATTCTCGACGCGGTGGCCTACAAGGCCCGCAACGACGAGTTTTACCAGGACTACCTGGCCGGCACGCTGGATAACGCCGAGTACCTGAACTTCTGCCTGGAAATCCTCGGCCGCACCGAGATGGCCCAGTTGAACGAGTGGCACAACGACTACATGCGCGACTGCATCGAGCCGATCATGCTGCCCAAGGCCATGGAACTGCTGGCCAAGCACCGCGCTGCGGGCGACAAGCTGGTGATCATCACCGCCACCAACCGCTTCGTCACCGCGCCGATTGCCGCACGCCTGGGCGTTGAAACCCTGATCGCCACTGAGTGCGAGATAGAAAATGGCCGCTATACCGGGCGCAGCACCGACGTGCCGTGCTTCCGAGAAGGCAAGGTGACACGTTTGAATCGTTGGCTGGAAGAGACCGGCTATAGCCTGGAAGACAGCTACTTCTATAGCGACTCGATGAATGATTTGCCGTTGCTGGAGCAAGTGACCCACCCGGTGGCGGTGGACCCGGATCCGAATTTGCGGGCTGAGGCCCAGAAGCGAGGCTGGCCGGTAATCACGCTGCGTAGCTGATGGCCCTATCGGGGGCAAGCCCCCTCCCACCTTTAACCGAGTAGATCCTTTGGAATGCGGTCGAGTGTGGGAGGGGGCTTGCCCCCGATGCAGCCGACGCGGTTTAAAGCCTTAAACCGGCTTGGCGCCCATCAACCCGGCAATCGCCACAAACCCCACCAGGCTGACCACCGCCAGCACCAACGTGAAATTCAGGCTACCGCCCTCGCCTTTACGCAGGCGATTAAGCCGCGCCACCAGCCAGAACCAGGCCAGCGCCGCCACGGTGTAGAGGATGCTGGAGCCCAGAATCCAGGTTTGCCCCAGCGGCCAGCCGATCAGGTGCGCCAGCCACCAACCGGTAAACGGCATACTGACCATGCACACCCCCATCAGCAACCACACAAACGCCCACGGGCGTTGCACGGTAGCGGTCGGACCGGCGCTGCGTTTGCGCCAGGCCAGTACCGCCAGGCCCAGGCCGCTGAGCAGCAGTAACACAGTGGCGGTGATGTGGATCACCTTGAGGGTGGTCAGCGTTTCCATGGTCTTGATTCCTTGAAGGCCGCTCAGTCAGCGTAGTCGCTTAACCGAGGAACAGCTGGTAGGCCGGGTTTTCGCTTTCATCCCAGTACGGGTAGCCGATTTGCGCCAAGGCCGCCGGCACCAGATGGCGCTCGTCCGCCGGCACTTGCAGGCCCGCGACCACACGGCCATCGGCCGCGCCATGGTTGCGATAGTGGAACATCGAGATGTTCCAGCGCCCGCCCAGTTTGTTAAGAAAGTTGAACAGCGCGCCCGGACGCTCCGGGAACTCGAAACGGAACACCAGCTCATCGCTGACCTTGGCCGCGTGCCCGCCGACCATGTGGCGGATATGCAACTTGGCCAGCTCGTTCTCGGTCAGGTCCAGCACCGGGAAACCCTGACTGGTGAGGCTGGCGATCAGCGCGCTGCGCGGGTCGTTTTCCGGGTGCGTCTGCACGCCGACGAAGATGTGCGCCTCCCGGCCGGAGTGATAACGGTAGTTGAATTCGGTGATCTGGCGCTTGCCCACAGCCTCACAGAACGCCTTGAAGCTGCCCGGCTGCTCGGGAATGGTCACGGCGATGATGGCTTCGCGGCCTTCACCCAGCTCGGCGCGCTCGGCCACGTGGCGCAAGCGGTCGAAGTTGACGTTGGCGCCGGAGTCGATGGCCACCAGGGTTTGACCGGTGATGCCCCGCGTTTCCACGTATTTCTTGATACCCGCCACGCCAAGTGCGCCAGCAGGCTCGGTGATGGAGCGCGTGTCGTCGTAGATGTCCTTGATCGCCGCGCAGATTTCATCGGTGCTGACGGTGATCACTTCGTCCACATAGTCTTTGCAGATATCGAAGGTGTGCTGGCCGATCTGCGCCACCGCCACGCCATCGGCGAAGATGCCGACGGTTGGCAGCACCACACGCTCGCCCGCCGCCATGGCGGCCTGCAGGCAGTTGGAGTCATCCGGTTCGACACCGATGATCTTGATTTCAGGGCGCAGGTATTTCACGTACGCCGCGATACCGGCGATCAGTCCGCCGCCGCCCACCGGTACGAAAATCGCGTCCAGCGGCCCAGGGTGCTGACGCAGAATCTCCATCGCCACGGTGCCCTGCCCGGCAATGGTGTGCGGATCATCGTAGGGGTGAATGTAAACGTAGCCTTTTTCGTCGACCAGTTTCAGCGAATACGCCAGCGCTTCCGGGAAAGAATCTCCGTGCAGCACCACTTTGCCGCCACGCGAGCGCACGCCTTCCACTTTGATTTCCGGGGTGGTCTTGGGCATCACGATGGTGGCCTTGACCCCCAGCACCTTCGCCGCCAGGGCCAGGCCCTGGGCGTGGTTGCCGGCAGACGCGGTGACCACGCCGCGCGCACGTTCCTCGCTGCTCAGTTGGGTCAGCTTGTTGTAGGCGCCGCGAATCTTGAACGAGAACACCGGCTGCAAGTCTTCACGCTTGAGCCAGACCGTGTTGCCCAGCCGCTCGGAGAGCTGGCGCGCGGTCTGCAAGGGGGTTTCTACGGCAACGTCGTAAACGCGCGAGGTGAGGATCTTTTTGACGTACTGTTCAAGCATCGGCGGGAATCACTGAGCAGGTTGGGCAGGGCCAAGGAGTCTAACCCGGCTTTTGGCCGGGCGACCACACGAATACCGAGGTTTTGTTGGGTTATACTCGCCGCCCTCGATAACTCCCCGCCCGTTCCGGAGCCCGCATGACCCAGGATCAACTCAAACAGGCAGTGGCCCAGGCCGCCGTCGATTTAATCCTTCCTAAACTCGACGACAAGAGCATCGTCGGTGTCGGCACCGGCTCCACCGCCAACTGCTTTATCGATGCACTGGCCCAGCACAAAGGTGCATTTGACGGCGCCGTGGCCAGTTCCGAAGCCACCGCCGCACGCCTCAAGGGCCATGGCATTCCGGTGTACGAGCTCAACACCGTGAGCGACCTGGAGTTCTACGTCGACGGCGCCGATGAAAGCGACGAACACCTGAACCTGATCAAAGGCGGTGGCGCAGCCTTGACCCGCGAGAAGATCGTCGCGGCCGTGGCCAAGACCTTTATCTGCATCGCCGACGCCAGCAAGCTGGTGGCGGTACTCGGCGCATTCCCACTGCCAGTGGAAGTCATCCCGATGGCCCGCAGCCACGTAGCTCGCGAGCTGGTGAAGCTGGGCGGCGACCCGGTGTACCGCGAAGGCGTGTTGACCGACAACGGCAATATCATCATTGATGTGTTCAACATGCAGATCACCAACCCGGTGGAGCTGGAGACGCAGATCAATGCGATCGTCGGCGTGGTGACCAATGGGTTGTTCGCCGCGCGTCCGGCTGATGTGTTGCTGCTGGGCACTTCTGAAGGCGTGAAAACCCTGAAGGCTTAAAAACCGCGAATCCCCCTGTGGGAGCCGGGTTTGTGTGGGAGCGGGCTTGCTCGCGAATGCGCTGCGTCAGTCGCTGGATCAGTGGCCTGACACACCGTCTTCGCGAGCAAGCCCGCTCCCACATTTGCTATGGGCTGGCCTCGATAGTTATGTAACAAAAACGCTACTTTTCGCTGCATCCCCTCGCCAACATCGTGCGCCACCTCGCGGTATCTCACACCTCACTCAGTATCAAATCCGTTACAAATTACAGCCAGGCGACTCACGCGTTTAACAATGCGCCACTTTGCAGTCGCTCAAGGAATGAGGCGCGCATTGTGCAATGGGTCTGGGCTTGACCTTCCCCATCACCTCAAGGACGACCTTGTGATAAAGCCCCTAGCCCTCGCGATCAGCGTGGTCGGCAGCCTGCTGTCGACACATACCCAGGCCTACGATTACGGCCAGCACGCCAACACCACCCTGGAAAAGCTGATCAACGATTACCCCGGCCGGTATCGCGGCACCGCCAATTTCGCCGGCGCAGCAGATTGGATGCAAAGCCAGATGGGCTCGGCCTATAGCCTCAGTCGCCAGAACTTCACCTGGAACAACGGCACTCGCGCCTCGCAAAACGTGGTGGCCTACGCCGCCGGCACCACGCCGCGGTACGTGGTGATTGGCGCGCATTTTGACACCTACTTCGGCCGCCCGACCCTGCAAGGCCTGGACGACAATGGCTCCGGCGCCAGCGTGCTGACCGAAGTGGCGAAGAACCTCGGCGGTCTGCAACTGGAAAACGGCCTGCAAATCGTCGGCTTCGGCGCGGAAGAGGAAGGCCTGCGCGGCTCCAAGGCGTTTGTCGACTCACTCAGCGCCAGCCAGCGCGCGAACATGCTGGCAATGATCAACCTCGACAGCCTGATCACCGGCGACATGATGTACGCCCACGCCGGCCAGAACAGCACGGCCAACCCCGCCCTGGCCTCGCTGCGCGAACACACTTTCCAGATCGCCAAGGAATTGAACATCCCCCTGTTCACCAACCCTGGCCTGGACCCGCAATACCCCAAGGGCACCGGCTGTTGCAGCGATGGCGAGCCGTTCGAGCCGCTGAAAATCCCGATTCTGTATATCGAAGCCACCCACTGGGAGCTGGGCGACCTGGACGGCTACACCCAAACCAACAACCCGAAAATTCCGGGTGGCTCGACCTGGCATGACCCGGCCGAGGACAACAAAGCCGTGCTCACCGACGCCTTCGGCCAGGCGCGCATCGACCAGCGCCTGCGCGACTATTCGCGCCTGCTCAGCCGCCTGGTGCTGGAGCTGACCAACGCCGACCTGATGGCCTCGACTGCCTCCGGCGGCGCCGTTGCACGCAACATGCAGGACAACCTACAGCGCCAGCACCAAGCCATGGTGCGCCTGCATGATCGCCGCTGGCTGAGCTTGCAAGCAGTCAGTCGCGAGGTTGGCAGCTTTGACGGCGAGGTTGGCGTGGACGGTGAATACACCCCGAACAGCGGCTTCGACAGCCCGCTCAACCCTGAGGCGCGGCGTTTGGGCGTGCATGCGCTCGGCGACTACCAACTCACGCCCAGCCTGAACATTGGCGCCAGCCTGAGCTACCTCAACGGTCGCGACAAACTAGAGCACCGCGGCAAACTCGACAGCGACACCTGGCAGGCCGCGGCCTACGCCTTGCTCAACGACGGCGGGCCGAGCTGGCTGGCCGGCGACCTGAAAGTCGGTCGTACGCGCTTTGATGCCAAGCGCAACTTGTTGATCCAGGCCAATGGCGGCCCGGTCTTGCTCAATCAGCAACTGAGCGGCAACACCGACGCATTGTCCTTGGGCGCGCGTGTCCTGGGCGGCTATGACTTCGACGTCGGCGCGGTCAAGAGCGGTCCGTTTGCCGGTCTGGATTACAGCCACTCGCGCATCGATAAATTTCACGAAAAACAAAACCTGCGCACGGCGCTTGAGTACCAGGAGCAATCTTTCGACTCCCTGGAAGCCAGCTTCGGTTGGCGCGTGCGCGGTGCCGTCGCCCTGCCCTATGGTTTGAGCCTGCTGCCTTACGGCGACATCGCCTGGGTCAAGGAATTGGCTGATGGGCGCCTCGACGACTTGCAATTGACCGCCCGCGCCGACGGCCGGGCGCGCACCGCCAAACTGGGCGCCGTGGACAAAAGCTTTGGCCGCGCCCAAGTCGGCAGCCAGCTGGCGATCACCCCGCAACTGGGCGTTTACGCCGAGGTAAACAGCCGCCTGGGGCATGCCGAAGGCAGCCAGACCGGCTATTCGCTGGGTGTGCAGTGGATGTTTTGATCAGGGTTTCTTGAACACGTAAAACAGGTTCGGCTCGCTGACGAGGTACAAGCTGCCTTCGTCGTCCATGGCGATGCCCTCAGCCTGAGGCACACGTTTTTGCAGGCCATGGCGCCCGTTGAGCAGAGAAAGGCTGCTGAGCGGGCGACCGTCGATGTCCAGCTCCAGCACCAGAAACGACTCATCCGACAGCGCCAGCAGATGGCCGCTGCGCTCGTCGTATTGCAAACTCGACAGATCGCGTACAAACAGTCCGGCATCGCGCTTGGGGTTATTGATGACGTGCACCGAGTAGGTTTTTTCCGGCTTGAAATGAGGGAAACCGTGCACCTCGTAAATCAGCATCGGGTCACGTTCCTTGGCCACAAACAGGCGCTTGCCGACCGAATCGTACGCCAGGCCCTCGAAACCCTTGTTGCCGCCCATGTGTAAACCCAATGTCATCTGCTCCGCATCGGCGGCGTCGAGGAACTGGGTGTCGTCGTTCACATGCACTTTGATCAGCCGCTGCTGATGCTCATCGCTGATCACGTAGATGTTATCGCTGATGAACTCCACGGCCTCGGCATCGCCAAAACCCACCAGTGGAATGCGCCGCAAAATCTTGCCGTCCAGGGACAGCTCGACCAGCTCGGCGTTTTTATTGGTGACGGTAAACAGGCTTTTGCGCACCGGGTCATAGGTGAGGGCCGAGACATCATCGTCGAGGCCTTCGATCACCTTGGCTTCCAGGCTGACGCGATAATCGGCCAGGCCGATGGAGCGCTCATCGGCCGGCTGGCGCCAGGCCTGCCAGTTAAACCATGCGCGCTCGAACAGACGCAATTGCTGTGCGACCACACCGGCGGCCACCAGGGCGATCAGCAGCACAGTAAAAAACGCGGGTTTGGGGCGGGCGAATCGACGCATCAGGGCAGCTCGAAGTCAAAAAGTGGCGAATGAATATCACGCCTGTCTGAATTTAAACTTAAACGCTGCCGGATGTCTGGCGAATGCCGCTATTGGAGAAATGCCCGACGTAATGGTGGGTTATTTTTGTTTTTCGAAACGGTAGAACAGGTTCGGCTCACTGACCATGTACAAGGTGCCGCGCTCGTCCATGGTCACGCCTTCGGCACGCGGAATGGTGCGCTTGAGGCCGTTGAAGCCGCCGAGCAAGGTCATGAAGCTGACTTGCTCGCCCTTTTCATCCAGCTCCAGCAACAGGTGGGAGTCGGCCGACAATGCCAGCAAGTGGCCGGTACGCGGGTCCACGGCAAGGGCCGACAGGTTGCGCATGTCCAGCTCGGTGCTGGCGAGTTTTTGCTTGTCGCCTGTCAGCGTGGCGCCATCACTTTTCCAGGTAAACAGCGCCGGTGGGCGCTCCTCGCCCAGCACGAGCTGTTGATTGCGTTTGTCCCAAGTGATGCCTTCGAAGGCTTTGTTCTGATCCTTGGACGGGCCCAGGTCGTAGCTCTTGAAGTCAGCGATATTCAGTTGCTGGGTGCCGGCATCGACTTTCACCACGGTGAGCGTGTGCATGCGCTCATCGACAATGGCCATCAGGCCGTTCTCCATCATCGTCAGGCCTTCCGGGTTGTTCCAGCCGTTGAGTGGCATCTTGCGCAGCACATCGCCTTGCAGGCTCAACTCAACCAGGAACGGGTTTTTGCCCATCACGGAAAACAGGGTTTTGGTCTGCGGATTGTAGGAAAGATCCGAAGCCTCATCCTTCTCCATGCCGGGCAGCAACTTGCCGTCAATGACCGCATGGTAGTCCGGCAGCCAGACGCTGGCTTGCTGCTCAGCCGGCGTCTCAAAGCGTTCCGCCACCCACAGTACGCCACGATCATCCCAATGCATGAGCCAGGCAACGCCATACACAATCGCCCCGGCGAGGAACAGCCAGGAATACCAGCGCAGGGCAAAGCGTGAACGGGGCTTGGGTGCAGCGGAGGGCAAAGTCACGGCCATTGAGCGCTTTTCCGGAAAGTCAGCGTTAGGTGATAGCACAGGATCAGCGGGCCCGCGCGCAGGAGGGTGTGGATTATCCGGATGGCGTGTGAAAAAAATGCAAAAGCAGGGATTCAGAATGTATGAAGATCCAATGTGGGAGCGGGCTTGCTCGCGAATTAGCAGTGTCAGTCACCGAATGTATTGACTGGTACACCGCGTTCGCGAGCAAGCCCGCTGCCACATTTTTTACTGCGCTTGGCCAGGAGTCAGCGAACGCTGCTTTCGAAACGGCTCACACCCGTCAACTCCAGCACCAGCTCGTCACCCACGTTCAACGGACCTACGCCCGCCGGGGTGCCCGTGAGAATCACGTCACCGGCCTGCAGCGAGAAGCAGCCAGCCATGTGCTGGATCATCGGGATAATCGGGTTGAGCATCTGCGAGCTGTTGCCGTCCTGGCGCACTTCGCCGTTGATGGTCAGGCGAATACCGATATCGGTCACGTCCGCAAAGGTGCTGCCGACCACGAACGGTGCAATCACTGCCGCGCCATCGAACGACTTGGCGATTTCCCACGGCAGGCCTTTGGCTTTGAGCTCGGCCTGTTTGTCGCGCAGGGTCAAATCCAGGGCCGGCGCGAAGCCGGAGATGGCGTCCAGCACTTCTTCACGGCTGGGTTTGTTCGACAGGGGCTTGCCGATCAACACCGCGATTTCCGCCTCGTAGTGCACCGAACCGCGTTCGGTAGGGATGGCGAAGCCGCCTTCCAGCGCGACCACGCAGCTGCCCGGCTTGATGAACAGCAACGGTTCGGTGGGCACCGGGTTGTCCAGTTCCTTGGCATGTTCGGCGTAGTTACGCCCGATGCACACCACTTTACCCAGGGGAAAGTGGATGTTGGTGCCGTCGACGTACTTGTGCTGGTAGCTCATGAAACGACTCCTACAGGGGCGATTAAACAGCGAAAATCTTGCCAGGGTTCATGATCCCGTTAGGGTCGAACACCGCTTTGACTGCCTTCATGTATTCGATTTCAACCGGCGAGCGGCTGTACGTCAGGTAATCGCGCTTGGTCATGCCCACGCCGTGTTCGGCGGAGATCGAGCCGTTGTACTTCTCGACGGTTTCGAACACCCACTTGTTGACGGTCGCGCACTTGGCGAAAAACTCGTCCTTGCTCAGGTTTTCCGGCTTGAGGATGTTCAGGTGCAGGTTGCCGTCGCCAATGTGGCCGAACCAGACGATTTCGAAGTCCGGATAGTGTTCGCCGACGATCGCGTCGATTTCCTTCAAGAACGCCGGCACCTTGGAGACAGTCACCGAGATGTCGTTCTTGTAGGGCGTCCAGTGGGAAATGGTCTCGGAGATGTACTCGCGCAGCTTCCACAGGTTGTGCAGTTGGGTTTCGCTCTGGCTCATCACGCCGTCCAGCACCCAGCCCTGCTCGACGCAATGCTCAAAGGTTTCCAGGGCGTGGTTGGCCACCTCTTCGGTGGTGGCTTCGAATTCCAGCAGCGCGTAGAACGGGCACTCGGTGTCGAACGGTGCCGGCACGTCGCCACGGCCCATGACCTTGGCCAAGGCTTTGTCGGAGAAGAATTCGAAGGCGGTCAGGTCCAGCTTGCTCTGGAACGCGTGCAGCACCGGCATGATCGAGTCGAAATCCGTGGTACCAAGCACCATGGCGGTGAGGTTTTTCGGCGCACGGTCCAGACGCATGGTGGCTTCGACGACAAAGCCCAAAGTGCCTTCAGCGCCGATAAACAGCTGGCGCATGTCGTAGCCGGTGGCGTTCTTGATCAGGTCGCGGTTCAGTTCCAGCACATCACCTTTACCGGTGACCACTTTCATGCCGGCCACCCAGTTACGGGTCATGCCGTACCGAATGACCTTGATCCCGCCGGCATTGGTGCCGATATTGCCGCCAATCTGGCTCGAACCGGACGACGCGAAATCCACCGGGTAATAAAGGCCCTTTTCTTCAGCGACGTTCTGCAATTGCTTGGTGACCACGCCCGGCTGGCACACGGCGGTGCGGTCGGTGAGGTTCACCTCGAGAATCTGGTTCATGTAGTCAAACGACACCACCACTTCGCCATTCGCCGCCACCGCCGCAGCCGACAGGCCTGTGCGGCCGCCGGAAGGCACCAGCGCAACCTTGTGCTCGTTGGCCCAACGCACGATGGCTTGCACCTGCTCGGTGGTCTTGGGAAACACAATGGCGCAAGGCGCGGGTGCGAAGTGCTTGGTCCAATCCTTGCCGTAAGCCTCCAGGGAGTCTGCATCGGTCAGCACTTTGCCAGGCTCAACCAGGGTCTTCAGCTCATCAATCAGGGCAGGATGGGTCATCGACAGAACTCTCGAACAATTCATGGTCATCCTGAGAACGCTTCACGTCGCAGGAATGGGTGTTTAGCGGGGCACGTATGCTAGCATACCGCCCCCGCAGGACAGAGCCCAAGGGCGTTTCTGCGGTGACGGCTTTCCTGCCGTCCGGGTCAGCTCTTGTGCACTGATTCAAGGCACTAACTGCTCGATTCCCTGCCATTTTTCTCCGGGATACAGGTTTACGCAGATGAGCAAGACTTCTCTCGATAAGAGCAAGATCAAGTTCCTTCTTCTGGAAGGCGTCCACCCATCGGCTGTCGACGTACTGAAGGCCGCTGGGTACTCCAGCATTGAGTACATCACCAGTTCTCTGCCGGAAGCCCAGTTAAAGGAAAAGATCGCCGACGCGCACTTTATCGGCATTCGCTCCCGCACTCAGCTGACCGAAGAGATCTTCGACCACGCCAAGAAACTCGTGGCTGTCGGCTGTTTCTGCATCGGCACCAACCAGGTCGACCTCAACGCAGCGCGCGAGCGCGGCATCGCGGTGTTCAACGCACCGTACTCCAACACCCGTTCCGTTGCGGAGCTGGTATTGGCCGAGGCCATCCTGTTGCTGCGCGGCATCCCTGAGAAGAACGCTTCCTGCCACCGTGGCGGCTGGATCAAAAGCGCGGCCAACTCTTTCGAAATCCGCGGCAAGAAGCTGGGTATCGTCGGTTACGGCTCGATCGGCACGCAACTGTCGGTTCTGGCCGAAGGCCTGGGCATGCAGGTGTTCTTCTACGACACCCTGACCAAGCTGCCATTGGGCAACGCCACTCAGGTGTCGAGCCTGACCGAGCTGCTGGGCATGTCCGACATCGTCACCCTGCACGTACCGGAAACCGCTGAGACCCAGTGGATGATCGGCGAGAAGGAAATCCGCGCCATCAAGAAAGGCGGCATCCTGATCAACGCTGCACGCGGCACCGTGGTTGAGCTGGACGCCCTGGCTGACGCGATCAAGGACAAGCACCTGATCGGCGCCGCGATCGACGTGTTCCCGGTGGAGCCACGCTCCAACGATGACATCTTCGAAAGCCCGCTGCGTGGCCTGGACAACGTGATCCTGACCCCGCACATCGGCGGTTCCACCGCTGAAGCCCAAGCCAACATCGGCCTGGAAGTGTCGGAGAAGCTGGTCAAGTACAGCGACAACGGCACCTCGGTGTCCTCGGTCAACTTCCCGGAAGTGGCGCTGCCCGCTCACCCTGGCAAGCACCGTCTGCTGCACATCCACCAGAACATCCCTGGCGTGATGATGGAGATCAACAAGGTCTTCGCGGAAAACGGCATCAACATTTCCGGTCAGTTCCTGCAGACCAACGAGAAGGTCGGCTACGTGGTCATCGACGTCGACGCCGAGTACTCGGACCTGGCGCAAGAGAAGCTGCAGCACATCAACGGCACGATTCGTAGCCGCGTGTTGTTCTAAGGTTTCGACGCAGCATAAAAAAGGGAGCCCCGCGGGGCTCCCTTTTTCACATCTGAACAAATCTTACTTGACGTTAACCGTGATGACTTTCGAGGCTACAGTCGGGTTGAACTGCATGTGCAGTTTGTCGCCGGCTACCAGCTGCAAGGTGTGCTTGCCAGGGGTGAGGGTCAGCTCGGTTTCGGTCTGGGCCTTGCCGTAGTGAATCACGGTGTCGGTGGCCGGGATCGGCACGCTGGCGTCAGGCAGCTCTTTCTGGTCAATCAGCAGGTGGTGGTGGCCGGTGCCTGGGTCCTGGCTGGTGGCCGGGGCCAGTTTCAGGCCTTCCATGCCGAATTTAACGGTGAAGGTTTTATCGACAGTGGCGCCGTCTTTTGGCGACACGATAAAGACTTTGGCGCCTTCAGGCGGCGCGCTGCGTGGGATACCGTCAGCAGCGGTAGCCAACATCGAAGCACCCAGCAGAACGCTGGCCAGGGTGGCACGGGACAAAAAGGCTTTCATTCGCTTCTCCAGTTTTTCTATGAAATCTGTAGGGTTATGACAACTTCGCGACAAATTGCTGTCCAAGGCACTCAACACCATAGCAAAGCGATGCTGAACGGCCCCTCGCGTAGACGAATTCATCAGGAGCGACCATGCGCTTTTCGCCTGGCCTTGTACTTTTGCTGCCCCTTCTGAGCCCATTGGCTCACGCCGAATTGATTGATGATGTGTTTGATCGTGGCGAACTGCGCATCGCCCTGGAGGCCAACACGCCGCCGTTCAACTTCAAGGACGGCGACAAGCTCACCGGCTTTGAAGTGGAACTGGGCGAGCAGCTGGCGAAGGAAATGGATGTACGCCCCTCATTCATCACCACCGATGACGCCGACATGCTGCCAGGCGTTGAAACCGGCAAGTACGACGTAGCCATCAACCATATCGCTATGACTGCCGAGCTGCAGGATCGTTTCGATTTCAGCGATCCCTACAAGGAAACACCTGAGCTGGCCATTCCATTCCAAAAGGGCAACCCGGCGTTCAAAAATAGCCTGGACAAGGCGCTGCAGCAGGTGAAGGCGGATGGTCGCTTGAAGGCGATGACGCAGAAGTGGTTTGAAGGCGACACACCGGTCTTCAAGACACCCTAGATCAATAGTGGGAGCGGGCTTGGCCGCGAAGACGGAGTGTCAGTACCCGAAACGGTGACCGACATACCGCCTTCGCGAGCAAGCCCGCTCCCACATGTTGATTCAGGTGAGGGTTGCGAGTTGGGCCAAGGCCGCAGCTGCCTCAGGCAACTCCAGCTCGCTGAACACCAACACCCCGTGGCGCTTGAGCAACGCCGCCGTCACGCCTTCGCCGCTGACCTTTACGCCAGTGAACGTGCCGTCATAGGTCAGCACGTTGCCGCAGGACGGGCTATTGGCCTTGAGAACGGCGACACGGATAGTGTGGCGTTGCACCAGCGCCAGGGCTTGGCGGGCGCCATCGAGAAAGGCGGCGCTGAAGTCTTCACCTTCAGCGGTCAGCACCTGGGCACGGCCCTCCCACACATCGATGCCCTGCCCGCCCGGGATCTCGGCAGAGGGCCGGGGCGTCGGCAAACCGCCAGACACTTCCGGGCAGATCGCAACCACACGGCCTTCAGCCTGCCACGCCGCCAATTGATCGAACGGGCCGCTGGCGCCGCCGTCGTAGCGCACTTTGTGCCCGAGCAGGCAGCGACTGATCAGAATCTTTTCCATGTTTAAAACGGCTCGTTACCCCGCCGGCGAAACCAGCCGGTCAGGGACAGGCGTTCGCGCGTGGCGGGCAGGACTTCGTGGGGCACCTCCCCGGACAGGAACACCACCAGGCTACCGCCGGAGGGCACCACGTCGTATTCGACGCCGCCCTTGAGGTACATGCGCAACTGGCCGCCATGCTCGGGCAGCCAGGCGTCGTTCAAGTAGACCACCGCCGAGACCATGCGCCGGTCATCGTCGCGAAAACGGTCCAGATGCTTGAGGTAAAACGCACCCGGCGGGTACATCGCAAAGTGGCTTTCGAAATCTTCCAGGCCCAGGAACAGCCCGCGGTTCATGGCCGACCGCAGGCTGTCCATTACGCCCATGTAGGTCTCGCAGACCGCTGCATCACCCTCTTCCAACCACTGAATATGATCACCGCGAATGCCCTCGCGAATCTCCTGAGCCGGCCCGCGTCCTACAGCTGCGGGTGCCAATTCCCCCTCAGCCGCACGTTTACGGCACTCAGCCGCCAGTTCCAGGGTCAGAGCCTGGGGCAGGAAGCCGTTCTGCTGCGACCAGCCTTTTTCGGCCAGGTCGTCGACAATGCGTTGCAGCAGGGGATGATCGAGGGGTATTTGCATGGCGCGCATAGTATCCATACGCCTGTGAATCCGACAGAGCCGCCGAGCGTCTGAATACACTTTAGTCAGGTGACCGATAGGATTTCTCGACAAATCCTACGCCCGACACGGACAATAGTGGCCGACTGACAGGAGTCCATATGCGTCGTTTGTTTTTTTCCGTGCTGATGTTCTGCGTTTTGCCCGCTTGGGCAGACGGCCATGACCAGTTGTACAAGGTCGCCGGCTGGGCTGAACAGCGTGCGCATTTCAATGACGCTCTGAGTGCCGCTCAGCAACGCTACCGCAACAGCCTGCCGCCGGCGGTGTACCAGGCACTGGTGGACAACAGCAATAAACGCTTTGCCGCCCAGGCCGTGGACCAGCGTGCCGAGGCGCAATTGCGCAAAAACCTGGCGGACCCGAAGCCCGCCCTGGCGTTTTTCCAATCACCATTGGGCCGCAAGATTGTCGCCGCCGAGTTGCTGGCCACGCGCCGCGACCAGTTGGCGAAAAACGCCCAAGGCCTGCCGCACATCGAGGCCGATGCCACTCGCAGCCTGATCATCGGCCACCTGGCCCAGGCCCTGCCTGCCCGTGAAGCCGGTGCGGAAGTCAGCCTGGCGATTGCAGGTGTGGCCGCCGACAGCTTGAGCCAGATGATTCCGGGCCTGTTGGGCGGCGGTCAGGCTCAAGGCATGTTGAATGGTCAGCGTGAGCGGCTGATGCAGCAGATCGGCAACGACCTGAACAACACGCTGCTGTATGTCTATCGAGATTTGTCTGATCCGGAGCTGGAGGAATTCGCCACGTTCGCGGAGTCGCCGGAGGGTCGGGCGTATTACAAGGCGGCGCTGGCAGCCATTCGCGCAGGACTTGCCGTCGGCCAGAGCACTTCCAGCCTGTCGCAGTAACCAATGTGGGAGCGGGCTGGCTCGCGAATGCAGTGTGTCAGTTAGCAAATTAGTTGACTGACACTCCGCATTCGCGAGCAAGCCCGCTCCCACATTTGGATGGTGTTACTTCAGGTGGTCCGTCAAATAACGGAAGTATTCCTCACGAATCTCCGCAATCTCATTCGCCAAATGATGCCTGCCACGCGGGATCATCAACACTTCAGGCTGATCAAACTTGCCCCGCAGCACTTGCAGGTTGTGCTGCCAGTCCACCGTCATGTCTTCCTCACCCTGCACAATCACCGGCCGCCGCGAACTGCGCGGTGCGGCTTCGATGCGCTTGATCCAGCGTGCCAGTGCGCCCACCCAGGCGGTCGGCAAGTGGCGCGGCTGCAGCGGGTCAGCTTCCAGGAACGGTTTGAACGCAGGGTCGTGGGTGTTCTCGCTGAACCGCCGCGCGATGCCTTTGACGAAGGGCCGCAGCAAGTAATAGCTGACTTGCGACCAACCCCACGCACGCGGACGCACCAAGGGTGACAGCAGGAAGGTCTTGCCCTGCGCCGGGCTGTCGGCGCCGTGATGGAGCACATGGTCCACCACCACTGCGCCGCCGGTGCTTTGCCCGAACAGATGCCAGGGCTGCGGCAGCTGCAGCGCCGTGGCCTGGGCAAACAGCGCCTGCACCACGTTCTGATACACGGCAAAATCATCGATGCTGGCGCGCGCGCCGCTGGACAGGCCATGGCCGGGCAGATCGCAGGCAATCACCACACAGCCCTGGTCCAGCGCCCAGTCCACCACATGGCGGTACAGTCCCATATGGTCGTAGAAGCCGTGGAACATGAACATCGTCGCCACGGGCTGGGGTGGCCACCACACCTGCGCCACCACTTGGAAGCCATCCACATCGAAACGCCCCAGGCGGCTCGCCGCCGGTACCTTGCGCGCGGCCAGGTCCAGCCCGTAGAAACGCTGGTAGACCCGCGCCTCGGCGCTGAGCGGTTGCGCATCCACAAGTGGCCGCAAGCTTTCGCGCAGATGATCGGGGTCAAAGCTCACAGGCATAAAGGGTTCCAGACTGACGGTGAAGATGAATATCGAGCGGTGATATTCATCTGTCAGGACAAGCATGGCAAGCTACGCGACCTTCGAGGATTGATCTGAATGCGACAGCCCTACCGTTCCGCCCTGTTCGCCAGCCTGATCCTGGTCATCTGCGCCGGCGTGCTGTGGGCGGCGTATGACTGGTTCCAGGGCCGCTACCTGCGTGCATTCAGCGAACACACGGCGGTCTTCTCCGGCGACGCGTTGCGCCTGCCCGCCGAACTCTCAGGCCCCGGCCCGATCCGCCTGGTGCACTTCTGGGACCCGGCCTGCCCGTGCAATGTCGGCAACCAGCAACACCTGGGCGGGTTGATCGAGCACTACGCGCCCCAAGGCGTAGAGTTCTACGCCCTGCAAAAGGCCGGCAGCCACGGCCAACTGCCCGACAACCTGCGCAAAATGAAAACCCTCCACGCCCTGTCCGGTGCCGAGCAGATACCGGCCACGCCTGCCGTCGGAATCTGGGATCGAAGCGGCAAACTTGCGTATTTCGGGCCCTACAGCGAGGGGCTCACGTGCAATTCCAGCAACAGCTTCATCGAACCGATCCTGCAAGCCCTCGAGGCCGGGCGCGAGGTCGATGCCACCCATACGTTGGCCGTGGGCTGCTATTGCGAGTGGCGTTCGGCGCCCTCTGCCCCCTAAGACTTTACGCAACCGGTCATTCATCCACTAACCCTTCCCCCGCCTCTGCCTAAGCACGAAAGTTAATAGAAACGCCTCCACACAATTACTCGACGCATTCACAACTTGGCTGCACTAGAGTGCAGATGCTCACCTCTTAAAGAGCGAACAACTAACTTTATATACACGAGCATGGAATGGCTCGTGCTGGCACGTCAAATGAGGGAACGCATCAATGCCATATAGACCCGGAGATACTGTTTTCCTTGGAGAAACAAGGATAACTGCTTATAGAGAGCAAACATTTGGCCCAAATAACGGAGGTGGATATGACGATTTCTCAGGCAGCCGAGAAGCACGAAGAATCGGTTCCGCAACCCGTAACTAAATTCTGGAAAAGTTTCCACCGCTCGTCGCGGCCGCAGTAAGAAATCAAGAAACACTCTATTCAACCAGCCTGGGGGCTCTGGCCACATCCATAGATGACAGTCTTTCTGCCCTAAGGGAAAAGATGGTGACTTCTGCCTTAACGGCTATCGAGGCGTTAAATCAGGAACGATCAATCAGAGAAACACTGCTTGCTGAAAAATCAGCAGCGATAACAACGCAGATAGCCACTGCAAACAGCTATTACCGCTCCAACTTCTTTAGCCGGCGCGTCAGCGACTTCATGAGAATAGCTATCTCCGACAGCATGATTTTTGCCAACCCAGACAAAAACTTCCAAAATTGGCAAAACTCCTTACACGCCGCCTATGCTGCCAAACTCCTGAATGATGAAATCACGTACCTGACACAACAGATCGCATGGCTGACGGCTCAAGTCGAACAGGCCAAGGCTGCTGAAGCTGCCGAGCAAGCTCAACTTTTAGCGCAGGCACAGACCCGCCGGGCGGCAAACACGTTCAGGGTTTCCGCGCTGCCGGTAGGTGCGCAACTCAGTACCACAGCAGGCTCAATTGCTATCACGGCTGGCTCTTCGCTAACGCTGGATACAGCCATTCAAGCGGCGATCCAGGCCCTGAGAGGGCTTGCCGCAACCGTACTGGACCGGGCAACAGGAGTGGGCATTGGCTTACTGCTGTATTCACCGGCACTGGGTAACAGCGACCTTTACCCAACGGCAATGAGCATTCCTGCCGCAGGATTGGCACCGCAACTGCCGGGCAACCTACCGGAAATCGCCGCCGCTGGCGGGACTGTGGATATGCCGTATCGTATTTACGGAGACCGCACCCAGTACTCCCTGATCGCAACCCCTGTCGGCGATAGAGCTGCAGCAAAGGTGCCCGTAAGGGCGCTGACACTGGACCCTTCGCTCAACGCCTACACCTTCACCTCAGCCGACACACCACCTCGAACACTGGTGTTTCCCATTGCGGCACCCGGCAACAGCTCGACCACATCCCCCGCCCAACCAATGGATGTGCCTGTCTATTCAGGTGTTACGTTGACACCGATCACGGCGACGACCGAAGTGCTGCCAGCGGTTGACCCGCTGGATATACGAGATGCAATTTATGTGTTTCCTGCGGGGTCGGGTATTGCGCCTGTATATCTCGTATTCAGTGAATCGCTCGACGCAGGCCGTTTCACCCGAAAACAGCTGGACAAAAAGTATCTAAAACACGCTTCTGACTTTGGCATTGATGATACTAGGAAGAACAGTGCTACCTTGACCAAATTCAGGGACGCCATTAATAGGCATCTGGAGGACCAGGAAACCGTCCCAAAAGGAACTTATCTACTAGCAGATGGCTCATCGGTATATTTCAACCCTAAAACTAATAATGTCGTAATACTTGATAAAAATGGCAATTTTTTGTCTGGATGGAAAATTGAGCCAGGCACCCAACAATTTATAAATTATGTTGAGAAAGGAAATTTGAGATGAGCAAAAGCTTAATTGAATTCGCCAGGCATTTCGTCAACTCGGCAATAGATGCAGATACCTTCGCCGCCTCATACATGACGATGTGGAAAGGAGAGCGAGATGCGGGTCTACTAACGACTGACGGAGAGAAAGTCGACGAGGCATCATCCACCATTTTTTCATTGGCTGATTGCTACAACCCAGAGAGTGACCGCGATGAGTACGAACTGGATGAGCTGCAACTTCGCGAAAAAATAAAAAACACTCTGGCGGAATTCAATCTTCAATAACGCCCATTAACACTGAAGAAAACAACTCGGCCCCTTGGGTTACCAGTTATCACTGCGCAAGAGCACAAGTCCCAGTCTTGGGACTTGTACTCTACCGCGCCCGCCTACATCCTCCAGAATCCCTAAGACGCCGTACTGGGCCCAAACCTCATGGTCAGTCGCGGCTAACGTCATGCAACGCGTAGCCCTACCCCAAACTGAACACAGCCTGTTCAAGCGACAAACTCCAATCACCCGATCATTGCGCTGCTGTATCGTACATTTTCAGTGAGATTGTAAGCGTAGGAATACATGAGCCAGTTAACCATCATCCTCTGGATGCTCAACGTTATCGTTGACACGTCCGGCCAGTTGGCCTTTAAAGCCGCCGCTTCGGCCAGCGCCGAGCATGATGGCATGGCCCACTGGAAGCACATGCTCAAGCGGCCGTGGATCTGGCTGGGGGTGATCTGCTACGTCTTCGAATTCGTGTTGTGGCTGGCGTTCCTGACCCTGGTGCCGCTGTCGGTGGGCGTGATGCTGGGTTCGATCAATATTGTCGTGATCATGATTGCCGGGCGGTTCCTGTTCAAAGAGAGCCTGAGCAAATGGCGCCTGATCGGCATCATGCTGATCGCCTGTGGTGTGACAGTCGTAGGGTTTGAATGATGAAACGCTTTTACATCCTGGGTTTTCTCGCGCTGATCATTTTCGACACCTTGGCGCAGGTCAGCTTCAAGTTCGCCTCGGTGCATGCCGAGCCGCTGACCATGGACGCCGCCTGGCTGGTTCGCGTATTTGGCGCGCCGTGGATCTACGGCGCCTTTGTGGGCTATATCGGCGCGTTCTTCACCTGGATGACGCTGCTCAAATACGCACCGGTGGGCCCGGCGTTTGCGGCCTCGCACCTGGAGCTGATCAGTGTGACGCTGATCTCCGTCTGGCTGTTCGATGACACCTTGACCCTGCCTAAAATCATCGGCGGTGCGCTGATTATTGCGGGCATTCTGTGCCTGGCGCGCAGCGAAGACAAAGAGAGCAAACCGGTCGAGGTCGAGCCGGCACAGGCCCCGGTGTCATGACACGCCGATGGGAAATTCCGCCGACCGCAGGGCTCCCTTTGCGCTGGCGGGATTTGCTCGGTTGCTCAGCAGACCTGGCCGATTCGCTGGCTCGCCAATTCTCGATTCCAAAGCCGGCGCTGCCCTGCTCCGGCACGGCGGCGTTGATCATCGCGCTGCGCACCTTGCAGCAGCGCATGCCCGGCCGCACCCGGCTCATCGTGCCGGCCTACACCTGCCCGTTGGTGGCACTGGCTGCGCATTACTGCCCGCCGTTGCGGGTGGTGCCCTGTGATTTGCAACCGGGCGGCATTGACCTGGACGAACAACGACTCCAGCAGCTGTGCGATGAAAGCACACTGGCCGTGGTGGTCACCCACTTGGCGGGGCGCGTGGCAGATGTCGACACCGCCAAACGTATTGCTGACTCAGTCGGTGCGGCGGTCATCGAAGACGCCGCGCAAGCGATGGGCGCACTCGACGATGGCCACAGCGTCGGGCTCAAAGGCGACGTGGGCTTTTTCAGCATGGCGCTGGGTAAAGGCCTGACCACGGCCGAAGGCGGCGTGCTGCTCAGCCGCGACCCGGTGCTGCATCAGGCGCTGCACCGGCAATGCCGGCAGGACCTGCCGTTCAGCCTGCGCTGGGAGCTGCAACGCACCGCCGAACTGTGGGGTTACGCCCTGGCCTATCAGCCGCGCGGTTTGTACTACGTGTACGGCAAAGGGTTGCGCGCGGCGCTGGCGCAAGGCGATGAAGTGGCCGCCGTGGGCGACGACTTTTCGGTCGATGACATCCCGCTACACCGCCTGGGCGCCTATCGCCAGAAGGTCGGCGCCGCCGCGCTGGCTCGTTTGCCCGATCACCTGCAACAAGGCCGCAACCGGGCACTGCACCGCGCCGCACGCTTGAATGCCTTGCCCGGTGTCTCAGTCGTGATGGACCGGCCGGGGCAGCAAGGCACCTGGCCGTTTCTGATGGTGATGATGCCGTCGGCACACATGCGTGATGCGGCGATGACGCAGCTGTGGACCTCAGGGCTGGGTGTGACCCGCCTCTTTATTCACACCTTGCCGGACTACCCGGCCGTGGCCCCGCTGTTACAGCCTGGCAGCGACATGACCCAGGCTCAAGCCTTCGCCACTCGCACGCTGTCGATCAGCAACAGCCACTGGCTGACGGACGCTCTCTTCGAGCACGTATTGGCCCAGCTAAAAGCTATCGTCGCCAGCCCTGATTGATACGCGCCACCAAACGGCTGTTCAGCTCGTTCTGCTGCTGTTGCCAGATCTGCACTTGCGCTTCGGGCAGTTCTTCCTGGCCATCGGAGGCACTCAACCAGCGCTTGAACTTGCTTTCATAGTGGTAGGCCGACACATCGCCGGTGACGTCCGCGCCGATGATCTGGCCCTGGCAGGCGCTGATCAGGTCATTCAAATGCTGCTCGAGGAATTCACCCTGGTCCCAGTTGGTGTTCACCACCTCGGGGCTGAGTACGTCTTTGTCGATCGACAGGTACACCGGCAGCGAACGGTCAAACTGCGCCAGGAACGCGCGCATCAACTCATCCGGGTGGCTGAACGCGCGATTGCTGCGGCCGGCGCCCACCCAATTCATCCAGCGCGTGTCGACGTTGATATTCCAGTAGGTCAATTTGCGCTTGAGCAGCGGCGACCAGTGATTCTCCCAGGCGTGGCCCAGGCCGATGTCCTGCGAGCCGATGCCCAGCACATGCACATGCTCGATTTGCGGCAAACGGCTGGCCCAATAGACCCACGAACCGCAGTGAATGCCAAACGGGTAGCGCATGTTGTCCGGATGGTTGTCGCAGATGATCAGTTGAAACTTCTGCTGCGTGGGCAGTCGGTTCAACAGCAACTGGCTGAGGTGGTGATAGTCGCCACTGCCGGTAAACACACAGCCGTAGTCGCCGGGCATTTGCGCCTGCAGAGCGGTCTCCAGCTCTTTGAACTGCGCCCACCGGCAGCCAAAGCGGATTTTTTCTTGCCAGGCCTGCAACGGCAAGGTGATCGCGCCGGGTATGTCACTGACGGCGCCATCGAAATCCAGAATCAGCGGTGGTCGATCCTGGCTCATGAGGCCTGCTCCTGTTGCCACTGGGCATCGCTTTCAAAGTGATGGCGGAATCGATTGCCCAGCTTGCGCAACAGCGGATTGCGCACCCAGACCAGATGGCGGGTGAAGGTGAAGTCGGCGCCGAGGCTGCCCTTGACCTGCGGGTCGGTCCAGCCGGCCACGTAAAACTTCAGGCCGTTGGCGACTGCGTACTCCAGGTTTACAAACCAACTGACGAAGTACAGGTTGAACTCCAGCGCCTGCGGGTAGTTGAGGCCGATGTACTTGTCGAGCAGCTTGTCGCCCTCCACGTAGCAGAGGTTGTAGCCGATCAATTCGTCGCAGTGCCAGTAGCAGAACACTCGCCCGTTGCTGGCGGCGTCCTTCAATAGGCTGCTGAAAAACTCCGGCGTGAGCAGGTCAAAATGGATCTCGCTTTGGTCGTAGACCGCCCTGTACAGCGCGTATAAGTGCGCCAGCCAGGCAACATCGTTGAAGCGCGCATCGCCGGTGTCCAGGACTTCCACACGCAATGCCTCGCGACTGCGCAATTTGCGTCGGATATTGCGCCGACGGCTGTGAGACAAGCGCGCCAGGTACTCGTCGATAGTGGTGAAGTTGATCGGTACATACGCCAGCGCCTGGCCTTCCAGGCTGATGAAGCCGCGCCGGGTGCAGTCATCGATCAAGTCGTGCGCGTAGCGGTTGTCCGCCTCGCTGAGCAGCGGCGAGTCGCAGGGTACGTCTTTGATCACGGTGAGTTTGCGCTGCGGCGCACACTCATGTTGCAGCCACTGCGCAAGGTCCTGCGGCGACACGCCTTGGGGGAACGGCGAGTATTCGCTGACCGTGGTGCCGACAAAACAGCTGTCGATACGCAGCCACGAATGCCAGAAACGATACCCCGGCCAACCCCGCACACGGTTCACGAACTCATCGTCGGCGGTGGTCAGCAAGTCAAAAGGCGTGAAGAAGTACGGCAGGCCCTGTTCGGACAGGTGCACGTCGAAACCCACTGGCGGGTGCTGCAAAAAGCGCCGGATCAGCGATTGCCCTTCCAGGCAGCACGCGTACGTAGCCTCGGGGCGGCTGGAGTCTGGCAGTGGTTGCGTGGCGCAAGTCATGACAAAAAGCTCAAAGATGACAGGTGGAATAATAGCCTCTTCGGGGTGTTCTCCACTTGAACCTCGGCTGTCGGCAGGGCACATCAGCATTTCCCGCAGCCCGCGCCAAACCTATTAGACTCCGCTGATCTGAAAGGTGAATGACCAAGGACCGTCCATGAAACGCAGCCTGACCGTACTCGCCATCCTGATTGCCGCCCTCATGGCCGGCGCCGGCTGGTATGTCTACAGCAAGCAGCCCACTCGCCAGGGCACCGAAACACTGGCCAACCTGCAAGGCACGGTCACGGTGCGTTACGACGACCGTGGCGTGCCGCACATCCGCGCCGAGAACGAGACCGACCTGTATCGCGCCTTAGGCTACGTGCACGCTCAGGACCGGCTGTTCCAGATGGAGATCATGCGGCGCCTGGCCCGAGGCGAACTGGCCGAGGTGCTGGGGCCAAAAGTGCTGGAGACCGACAAACTGTTCCGCAGCCTGCGCATCCGTGAACGGGCCTTGAGTTACGTGGAACACATTGACCACGACTCCAAGGCGTGGAAGGCCTTGCAAGCCTATCTGGACGGCATCAACCAATATCAGGACAGCCACGCCAGCCCCATGGAATTCGACGTACTGGGCATCCCCAAGCGGCCGTTTACCGCCGAGGACACCATCAGCGTCGCCGGGTACATGGCCTACAGTTTTGCCGCCGCGTTTCGTACCGAGCCGCTGCTGACGTACGTCCGCGACCAGTTGGGCAGCGATTACCTGAAAGTCTTTGACCTGGACTGGCAACCCAAAGGCGCGCTGAACCTGGCCGCCAGCGACTGGAACACCCTCGGTGCCATCGCCTCTCTGAGCGATCAGGCCTTGGCCGACAACGGTTTGCCGCAGTTCGAAGGCAGCAACGCCTGGGCCATCAGCGGCAGCCGCACCCAAAGTGGCAAGCCGTTACTGGCGGGCGACCCGCATATCCGCTTCTCGGTGCCGTCGGTATGGTACGAAGCGCAGCTCTCGGCGCCGGGCTTTGAGCTCTACGGTTATCACAACGCGCTGGTGCCGGTGGCGTTCCTGGGCCACAACCTGGATTTCGGCTGGAGCCTGACCATGTTCCAGAACGATGACCTCGACTTGATCGCCGAAAAGGTCAACCCGGACAACCCCAACCAGGTCTGGTATCACGGCCAATGGGTCGACATGACCAGCAGCGAGCAGCAGATTGCGGTCAAAGGCCAAGACCCGGTGATACTCACCCTGCGTCGCTCGCCCCACGGCCCGATCATCAATGACGTACTCGGCGAGAGCGCCGGCAACACACCGATCGCGATGTGGTGGGCATTCCTCGACACCGAAAACCCGATCCTCGAAGGCTTTTACCAACTTAACCGCGCCGACACGCTGGCCAAGGCACGCGCGGCAGCGGCGATGGTGTCGGCGCCGGGGCTGAATATCGTGTGGGCGAACGCAAAGGGGGATATCGGCTGGTGGGCGGCGGCGCAGTTGCCGATCCGCCCGACGGGGGTCAACCCCGGCTTTATCCTCGACGGCAGCACCGCCCAGGCCGACAAACTGGGCTTCTACCCGTTCAGCGCCAACCCCCAGGAAGAAAACCCGGCGCGTGGTTATGTGGTGTCGGCAAATGCCCAGCCGGTGTCGCCCACTGGCATGGAAATCCCGGGCTATTACAACCTGGCCGACCGTGGCCAGCAGTTGAACACGCAGTTGAGCGACAAAAGCGTGAAGTGGGACGTCAATAACAGCCAGGCCCTGCAACTGGGCACTACCACCGCTTATGGCCCACGCTTGCTGGCGCCGCTGTTGCCGGTGCTGCGTGAGGTGGTCAAAGACCCGGCGCAGTTGAAACTGGTGGAGCAGCTTGCGAGCTGGAAGGGTGACTACCCACTGGACTCCACCAGCGCCACGCTGTTCAACCAGTTCCTGTTCAACCTCACCGACGCGGCCTTTCACCCGAAACTGGGCGACGCGATGTTCAAGTCCCTGCTCACCACGCGGGTGATCGATGCGGCGCTGCCGCGCCTGGCCGCCTCAGCGGACTCGCCCTGGTGGGACGGCAAGCGCGCCAGCACGGTCAAACTGGCGTGGGACAACAGCCTGGCGCATCTGAAAGCTACGTTCGGCGACGACCCGACCCAGTGGCAGTGGGGCAAGGCGCACACCCTGACCCACGGCCACCCGCTGGGCATGCAGAAGCCGTTGGACAAGCTCTTCAACGTCGGCCCCTTCCCCGCTCCCGGCACCCATGAAGTGCCGAACAACCAATCCGCCATGATCGGCCCGGCACCCTGGCCAGTGACATACGGCCCATCGACGCGCCGCCTGATCGACTTCGCCGACCCCGCTCACGCCCTGACCATCAACCCGGTGGGGCAAAGCGGCGTGCCGTTTGACTCGCACTATGACGACCAGGCGCAAACCTACATCGAAGGCGGGTATGAGCAGGCGCATTTCAGCGATGAGGAAGTGACGGCGAATACCCGGGGTACGTTGAAGCTGTTGCCAGCCAGGCAATAGCGCTGAAGGCGTGCGGTTCAATGTGGGAGCGGGCTTGCTCACGAATGCGCAGTATCAGTCACCAGATGTATCGACTGACCCCCTGCATTCGCGAGCAAGCCCGCCCCCACATTTGCTTTGTGTTGTAGCGACTATCGTGTGCGCATTCGCCCCGGCGCCTCGCCATAGGTGTCCTTGAACTTCTTGCTGAACGCCGCCTGGGACTGGTAACCCACCTGGGCGGCAATATCCAGCAGGCTCAAGCGCGACTGGCGCAGCAGGTTGAACGCCAGTTCCATGCGCAGCTGAGTCAGCAGCACCCAGGGCGACACACCTGCCACTTTGACAAACGCACGCATGAAGGTGGCCCGCGACATCGTCGCCGCAGCGGCCAGGCTGTCGATGGTCCATTCATGGCCGGGCTCGGCCAGCATCGCCTGCCAGGCCTTGCTCAGGCGCTTGTCGGCGAGCAGGGCGAAGGTGCCGGCCACGGGCGCCTGACGGGTCAGCCAGGTGCGCAGAACCAGGGTGAACAACGCCGACGACAGCGCATCGATAAACGAGCGCGCGCCCAGTTGCTCGCCGTCCGCTTCGCTGCGCAGCAGCGCGATCAGCGCCGCCAACTGCTCGTCGCCCTGCCACTGCCGGCTGGACACCACCAAATACTCCGGCAACGCACTGAACAGCAAAGACTGGCGGTTGTAGTGAAAGCTACCGCACAGCATGTCGACCTCTGGCCGCGCGCCGCCCAAGCGATGCACCGGCAGCACGCCCCCTTCGATGACCTGCGGCTGCATCGGTCGGATACGCGCACCCTGGCTGCGCAACAAATGGGTGGCACCGCCGGGCATCAGCAAGATGTCGCCCTCCTCCAGCGTCACCTGCTGCCCACCCGAGAGCTCCGCACGGCATGTTCCGCTGAGCACGATGTGGTACGGCGCCACGCCGAATTTTTCAGGCGGGTGATCCAGCGCCCAGTCGCCCTGGAACTGGCAACGCAAATCCAGACTGCCGCGCAGGTTGGCCAGCGCAATAAGCGTGTCGATCGAATTCATTTGCGAGCATCGGTCAAAAAGATGAGCGGATCGAACAATAACGCCAATGCCGAACAGCAGAAACTGGCTTCACACCCCACCTGTTCAGGAGTTACCGCAATGTTCAATAACTGGTCCGACTTGCTGCCTACCGTGAAGAAAGCCTTTGGCGCGCTGGGCAAGAGCAACCCGAAGATGGTCAAAGCCTACATGGCGCTGGGCGAGGCTGCCGAGGAAAACAATGTGCTCGACGCCAAGACCCGCGAGCTGATTTCCATCGCCGTGGCCATCACCACACGCTGCGACGGCTGCATCGGCGTGCATGCCGACGCGGCGATCAAGGCCGGCGCGACCCGCGAAGAAGTGGCCGCCACGCTTGCCACCGCGATCTCGCTGAATGCCGGCGCCGCGTACATCTACTCGCTGCGTGCGCTGGAAGCCTACGACACGCTCAAACCGGCGCCGCAAAGTTAAGCCGGAACTGCTGCGGCGTCACGCCCAGCCGGCGGTTGAATACGCTGCGCATGTGCTGGGCGTCGCGAAACCCGCATTGATAGGCCACAGTCTTGAGCGGCGCAGGGCTGCTTTCGAGCATCACCCGCGCCGCATCCACCCGCGCCCGCTCGACAAATTCCGCCGGGGTGATGCGCGCCTCACGGGCAAACACCCGGGAGAAATTGCGCGCGCTCATATTCGCCGCCTTGGCCAGGTCGGCGATGGTCAAATCACCGGTCAGGTTCGCCAACACGTACAACTGCACCAACGCCACCGCCGAAGTGCTTTCGGCGTGGGGCGTCAGGAACGGACTGAACTGCGACTGCCCGCCCGAGCGCTGGGTAAACACCACCAGGCGTTTGGCCACGCTCAGCGCGACTTCCGGACCGTGGTCCTGGACCAGCAGAAACAGCGACAAGTCGATGCCGGCCGTGACCCCGGCCGAGGTGTAGAGGTTGCCGTCCTGCACGTAGAGGCGGTCGGCGTCGACCTGGGCCGAGGGACACAGACGCGCCAGGTCGGCGGCATCGTTCCAGTGGGTGGTGACGGTTTTGCCGTCCAGCAAGCCGGCTCGCGCCAGCATGAAGGCGCCGTTGCAGATCGAACCGAAGCGCTGCGCCCGCGCGGCGGCGGCACGTAGCCAGTCATCAAACGGCGCGCCGAAATCCTCGAAGGGCAATTGCGGGCCACCGGCAACCAGCAGCAGGTCGTAGGCTTGCAGGGCTTCGCTGTAATGCCGGTGGGCCTGCAGCGACAAGCCATTGGAGGCGGCCAGTGTGCCGTGGCCCAGGCCAAGCACTTCAAGCTGGTAGTGGTCTTGCGGCGGCAGAAAACGGTTGGCCTCGCAGAACACATCCATGGGACCGGTCACGTCCAGTGACTGGACGCCGGGGAAGATCAGGATGGCGACGGTTTTGCCCATGCTGCAAACACCTTTTCTAACTGAATAAATGCAAAACCCCTGTGGGAGCGGGCTTGCTCGCGAATGCGGTAGTTCAGTTGACACATGCATTAACTGACATACCGCTTTCGCGAGCAAGTCGAATCGTCGCACCGCCGCTCCCACATTTGACCCTCTTAGGCTTCAAGAGACTATTCCCGCTGGCGCGATATCGCGCCACATTGGCCGACATCGCATCCTCGCCGCGATGGCCCCGTCGCGGGCGCGCGCCCAGACTGGACTCATCGGCGCCACCCCCGGCGCTTTGTTGAGGAGAACGACCATGAGCACCACCATCGCCGGCATCCAGATCCCGGACAGCGCCTTGGCCAAGGCCACCACCGAGTACATCCGCGACGTCGAATCCGACCTGCTCTACCACCACTCCCGCCGCGTATTCCTGTTCGGCGCGCTGAGCGGTGAGCGCAAGCAACTGGCCTACAACCCGGAGCTGCTGTACGTCGGCGCCATGTTCCATGACCTCGGCCTGGTTGAAGGCCATCGCAGCGACAACGAGCGCTTTGAAGTGGACGGCGCCAACGCAGCGGCGGCGTTCCTCAAGCCTTACGGGCTGAGCGACGACGATATCGAACAGGTGTGGCTGTCCATCGCCCTGCACACCACGCCGGGCGTGCCGCAGCATCTGCGCCCGACCGTGGCGCTGGTAACCGCCGGTGTCGAGATGGACGTGCTGGGCATGGACTACGCCGCGTTTTCCAGCGTGCAGCGCGAAGCCGTGGTGCATGCGCATCCACGTGGTGAAGGGTTCAAGGAGTGCATTATCTGCGCGTTTGCCGACGGCTTGCGCCATCGCCCGCAGACCACGTTTGGCAACGTGAAGACCGACGTGCTGGTCGATCAGGAGCCGGGGTTCAAGCCGATGAATTTTGTCGAGGTGATTCGCAAGTCGCCGTGGGCGGCATAGTTGACTTGAAACACAACCAACTGTGGGAGCGGGCTTGCTCGCGAATGCGGAGTGTCAGTCACCAGATGTACTGACTGATCCACCGCATTCGCGAGCAAGCCCGCTCCCACATATTTGATCCGGTTCCGCCAGGCTGCGCGGGTTAGACCGGCGCAGGCGCCCGGCGCTTGTCCGGCTGCTGCCAGCCATCCGCAGCCGCTTCTTCAATCGCTTGCTGAATGGCTTTCTTGCGGTGCTCTTCGGCACGGCGGCTGAAGAACCACACCAGGAAGGTCACCAGCGACACCGCCAACAGGATCAGGCTGGCCACGGCGTTGATCTCGGGCTTAACCCCAAGACGCACGGCCGAGAATACTTCCATCGGCAAGGTGGTCGAGCCTGGACCGGACACGAAGCTGGCCAGTACCAGGTCATCCAGCGACAGCGCGAACGACATCATGCCGCCCGCCGCCAACGACGGCGCAATCATCGGGATGGTGATCAGGAAGAACACCTTCCACGGCCGCGCGCCCAGGTCCATCGCCGCTTCTTCAATCGACAGGTCCAGCTCACGCAAGCGCGCCGACACCACCACCGCCACATACGCCGCACAGAACGTGGTGTGGGCGATCCAGATAGTGACGATGCCACGCTCCTGGGGCCAACCGATCATCTGCGCCATGGCCACGAACAGCAGCAACAGCGACAGACCGGTGATCACCTCGGGCATGACCAGTGGCGCCGTTACCAGGCCGCCGAACAGCGTGCGGCCCTTGAAGTGGCTGATGCGCGTCAGCACGAACGCCGCCAAAGTCCCCAGCGCCACGGCGGCCACCGCCGTGTAGCAGGCGATTTCCAGGGAGCGTGCCACCGAGCCCATCAACTGGGTGTTGTCCAAAAGGCCCACGTACCACTTGATCGACCAACCGCCCCACACCGTCACCAGCTTGGATTCGTTGAACGAGTAGATCACCAGGATCAGCATCGGCAGGTAGATGAACAGCAACCCCGCCACCAGCATGAAACTCGAGAAACTGAAGCGCTTCATATCTTGCCCTCCATCTCTTTGGCTTGGCTGCGGTTAAACAGGATGATCGGCACAATCAGGATCGCCAGCATCACCACCGCCAGGGCAGACGCCACCGGCCAGTCACGGTTGTTGAAGAATTCTTGCCACAGCACTTTACCGATCATCAGCGTTTCCGGGCCGCCGAGCAGTTCCGGGATCACGAACTCGCCCACCACCGGAATGAACACCAGCATGCAGCCAGCGATGATGCCGTTCTTGGACAGCGGCACGGTGATTTTCCAGAAGCTGTTGAAGGTGCTCGAGCCCAGGTCGGACGCGGCTTCCAGCAGGCTCTGGTCGTGTTTGACGAGGTTGGCGTACAGCGGCAGGATCATGAACGGCAGGTACGAATAGACCACGCCGATGTACACCGCGATGTTGGTGTTGAGGATCTGCAGCGGTTCGTTGATCAACCCGATGGACATCAGGAAGCCGTTGAGCAAACCGTTGTTGCTGAGGATGCCCATCCACGCATACACGCGGATCAGAATCGCGGTCCAGGTCGGCATCATGATCAGCAGCACCAGCACGGTCTGCATCTCTTTGCGTGCGCTGGCAATGGCGTAGGCCATCGGATAGCCGATCAACAGGCACAGGATCGTGCTGAAAAACGCCATCTTCAGCGAGCCCAGGTACGCGGCGATGTACAACTCGTCGTCACCCAGCATCGCGTAGTTGCCCAGGTTGAGCACCAGTTGCAGCTTTTGCTCAACGAAGGTGTAGATCTCGGTGTAAGGCGGGATCGCTACGTCGGCTTCGGCAAAGCTGATCTTCAAGACAATGAAGAACGGCAGCGCGAAAAACAGGAACAGCCAGAGGAAGGGGATCCCGATGACCACATGCCGGCCACCGGGTGTTATTCGTTGCAGCTGGCGTTTGAACTTCTTCATATTCATGAGCGAAGCACCACGCCGCTGTCGTCTTCCCACCACACATACACCTGGTCACCCCAGGTTGGGCGCTGGCCACGGCGCTCGGCGTTGGCGACGAAGGACTGCACCAGCTTGCCGCTCGGCAGCTCGACGTAGAACACCGAGTGGCCGCCCAGGTAGGCGATGTCGTGCACCTTGCCGCTGGACCAGTTGTGCTCACAGGTCGGCATTTCGGTGGTCACCAGCAGCTTTTCAGGGCGGATGGCGTAGGTCACCGACTTGTCTTCCACCGCCGTGGCGATGCCGTAGCCCACGTAGATGTCGCGGTCCAGGTCCGGGCACTTGAGCACCGCGTGGCCTTCGGCGTCGTCCACCACTTGGGTGTCGAAGATGTTCACGTTGCCGATGAACTCGCACACCAGCCGGCTGGTAGGCGTTTCGTAGATGTCGATCGGGCTGCCGATCTGCGCGATCCAGCCCAGGTGCATGATCGCAATGCGCTCGGCCATGGTCATGGCCTCTTCCTGGTCGTGGGTCACCATCACGCAGGTCACGCCCACGCGCTCGATGATCTCCACCAGCTCCAGCTGCATTTGCGAACGCAGCTTCTTGTCGAGGGCGCCCATCGGCTCATCGAGCAGCAGCAGTTTCGGGCGCTTGGCCAGGGAACGCGCAAGGGCCACACGCTGACGCTGACCACCCGACAGTTGATGCGGCTTGCGCTTGGCGTACTGGCTCATCTGTACCAGCTTGAGCATCTCGGCCACGCGTGCATCGACTTCAGCCTTGGGAATCTTGTCCTGCTGCAGGCCGAACGCGATGTTCTGCGCTACCGTCATGTGCGGGAACAAGGCGTAGGACTGGAACATCATGTTGATCGGCCGCTCATACGGCGGCATGTCGGTGATGTCCACACCGTCGAGGTAAATGCGACCTTCGGTTGGGCGCTCGAAGCCTGCGAGCATGCGCAGCAAGGTGGATTTGCCCGAACCCGAACCGCCGAGCAAGGCGAAGATCTCGCCTTTCTTGATTTCCAGGGACACATCGTCCACGGCAATCGTCTCGTCGAACTTCTTCGTGACCCGGTCGATTTTGACCAACACCTTTTTCGGTGTCTGGTCGCCCTCGAGGGCTTTCTTATAGGCGCCGGAGGCAACTGCCATTTACGAAACTCCCAACAAAATTTGAGGTTCACCCAATACGGGCGAAACCTTGGATAGTTTGAGCTTTAAGCCTTACTTGCCCGTCTTGACCTTGGTCCAGCTACGGGTCATTAAACGCTGCACGTTCGGGGGTAACTCGAAGTTGACAAACGTCCGGTCGAGAACCGCCTGCGGTGGGTAAACCGCTGCGTCGGTGCGTATCGATTGCTCCATCAGTTTGTCCGCCCCGGGGTTAGGGTTGGCGTAACCGACGTAATCACTGACCTGAGCGATCACCTCAGGTTGCAGTAAATAGTTGATGTAGGCGTGGGCCTCTTTAACGTTGGTGGCATCCGCCGGGATCGCCAGCACGTCAAACCACAGGTTGCCGCCTTCTTTCGGAATCGCGTAGGCGATCTTCACGCCCTTGCCCGCCTCGGCCGCGCGAGCTTTGGCCTGGAACACATCACCGGAGAAACCTGCCGCCACGCAGATGTTGCCGTTGGCCAGGTCCGAGATGTACTTGGAGGAGTGGAAGTAAGTCACGTAAGGACGCACTTTCAGCAGTTTCTCTTCGGCCTTTTTATAGTCGGCCGGGTTGGTACTGTTGGGGTTCAGGCCCATGTAGTTGAGCACCGCTGGCAGCATTTCATCGGCCGAGTCCATGAACGAGACGCCACAGGTGGCCAGCTTTTTCATGTTCTCCGGCTCGAACAGCACCGCCCAGGAATCGATATGGTCGACGCCCAGTACTTCTTTGACTTTGTCGACGTTGTAACCGATCCCGTTGGTGCCCCACAGATACGGCACGGCGTACTGGTTACCCGGATCGTTCTTTTCCAGACGCTTGAGCAGCGCCGGGTCGAGGTTTGCATAATGGGTCAGCAATGACTTGTCGAGCTTCTGGAACGCCCCGGCCTTGATCTGCTTGCCGAGGAAGTGGTTCGACGGCACGACCACGTCGTAACCGGTGCGCCCGGCGAGCAACTTGCCTTCCAGGGTTTCATTGGAATCAAACACGTCATACACGGGCTTGATGCCGCTGGCCTTTTCGAAGTTGGCCAGGGTGTCGGGGCCGATGTAGTCCGACCAGTTATAAATATGCACAGTCGGCGCGGCCTGCACGCTGACAGCCAGCGTGATACCTGCACCTACCAGCACGGCTTTGCGAAATAAAGAAATTGGCAAGTGGAGGTCCTCTTAAATAGTTGGGCCTTAAAGTTGTTGCCCGGCAACAAAACCGGCGCGCAACTTACCCTCGATAAACCGATCCGGCAAAACTTTCTGTCATTTAATTTGTGGGAGTCGGTTTAGGAGGAGCGGGCTTGCTCGCGAAGGCGATGTGTCAGCCAGCAGGTGCATCAACTGATACACCGCTTTGGCGAGCAAATCGAATCGTCGAACCGCCGCTCCCACACAAGCCCGTTCCCACAGGGTTTAAGGCTTATTTACCCGATTTGATTTTGGTCCAGCTGCGGGTCATTTCACGCTGAGTTGCAGCCGGCAAGTCAGCAATGGCATAGAGCTTGGCTTGCACATCGGCGGACGGGTAGATGCCCGGGTCGCTGGTGATGTCTTTGTCGACCAGTGGGGTCGCTTTCTCGTTACCGTTCGGGAAACGTACGCTGTTGGTGATGGCAGCCATGACTTTCGGCTCCAGCAGGTAGTTCATGAACTTGTAGGCAGCGTCGACGTTTTCGGCATCTTTAGGGATGGCGACCATGTCATAGAAACTGCCGGCGCCTTCTTTCGGAATGTCGTAGGCCACCTTGACCTTGCCACCGGCTTCAGCCGCGCGGGATTTGGCCTGCTGAATGTCACCCGAGTAGCCCACGGCTACGCAGATGTTGCCGTTGGCCAGGTCCGAGATGTACTTGGACGAGTGGAAGTAGCCGATCGAAGGGCGCAGCTTGAGGAACAGGTCCTCGGCTTGCTTGAGGTCGGCCTTTTTCTGGGTGTCGGTCGGCAGCCCCAGGTAATGCAGCGCCACCGGCAGCATTTCGGTTGGCGAATCGAGGAAGCTCACGCCGCAGCCTTTCAGCTTGGCGAGGTTTTCCGGCTTGAGGATGGTGTCCCAGGATTCGATCTTGTCGATGCCCAGTGCAGCCTTGACCTTCTCCGGGTTGTAGCCGATACCGATCGAGCCCCACATGTACGGGAAGGCGTGCTTGTTGTCCGGGTCGCTGACCGACACGGCCTTGAGCAGGGATTTGTTCAGGTTGTCGTAGTTGGACAGCTTGGACTTGTCCAGCTCCTGATAGACACCGGCCTTGATCTGCTTGGCGAGGAAGTTGTTCGACGGTACGACGATGTCGTAACCGGACTTGCCTGCCAGCAACTTGGCTTCCAGCGTCTCGTTGCTGTCGAAAACGTCGTACACCACTTTAATGCCCGACTCTTTTTCAAAGTTGGCGATGGTGTCCGGTGCAATGTAGTCGGACCAGTTATAGACGTGCAGCACTTTATCGTCTGCCTGGGCCGCGCCCGCCATTGCGCCCAACAGGGACAAGGCGAGGAGGGTCTTGCCAGCGTTCTTCAAACCTAATGCCTTCATTTGGTGATGCTCCAATTTTTCTTTTTTGGGCCACATTTTTTACACGTTCAGCGGCCCTTCCAAAGGGCAACAAAACAGGGCGACAGTCTGGCAAGTTCAGGGGCCGGCTTTCAACCAAAGCGCCCTTATTACTGCGTTTTTGTAACTGCCCGGACGCAGCACCCGAAGCCGCTGCGCCCTGAGCCTAGCACTTAGCCCTGCAATGCCGCCAAAGTCAGGTCCAGGCACTGGCGAGCCTTGGTCACCAGCTCATCGATTTCCGCCTTGCTGATCACCAGCGACGGCGAAATGATCATGGTGTCGCCCACGGCGCGCATGATCAGGCCGTTCTCGAAGCAGAACGTGCGGCAGATCATGCCCACACCACGGCCTTCGTAACGTTTGCGCGTGGCCTTGTCCTGCACCAGCTCAATCGCCCCGAGCATGCCGACTCCGCGAACTTCACCCACCAACGGGTGATCAGCCAGTTCCCTCAGACGTTTCTGCAAATACGGTGCCGTTTCGTCGTGCACACGGTTAACGATTTTTTCATCGCGCAGGATGCGGATGTTTTCCAGCGCCACGGCTGCCGCTACCGGGTGACCGGAATAGGTGAAGCCGTGGTTGAAATCGCCGCCTTCATTGAGCACGGCGACCACGTCGTCGTGCACGATCAGGCCGCCCATGGGGATGTAACCCGAGGTCAGGCCTTTGGCGATGGTCATCATGTGCGGCTTGAGGTCGTAGAAGTCGCTGCCGAACCACTCACCGGTCCGGCCGAAACCGCAGATCACTTCATCAGCAACAAACAGGATGTCGTACTTGGCGAGGATTTCCTTGATGCGCGGCCAGTAGGTTTCTGGCGGCACGATCACACCACCGGCGCCCTGGATCGGCTCGGCAATAAAGGCACCGACGTTGTCCACGCCCAGTTCCAGAATCTTCTCTTCCAACTGGTTGGCGGCCCACACCCCGAACTCTTCCGGGCTCATGTCGCCGCCTTCGCCATACCAGTACGGCTGGGCGATGTGGGTGATGCCCGGGATCGGCAAGTCGCCCTGTTCATGCATATAGGTCATGCCGCCCAGGCTGGCACCGGCCACGGTAGAGCCGTGGTAGCCATTCTTGCGGCTGATGATGGTTTTCTTGTTCGGCTGGCCTTTGACTGCCCAGTAGTGGCGGACCATGCGCAACATGGTGTCGTTGCCTTCGGAGCCTGAACCGGTGAAGAACACGTGGTTCATGCCGGCCGGTGCGATGTCGGAAATAACCTTGGCCAACTCCAGCACCGGCGGGTGAGCGGTCTGGAAAAACAGGTTGTAGTACGGCAGTTCTTTCATCTGCTTGGCGGCGGCGTCAGCCAGTTCATCGCGACCGTAACCGATCGCCACACACCACAGGCCGGCCATGCCGTCGAGGATCTTGTTGCCTTCGCTGTCCCACAGGTAAACGCCGTGGGCTTTGGTGATGATCCGTGGGCCTTTCACTTTCAATTGCTTGAAGTCAGTGAACGGCGCCAGGTGGTGATCGTTGCTCAAGGCTTGCCATTCACGGGTTTGCGGGTTGTTGCTGGACATACCAATCTCCTAGACTTTTTCAGGTGAGGGCGCGCCAATCCTGCGGCGCGCCCGGCGCATCAGACGGCGAAGAGCAGGAATTCCCGCTCCCATGAACTGATCACGCGCTTGAAGTTTTCATGCTCGGCCCGCTTGACCGCGACGTAGCCTGTGATGAATTTTTGACCCAGGTATTTCTCGATGGTCTTGCTGTTTTCCATGCGTTCCAGGGCGTCTTCGATGGTCAACGGCAGGCGCAGGTTGCGCCGCTCGTAGCCACGACCCACCACGGGCGCGCTCGGGTTATGGCCTTCGACCATGCCGATGTAGCCGCACAACAGGCTGGCGGCAATTGCCAGGTACGGGTTGGCGTCGGCGCCCGGCAGGCGGTTTTCGACGCGACGGTTCTGCGGGCCGGCATCCGGTACGCGCAGGCCCACGGTGCGGTTCTCTTCGCCCCACTCCACGTTCACCGGCGCCGAGGTGTCGGGCAGGAAGCGGCGGAACGAGTTCACGTTGGGGGCAAACAGCGGCAGCAATTCAGGGATGAATTTCTGCAGGCCGCCAATGTGGTTGAGGAACAATTGGCTCATGGTCCCGTCTTCATTGGAGAAGACGTTCTTGCCAGTGGCGATGTCGATGATGCTCTGGTGCAAGTGCATCGCGCTGCCGGGCTCGCCGGTCATCGGCTTGGCCATGAAGGTGGCGGCCACGTTGTGCTTGAGCGCGGCTTCACGCATGGTGCGCTTGAACACCAGGATCTGGTCGGCCAGGGACAGGGCATCGCCGTGACGGAAGTTGATTTCCATCTGCGCCGTGCCGTCCTCGTGGATCAGCGTGTCGAGGTCCAGCTCCTGCAGCTCGCACCAGTCGTAGACGTCTTCGAACAATGGGTCGAATTCGTTGGCCGCTTCTATAGAGAAGGATTGGCGACCGGTCTCCGGGCGCCCGGAACGGCCGATCGGCGGTTGCAGCGGGAAGTCCGGGTCTTCGCAGCGTTTGGTCAGGTAGAACTCCATCTCCGGCGCCACGATGGGCTGCCAGCCTCTGTCGGAGTACAACTTGAGGACTTTCTTGAGCACGTTGCGCGGCGACAGCTCGATCGGGTTGCCTTGCTTGTCGTAGGTGTCGTGAATCACCTGGGCGGTGGGCTCGATGGCCCAGGGCACCAGGAATACGGCGTTCTGGTCCGGGCGGCAGATCATGTCGATGTCGGCCGGGTCGAGCAATTCGTAATAGATGTCGTCTTCGACATAGTCGCCGGTCACGGTCTGCAACAGAACGCTCTCGGGCAGGCGCATGCCTTTTTCGGCGATGAACTTGTTGGTCGGCGAGATCTTGCCCCGGGTGATGCCGGTGAGGTCGCCAATCATGCATTCGACTTCTGTGATCTTGTGGTCTTTCAACCAATCGGTGAGCTGGTCGAGGTTGTTACTCATAAATGCCTCTGGGCTGTGTTTCCTGACATCCATTAAAGGTCAGGCGTAAGTTGACGCAGCATCCGCGTCGCGTTGCATCGCCCGCTGTCGACAGGCCGAACCAAAGGCCTGGAAGATCGCGAGGTAGTGCGGGTTAGAGCTTACCTGCCATTCGGGGTGCCATTGCACTCCTAAAGCAAAAGCCTTGCCCGCGGTGTAAGAAAAAGCTTCGATCAGCCCATCAGGCGCGGTGGCTTCGACCTGCAAACCCGGCGCCAGGCGGTCAACGCCCTGGCTGTGAATCGAATTGACCTGGATCGTCTGCGGCAAACCCAGGCTTGCCAATACCCCATTCGGGGAGATCGCCACGGCGTGCGCCGGGCCGTACTGGACCTCCAGCGGCTGAGTGTCGTCTTCGCGGTGATCCATCATGCCCGGCACTTCATGAACCTTCTGGTGCAGGCTGCCGCCAAACGCCACGTTCATTTCCTGGAAGCCACGGCAGATGCCCAGCACCGGCACGCCTGCCGCAATCGCGGCACGCAGCAACGGCAAGGTGGTCTGGTCGCGTGCAGAATCATGAGCAGTCCCGGGCGCGCTGGCCGGACCGTCGTAATGGAAGGGTTCGATATTGGAAGGAGAGCCGGTAAATAGAATGCCATCCAGGCCGTCAAAAATATTGGCCGGGTCGAGCAGATCGCCCAAGGATGGAATGATCAATGGCAAGCCCTTGGCAGCGGTGGCCACTGCACGGACGTATTTGTCGCCACTGATGTGATAAGCATGCAGACCGACCTGTTTGGAGCAGGCGGTGACGCCGATTAACGGCAGGCGAGACATGAAGCACCCCGGTATTATTGCTGTTATGGGTTTGAATCGAGCTTAGCCTTGTTCATTTTTTTACACAACACCCCCGTAAAAAATACAACACGGCCCGCTCAAGCCTGCTAGTCCCAAGCCCTCCAAACCCAAAAAACCGCCCCAAAAAGCCCCAAAAAAGGCCTCAAGGCGCTTTTTTAGGGCAAAAAAGGCCTCGCTTGACTTCGGCATGCCGTTCGGGTTGACTGAAACCAGAAAAGATCAATGATTGATATTTTTAACAACAAAGGTGTTGCATCATGTCGGTACCCCCGCGTGCCGTTCAGCTTAACGAAGCGAACGCGTTCCTTAAGGATCATCCTGAGGTTCTGTACGTAGACCTTCTAATTGCGGATATGAATGGTGTGGTGCGCGGCAAGCGCATCGAACGCACCAGCCTCCACAAGGTTTACGAGAAGGGCATTAACCTGCCTGCCTCTTTATTTGCCCTGGATATCAACGGCTCGACGGTGGAAAGCACCGGCCTGGGCCTGGACATCGGTGATGCTGACCGAATCTGTTATCCGATCCCCGACACCCTGTGCAATGAACCCTGGCAAAAGCGCCCCACCGCGCAACTGCTGATGACCATGCACGAACTTGAAGGTGAACCTTTCTTCGCCGATCCTCGCGAGGTGCTCCGCCAAGTTGTCAGCAAATTCGACGACCTTGGTTTGACCATCTGCGCCGCCTTCGAGCTTGAGTTCTACCTGATCGACCAGGAGAACGTGAACGGCCGCCCCCAACCGCCCCGCTCGCCGATCTCCGGCAAACGCCCGCACTCGACACAGGTCTACCTGATCGACGACCTCGACGAATACGTCGACTGCCTCCAGGACATTCTGGAAGGGGCCAAAGAGCAAGGCATCCCTGCCGACGCCATCGTCAAGGAAAGTGCCCCGGCGCAGTTCGAAGTGAACCTGCACCACGTCGCCGACCCGATCAAGGCCTGCGACTACGCGGTACTGCTCAAGCGCCTGATCAAGAACATCGCCTACGACCATGAGATGGATACCACCTTCATGGCCAAGCCTTACCCAGGCCAGGCAGGCAACGGTTTGCACGTACACATTTCGATCCTGGACAAGGACGGCAAGAACATCTTTGCCAGCGAGGATCCCGAGCAGAACGCCGCATTGCGTCACGCGATCGGCGGTGTGCTCGAGACCCTACCCGCCCAAATGGCGTTCCTGTGCCCCAACGTCAACTCCTACCGTCGTTTCGGCGCACAGTTCTACGTGCCGAACTCGCCGTGCTGGGGCCTGGATAACCGCACCGTGGCGATTCGCGTACCGACCGGCTCGTCCGATGCCGTACGTATCGAACACCGTGTGGCCGGCGCCGACGCCAACCCCTACCTGCTGATGGCTTCGGTCCTGGCAGGCGTGCACCACGGTCTGACCAACAAGATCGAACCGGGCGCTCCAGTGGAAGGCAACAGCTACGAGCAGAACGAACAAAGCCTGCCGAATAACCTGCGCGATGCCCTGCGCGAGTTGGACGACAGCGAGGTGATGGCCAAGTACATCGATCCTAAGTACATCGATATCTTCGTCGCCTGTAAGGAAAGTGAGCTGGAGGAGTTTGAACACTCCATCTCCGACCTTGAGTACAACTGGTACCTGCATACCGTGTAAATGGTTGCTGGATTGAAAAAACGCCACAGGCTTTTGGTCTGTGGCGTTTTTTTAGGGGTTTATTCATGGAGACCGGGTTGGTCCATTCGCAGGCAAGCCAGCTCCCACATTTAACCGAGTTCCCACTTCGGAACGCAGTCAAATGTGGGAGCTGGCTTGCCTGCGAAGGCGGCGCGGCAGACAACACACTTATGTGCTCATACAATGCCCGCTGCCTTGTAGGAGACTTCCATGACGACTCGCCCCGCCGCTCCTCGCAAACCCCGTGCCCGCAGCCAGGCCCGGATTGATGCGATCCTCGACGCCGCCCGCACCTTGCTGGCAACCGAAGGCGTGGCCAGTCTGTCGATCTACAGCGTGGCCGAGCGCGCGCAGATTCCACCGTCGTCGGTGTATCACTTTTTTGCCAGTGTGCCGGCGTTGCTGGAAGCCCTGACCGCCGATGTGCACGCCGCCTTCCGCGCTGCAATCCAGGCGCCCATCGAGCATGAGTCACTCAAGCATTGGCGTGACCTGTCCTGCATCGTCGAGCAACGCATGCTCAGTGTCTACGACCATGACGCCGCCGCACGCCAGTTGATCCTGGCCCAGCATGGGCTGACCGAGGTGACCCAGGCGGACCGTCAGCATGATCTGGAACTGGGGGATTTGATGCTGGAGGTGTTCAATCGTCACTTCGAAGTGCCGACGTTGCCCGCTGATGTGGATGTGTTCGCCCTCGCGCTGGAACTCAGCGACCGCGTTTACGCGCGCTCGGTGCATCAGCACGGCCAGATCACGCCGCGCATGGCAGAAGAAGGGATGCGGGTGTTTGATGCGTATGTGGGGCTTTATTTGCCGGCGTATTTGCCCAAGCGGTAAGGCTTGTGGTGACTGGGCCGGCCTCTTCGCGAGCAAGCCCGCTCCCACATTTGAATGCATTCCAGCGTTGGAACTCGGTCAAGTGTGGGAGCGGGCTTGCTCGCGAAGGCAGCCTCCAGAGCGACGGCAATCACAACTTGGCGATCGACACCTCGGTGGACTTCACAAAGGCAATCACTTCGCTGCCAATCACCAATTCCAGCTCTTTGACCGAGCGCGTGGTGATCACAGAAGTCACGATGCCAGACGCTGTCTGAACATCGATTTCGGAAAGCACGTCGCCTTCGACGATTTCCTTGATGGTGCCCTTGAACTGGTTACGCACGTTGATGGCTTTAATAGTCATGGTGTTTTTCCTTCGTGGGACAAGTAAGTTATTGAGCCCAACGCAATTGCGTAGGCAGCGGTGAAACAGGTTCGGGTTCAGGCGGCGTGCCGGGCAACGACAGCACGCGGTTAAGCACTTCGGCTTCCAGCGCCGCCAGGCGATGTGAGCCCCGGGCGCGTGGACGCGGCAGGTCGACAATCAGGTCCAGACCGATCTCGCCGTCCTCGATCAGAATCACCCGGTCGGCAATCGCCACGGCTTCACTGACGTCGTGGGTCACCAGCAACACGGTAAAGCCGTGCTTCTGCCAGAGGTTTTCGATCAGTTGCTGCATTTCGATACGGGTCAGGGCATCCAGCGCGCCCAGCGGCTCATCCAGCAGCAGCAGGCGCGGCTGGTGAATCAACGCGCGGGCCAGGGCCACGCGCTGCTTCTGGCCACCGGACAAGGCCGCGGGCCACTCGTTGGCACGCTCGGCCAGGCCAACCGCTTCCAGCGCTTCAAGCGCCTTGGGACGCCAGTTGCCCTTCAGACCCAGACCCACGTTGTCGATGATCTTTTTCCACGGCAGCAGGCGCGCTTCCTGAAACATCAACCGCGTGTCTTCAATCGCATCGCCAAGCGGCGCAGAGCCTGCCAGCAACTCGCCGCCGCTGGCTTTGTCCAGGCCAGCCAGCAAGCGCAGCAAGGTACTTTTGCCGCAGCCGCTGCGCCCCACCACCGCCACGAACTGGCCAGCGGGAATGTGCAGATCAATTTCTTTAAGTACTTCCCGCGCACCAAAGGCCTTGCGCAATTTGCGCACCGCCAGCGGGATACCCTTGAGCAGGCGCGGAAGTTGTTGAGCCGTCATGCCGCACCGCCTTTATTCACTTGATACGCCGGGTGCCAGCGCAGCCACACACGCTCCAGACCGCGCGCGGCCAAGTCGGCCAGCTTGCCGAGGATGGCGTACATGACGATGGCCAATACCACCACGTCGGTTTGCAGAAATTCACGCGCATTCATTGCCAGGTAACCGATGCCGGAGCTGGCCGAGATGGTTTCCGCCACGATCAGCGTCAGCCACATAAAGCCCAGGGCAAAGCGCACGCCGACCAGGATCGACGGCAGTGCACCCGGCAGAATCACCTGGCGGAACAGGCTGAAGCCGGACAAGCCATAGCTGCGCGACATTTCTACCAGCGCCGGGTCGACGTTGCGGATGCCGTGATAGGTGTTCAGGTAAATCGGGAACAGTGTGCCGAGGGCGACCAGGAAAATCTTCGCGGTCTCGTCAATGCCGAACCACAGGATCACCAGCGGAATCAGCGCCAGGTGCGGCACGTTGCGGATCATCTGCACCGAACTGTCCAACAGGCGCTCGCCCCATTTGGACAGGCCGGTGATAAAGCCCAGGGCCAAACCGATGCTGCCACCGATCACAAAACCCAGGCCGGCACGCCAGCCGCTGATAGCCAGGTGCGTCCAGATTTCGCCCGTGCGAACCAGATTGACCCCAGCCTCGATCACCGCACTCGGCGCCGGCAGAATGCGGGTCGACAACCAGCCCGCCGACACCGACAGCTGCCACACCGCCAGCAACAGGATTGGCAGCACCCAAGGCGCGACACGATGGCTTAATTTTTCATAGTTCATGACTACGCCTCAGCTCTGCGACGCCGCTTTGGGAAGGATGTCGTTGGCAACCATCTCGCCGAACGGGCTGACGTAACCGGCGCTTTTGGGCAGCTCGGGACGTTCGATATCCAAGTGCGGGAACAGCAGTTCGGCCACCCGATACGATTCTTCCAGGTGCGGATAACCCGAGAAGATGAACGTGTCGATGCCCAACGCAGCGTATTCATTGACGCGTGCCGCGACGGTCGGGCCATCGCCCACCAGCGCGGTGCCTGCGCCGCCACGTACCAGGCCAACGCCGGCCCACAGGTTGGGGCTGACCTCGAGGTTGTCGCGGTTGCCGCCGTGCAAGGCGGCCATGCGTTGCTGGCCGACGGAATCGAAGCGCGCCAGGGACGCCTGGGCACGCGCGATGGTGTCGTCATCCAAATGGGAGATCAGTTTGTCGGCGGCTTTCCATGCTTCGTCGTTGGTCTCGCGCACGATTACATGCAGGCGAATGCCAAAGCGCACGGTACGCCCGAGCTTCGCGGCCTTGGCGCGCACCTGTTGGATTTTTTCCGCGACGGCGGCCGGCGGTTCGCCCCAGGTCAGGACCATTTCCACCTGTTCGGCTGCCAGGTCCTGCGCCGCTTCGGAAGAACCGCCGAAGTACAGCGGCGGACGCGGTTGCTGGATCGGCGGGTAGAGCAATTTGGCGCCTTTGACGCTGATGTGCTCGCCGTCGTAGTCCACGGTTTCGCCTTCGAGCACACGGCGCCAGATGCGCGTGAATTCGACCGAGGCCTGGTAGCGATCTTCGTGACTGAGGAACAAGCCGTCGCCGGCCAGTTCTTCCGGATCACCACCGGTGACCAGGTTGAACAGCGCACGGCCGCCAGACAGGCGATCCAGAGTCGCGGCCTGACGTGCGGCCACCGTCGGGGAAATGATCCCGGGGCGCAGCGCCACAAGGAATTTCAAACGCTGGGTCACCGGGATCAGCGAGGCGGCCACCAGCCACGAGTCTTCGCAGGAGCGGCCGGTGGGAATCAGCACACCGCCAAACCCCAGGCGGTCAGCGGCCTGGGCCACTTGCTGCAGATAACCGTGATCGACGGCGCGAGCGCCTTCGGCGGTGCCAAGGTAATGGCCGTCGCCGTGGGTAGGCAGGAACCAGAAAATATTGAGGCTCATGGAGTTGTCTCCTGAAGAAATCGGATTACGGCGCTGTGGCAACGGCGGCGGGTGGCGTCCAGATCACGTCCTTGATGTTCAAGGGTTTGGGGATCAGTTTGAGCTGGTAGAAGCTGTCGGCGATTTTCTGCTGAGCGGCGACCACGTCCGGGGTCAGGAACAGCGCGCCGTAGCCTTGGCGCTTCACCGAGGTCAGGGTGATGTCAGCCGGCAGGCCAAGCAGCGGTGCAACTTGTTCGGTGACTTCCTGCGGGTTGGCCTTGGACCATTCGCCCACTGCGCGCACTTCCTCCACCAGCGCCTTGATCACTTCAGGGTGCTGCGTGGCATAGGGCTTGGTCGCCAGGTAGAACTGGTGGTTGTCGGCAATGCCGGTGCCGTCACGCAGGGTGCGTGCCTGCAGTTGTTTCTCGGCAGCAGCCTGGTACGGGTCCCAGATCACCCAGGCGTCGACACTGCCACGCTCGAACGCGGCACGGGCATCGGCGGGCGGCAGGAACACGGTCTGCACGTCGGTGTATTTCAGGCCGGCATCTTCCAGTGCACGCACCAGCAGGTAGTGCACGTTGGAGCCTTTATTGAGCACGATTTTCTTGCCCTTGAGCTCGGCCACGGATTTGATCGGCGAGTCTTTCGGCACCAGGATCGCTTCACTGGTCGGCGCTGGCGGCTCGTAAGCCACGTAGAGCAGATCGGCACCGGCCGCCTGGGCGAAGACCGGCGGGGTTTCGCCGGTGACGCCGAAGTCGATGGAGCCGACGTTCAGGCCTTCGAGCAGTTGCGGGCCACCGGGGAACTCAGTCCATTGCACCTGCACGCCTTGGGCGGCCAGGCGTTTTTCCAGGGTGCCCTTGGCTTTGAGCAGCACCAGCGTGCCGTACTTCTGATAGCCGATCCGCAGGGTTTCGGCGGCTTGGGCTTGAACCATGGCGCCGAAGGACACAGCCGCAACAAACAGTGCGACCAGACCACGACGCAAGATGACAGTGCGCATGGCGCTCTCTCCAAAAATGCGATGAGGGGGTTGGCTGCACCTGCTTGGCCGTTGGCGGCTGAGTAAGGTGAGTACTACAACAATCGGGTCAGGCTTAAATGCTCCAGCGAGCACTCAACAAACGTTCATTCAACACATTAGGGTCCAGCGGTTTGGGGCGACGGGCCATGGCGCTATAGAAGGTCTCCAGGGCCTCGTGCAAACGCTGTTCAAGCACGGGCACCAGCTGCGCTTGGGCGCTGCCTTCGGCATAAGCGATCTGGCTGTCCTCGGCAAAAATGCCGTGGAGCAATTCCTGGGCCTTGAGGGCCGACAGCACGGGCTTCAGCGCGTAGTCCACCGCCAGCATGTGCGCGATGCTGCCGCCCGTGGCCATGGGCAATACGATCTTGTGGGCCAGGGCGCGTTCGGGCAGCAGATCCAGCACGGTTTTCAACGCGCCGGAGAACGAGGCTTTGTACACCGGGGTGGCAATGACCAGGCCGTCGGCGTTGGCGACCTGTTGCAGCAGGTCGATGACCTTGGGGCTGTCGAAGCGTGCATGCAGCAAGTCTTCGGCCGGGAAGTCCCGTATCTGATAACTCACCACTTCCACGCCTTTGTCTTGCAGCCACTGACGAGTTTTTTCCAGCAAGACCCCGGAGCGGGAACGTTGGCTGGGACTGCCTCCAAGTGTTACGACCAGCATGCAGGTATTCCTTGAGCAAGTGTCGGCGGTTCGCTGTGTGGCGATGGCGCCAAGATGGGACAGACCCTATCAGTATATTTATATATCTTTAAATCTTATTTTTTCATTTGTTTATTCTATAAATGCATATGTACTTTATAAATCCTGGGGCGAAAAAAAAGGCCGTCGAAACGGCCTGAAAACCCCTGCTATGTGAGACTGCAAATGCGTTGAACTGTGGGAGCGGGCTTGCTCGCGAAGGCGGTGTGTCACTCAAAGATGCATCAACTGAAAGCCAGCATTCGCGGGCAAGCCCGCTCCCACATTGGGTTGCGTGTTAACGGTTGGGCTGTGGGGTGAGGCGCAGGTACGGCTTCACTGCGCGATAGCCCTTGGGAAAGCGTTTCTTGATCTCTTCCTCGTCCTTGAGCGACGGCACAATCACCACCTCATCGCCGTCCTGCCAGTTGGCGGGGGTGGCGACCTTGTGGTTGTCAGTCAGCTGCAGCGAGTCGATGACCCGCAGGATTTCGTGGAAATTGCGGCCGGTGCTGGCCGGGTAGGTAATCGTCAGGCGGATTTTCTTGTTCGGGTCGATCACAAACAAGGAGCGCACGGTGAGGGTGTCACTTGCGTTCGGGTGGATCAGGTCGTACAGGTCCGACACTTTACGATCGGCATCGGCCAGGATCGGGAAGTTGACGACCGTGTTCTGGGTTTCATTGATGTCTTCGATCCACTTGTGGTGCGAGTCCACCGGGTCGACCGACAGGGCAATGGCCTTGACGCCGCGCTGGGCGAATTCGTCCTTGAGCTTGGCGGTAAAGCCAAGCTCGGTGGTGCACACCGGGGTGAAGTCCGCCGGATGGGAAAACAGCACGCCCCAGCTATCGCCCAACCATTCGTGGAAACGAATCTTGCCGGCGCTGGAATCCTGTTCGAAGTCGGGGGCGATGTCGCCCAGTCTTAGGCTCATGGTGTGGCTCCTGGTGAGTGCTTATGGAGCCCACTGTGCATGGGTTGAAGATTATTTAAAAAGAATAAATATCGATTTATTTAGACGATAAACGAATATTAAAAATCAATTCATTGGACGCGACAAAGGCCGAGGATCAACATCCATCACAAGGTTCGAGAAGGCCTTGAGACGCTGTACAAAGAGGGGATTCAGGAAGGGCTTGCGGGGGTTGAGCCCGACTTGAACAGTAAGTCACCCTGCCCGGCGTTACGCCGGGCAAGGTTTTACGCTCTTACTTGAACGCGTAGCTATAGCTAACGATTACACGGTTTTCGTCCTGGGCACGGGTGTTGACCAGGTCGGTACGCCACATAGCGTTTTTCCAAGCGACGCCGAGGTTTTTCAGCGGACCTTCTGGAACAACGTAAGCCAGAGTCAGGTCGCGTTCCCACTCGGTTTTATCGCCGGCGGTGGTCTGGATGTTGCTGCCTTTGAGGTACACAACACCAGCAGTCAGGCCTGGCAGGCCAACCTTGGCGAAGTCATACGCGTAGCGAGCTTGCCAGGTGCGTTCGCCAGCACGGGCAAACTTCTGGATTTGCATGTCGGTGGTGGTGCTGTTCGAAGAACCATCACCTTGGTTCAGCCAAGGGAAGTCGCTGTCGCCCTTGGTGTACTGGTAGCCACCGCCGAAGGTGTGACCGGCAACCGAGTACAACGCCAGGTAGCTGTACAGATCGTTATCGACCTTGCCTTTAACCTTGGTGGCGTTGGTCGGGTGATCCGAGTAGTAACCCGAGGTGTAATAGCCCGCTTCGTTGCCGTTGGCGCCGTTGTCGCGGCTGCGGTAGTAACGCAGGTCACTTTTCAGCACGCCAGGACCGATAGCCCAGTTGTGGACCAAGCCCAGGAAGTTCTGCGCGTAGAAGTCTTTCAGCTCACCGTAGTAGTACGAAGCAGTCAGATCTTTGGTGATTTTGTAGTCAGCACCGGCGTAGTAGAACTTGTTGACGAAGTTGCCAGCGTCATAGTTCGAGCTACCGTTGGCACCCGCCAGCGACAGGCCTTCGTTGTTGCTGGAGTTACGGCCCTTGGCGTGCTCGATCTGACCAGCAGTCAGGGTCAGGTCCTTGATCTCGTTCGAGGAGATCTCGCCACCCTGGAATGTTTGCGGCAGCAAACGACCGTCGTTGGTCTTGATGACCGGGTTGTTTGGCTGCAGGGTGCCGATTTTCAGCACGGTCTGGGAAACCTTGACCTTACCGGTCACACCCAGGCTGGCGAAATCGTTGACAGCTTTGTTGCCATCGCTTGGGAACACGGTGCCGCCAGACGCGGTGCCCGTGTAGTTACCGTGGTCGGCACGGCTGGAATCCAGACGCACACCGTACAGGCCGATCGCATCAAGGCCGAAACCAACGGTCCCTTCGGTGAAGCCGGAGATGAAACGCAGGTCAAAACCTTGGCCCCATTCAGCGTTCTTGCTGCGGGTGTTCGAGGTCGCCGAAGGCTTCAAATCACGGTTGTCGGTGTTGATGTAAAAGTTACGCAGACCCAGTGTTACTTTGCTGTCGTCGATGAAACCGGCGGCGTTTACCTGTTGGGCAATCGCAGCGACAGCCACGGCCAACGCCAATGTTGACTTCTTCATGTACCGCTCCTCTCATTTCTAATTTTTGTATTTCTTTGGTCTCGGGTCTGACGCCCTCGATCCACAGATGCGCGATTAGCGCCAGATAGTGACCGACAAGTCAATCGTAACCTTGTGTGTCTACTACCTTCGTCTAGCCGCAGTTAATTTGGTCCCTGCAGGGTAATGAGTTTTTCATACACCCAAAAAGAATTGTTTCATTCTTTTTCATACCATCCAGGAATAAGCCCTTCCATGACGCGAGCCGATCAGCATAGATCAACCGCTTCATAAGCTAATTCCTAAAGGGTATTTACTAGCCTTTTTTTAGATCGATTAGTGTGGACGTTCAGTTGCATACGTCACCCACGATCAAAAAGGCGACGCCATCATGGCCAAACGCACATCCTCCCGTCAATTTGTTACAGTTTTTGTGTCACTAATACTTTCTTTTGGTGTCAAAGCGGCCGATTTAACCATCGGCTACCAGACCGGTATCGACCCCAGCAAAGTCCCACAGGCCGACGGCCTCTATGAAAAAGCCCTCGGCGAGAAGATTGCCTGGCGCCGTTTCAACAGTGGGCCCGACGTCGTAACCGCGATTGCATCGGGCGATGTGCAAATCGGCAACCTCGGTTCCAGCCCCCTCGCAGCGGCGGCTTCACGCAATCTACCCATCGTGGCCTTTATCGTATCGGCGCAGATCAATGCTTCTGAAGCCCTGGTGGTGCGCAATGGCAGTGGTATCGACAAACCGCAGGACCTGATCGGTAAAACCATCGCTACGCCCTTCGTCTCAACCTCTCATTACAGCCTGCTCGGCGCGCTGAAGCATTGGGGGCTGGACACCAAACAAGTCAAAGTAGTGAACCTGCAGCCCGCCGAAATTGCGGCCGCGTGGAAACGGGGCGATATCGACGGCGCGTTCGTGTGGTCACCGGCGCTGGGGGAAATCCGCAAGACCGGAAAAACCCTGACAGACGCCGCTCAGGTGGGTCAGTGGGGTGCACCGACGTTTGAGGTGTGGGTGGCACGCAAGGATTTCGCGGAAAAACATCCTGACACAGTGGCCAAGTTTGCCAAGGTCACGCTGGATGCATTCGCCGACTACGCCGCCCATAAAGACAGCTGGACGGTGGATTCAGAGCCGGTGCAGAAAATCGCCAAACTGACAGGTTCTAATGCCGCCGATATTCCCGAGCTTTTGGCCGGCAGCACTTTCCCGGACGCGCAGGCGCAGCAAACCGATGCCCTGCTTAAAGGGGGCACGGCGAAGGCGATTGGGGAAACGGCAAAGTTTTTGAAGGAACAGGGGAAGGTTGAAGCGGTGTTGCCGGACTACTCGGCTTTCGTGACCGACAAATTCATCAAAGACTAAACGCGATCAAATGCGCGAGCGGGCTTGCTCGCGAAAGCGCTGGATCAGTCAACACATTCAGTGACTGACACTCCGCCTTCGCGAGCAAGTCCGCTCCCACACTTGGACCTGCTTGAGTTCCAAAATCGGGCTTACAGGGCCTTCTCGAAAATCTTCGAGTTACGCTGATAGTTGTACAGCGACGCCCGCGCTGACGGCAGGCGGTCGACGCTGCTCGGCACAAACCCCCGCTCGCGAAACCAGTGTGCGGTTCGCGTGGTGAGCACAAACAGCGTCTTCAAACCCTGCGCCCGCGCACGGGTCTCGATGCGCTCCAGCAACACGTCACCGCGTGCGCCGTGACGATATTCCGGGTTGACCGCCAGACACGCCAGCTCCCCTGCATCCGAATCCGCGATCTGATACAGCGCCGCACAGGCGATGATCATGCCTTCGCGCTCAACCACGCTGAACTGCTCGATCTCACGCTCCAGCACTTCCCGCGAACGCCGCACCAGAATGCCCTGCTCTTCCAGCGGGCTGATCAGGTCGAGCAGACCGCCCACATCCTCAATCGCCGCCTCGCGCACTTGTTCGAATTGCTCCTGGGCCACCAGCGTACCGCCGCCGTCCCGGGTGAACAGCTCGGTGAGCAACGCGCCATCTTCGGCGTAGCTGACGATATGGCTGCGCCCTACTCCGCCACGGCACGCTTCGGCGGCAGCGTCCAACAGTTCAGCTTGATAGTTGCTGCCCAGGCGCTGCAGGTGCGCCGGCACTTGCTGCGGACGCAGCTCGCGGACCAGGCGACCATGTTCGTCGATCAGGCCCAGATCGGCGCCAAACAGCAGCAGCTTGTCGGCGCCCAGGTCGATGGCGGCGCGGGTGGCGACGTCTTCGCAGGCCAGGTTGAAGATTTCCCCGGTCGGTGAGTAACCCAACGGCGACAGCAACACGATGGAGCGCTCGTCCAGCAGGCGGTTGATGCCCTTGCGGTCGACCCGGCGCACTTCGCCGGTGTGGTGGTAATCCACACCTTCAAGCACTCCGATCGGCCGCGCCGTAACCAGGTTGCCGCTGGCGACGCGCAGGCGCGAGCCCTGCATCGGCGAGGAGGCCATGTCCATCGACAGGCGTGCTTCGATAGCAATACGCAGGTGGCCGACCGCGTCGATTACGCACTCCAGCGTCGCGGCATCCGTGATGCGCAGGCCTTCGTGGTAAGCCGGGGTGAGGCCGCGCGCTTCAAGACGCGCTTCGATTTGTGGGCGCGACCCATGAACCAATACCAGCCGCACACCCAGGCTATGGAGCAGCACCAGGTCGTGGACGATATTGCCGAAGTTGGGGTGTTCCACACCATCGCCGGGCAGCATGACCACAAAGGTGCAGTCGCGGTGGGCGTTGATGTAGGGCGAAGCGTGACGAAGCCAATTGACGTATTCGGGCATAAAACCTGGGCCTGTAATAAAAAGCAGCCAAAAAAGGATGAAACATAAAAGCGCACAGCGGGCTGATGGTTATCGTCGGAACAGGCTTGGCGACACGCTCGCTCTCCTTATGTACGAATGGGCGGGGGTTAATTTATGCAGGTTTCAGGCAGTAATGGTCGATCAGTTCCCGCAATAGACGCACTGTAGGCGTCAAGCGTGACATTTCGAGGTACTCGCCCGGCTGGTGGGCGCAGGCGATATCGCCAGGGCCGAGCACCAGGGTTTCGCACCCAAGGCGCTGAAGATAAGGCGCTTCGGTGCCGAACGCTACTGCTTCGGCACGATGACCGGTCAATCGTTCCGCCACCCGCACCAGCTCGGCGTCTTCGGCCTGCTCGAACGGCGGCACTTCGGGGAACAACGGCGCGTAGTCGATCTTGACCTTATGGCGCTCGGCCAGGGGTTCGAGCTTTTGCCGGATAGCGTCGCGCAGCACCTTGGGGTCCATGCCCGGCAGGGGCCGCAGGTCGAACTCCAGGGAACATTGGCCGCAGATACGGTTGGGGTTGTCGCCGCCGTGGATGCAACCAAAATTCATGGTCGGCTGCGGCACGCTGAATTGCGGATTGCGGTACTCGCGCTGCCAGGCCAGGCGCAGGCCGCGCAGCTCGCCGATGGCATCGTGCATGGCTTCCAGAGCACTGTGGCCCAGGCTTGGGTCTGACGAATGGCCGCTTTGGCCAAGGATGTCGATGCGTTCCATCATCACGCCCTTGTGCAGGCGGATGGGCTTGAGGCCCGTCGGTTCGCCAATCACCGCCGCGCGGCCCAGGGGGCGCCCGGCCTCGGCCAGTGCGCGGGCGCCGGACATCGAGCTCTCTTCATCGCAGGTCGCGAGGATCAGCAGCGGTTGTTTGAACGGCTGGTCCAGCAACGGCAGCACGGCTTCAATGGCCAGCGCAAAAAAGCCCTTCATGTCACAACTGCCCAGTCCTACCCAGCGGCCGTCAACTTCCGTCAACTTGAGCGGATCGGTCTTCCACAGCGCGGCGTCGTAGGGAACGGTATCGCTATGGCCAGCCAACACCAGGCCGCCGGGGCCACTGCCGAAACTGGCGAGCAGGTTGAATTTGCCCGAACTGACTTGCTGGATGTCGATGGAAAAACCCAGGTCGCCCAGCCACCCGGCGAGCAGGTCGATCACCGGGCGGTTGGTCTGGTCGAGAGACGCTTGGGTGCAACTGACCGACGGCGCGGCAATCAATGCGGCGAATTGCTCTTTCATGGACGGTAACGGCATGCGCGGCCTCTCAACTTCCCGGATGAGCCCCACTATAGAACCATCTGCACGCCACAATAAACCGTTGCGGCGCGTTGCCGGGCTCAGTCCTGTACACTGCACGACCTTGGCAGCCACTCTTTTCCCCGGCTGCGCTCCCGATCCTGGATTTTCCGGCCATGCAGAAAGAAACCGAAATCAAGCTCCGCGTCAGCCGCGAAACACTCGCCGCGCTGCGTGAGCACCCGCTACTGAAAAAACGCAACAAAAGTGGCTGGGAACGCCGTGAGTTGATGAACCAGTATTTCGACACCCCCGAGCGCGACCTGGCCCAGGCCAAAGTCGCCCTGCGTTTGCGCAAGGATGGTGACGAAATCATCCAGACCCTCAAGACCCGTGGCCAAAGCGTCGCCGGCTTGTCGGAACGCAATGAGTACAACTGGGACCTGCCCAAAGCCAAGCTCGACGTGAAGAAGCTCGACGGCGAATGCTGGCCCGAGCAACTGGCCGAGTTGGACAAAAAGACCCTCAAGCCGATTTTCACCACCGATTTTGTGCGCGAACGTGCCGAAATCGCCTGGGGCCGTGGCAAGGCCAAGGTCGTGATCGAAGCCGCCCTGGACCTGGGCCACGTGGTGGTCGGCAAGCAGAAAGAAGAAATCTGCGAGCTGGAACTGGAACTGCGCGAAGGTGAACCGGCCGCCCTGCTGGAACTGGCTGCCGAACTGGCCGCCACCCTGGCGCTGATGCCGTGTGATATCAGCAAGGCCGAGCGCGGCTACCGTCTATATGACGCCAGCAGCTACTCGCTGAGCCTGCCTGCACCGCAGATCCACGCCGAAATGCCGCTGGACGACGCCTTCGCCGCGATCATGTGGCACCTGTTGGGCAGCAGCCAGCGCCTGGCCGAGCAATATCGCTTCAATGGTCACTGGCGCTTGCTGCAGGACTGGGTCGAAAACCTCGGTGAACTGCGCGCGCTGATCGGCAGCCTCGGCCAGGCCGCTCCGCGTCAATCCACCAGCGAGCTGCGCAGCGCACTCGATGCATTGCTGGAAGACTGGCGCCCACTGGTGCAGGCCGGTGACGACGATGAAGACATCCGCAAAGCCGCACCTGAACAGTTTGTTGAAGAGCTGCAAGACGTGCGTTGGGGCTTGTTCTCGCTGAACACCTCGCGCTGGCTGCTGGCCCGCACCTGGACCGCCGACCGCAACGTACGTGGCAACCGCCAGGGCGCTGCGCAAATCACCAACTGGCTGCCGCGCCTGCTGGCTGACGACGCCGTTGCCCTGCAACTGTCGCGTTACCAGCAACAACCGGAAGACCTGGCCGAGCAGCTGCCGCGCATCGAACGCATCCAGGCCTGGCTGCACCACGCACGTCAGGTGGTAGACATTCCGGAACTGGACCGTTTGTACGGTGAGCTGAACAAGCTGGCGGTACTGGCTAATCAGCCGATTACCGACGAGTCGCTGGATGCGCGTATGCATCAGGCGATTGCGGTGTATCAGAACCGTGCGTGGAAGACTTTGCTGCGCCTGTAATACCAGGCCGCTGGGTCAAATGTGGGCGCGGGCTTGCTCGCGAAAGCGCTGGATCAGTCGACTTCTTTAGTAGCTGACACACCGCATTCGCGAACAAGCGCGCTCCCACCGTCAGCGCAGCACTGGCAGGCTGGTGGTGGACTTGATCTCCGACAGGGCCACAATCGAATTCACCTCCTGAATCCCCGGCACCATCGACAGCTTCTCGAAGAAAAACCGCTCATACGCCTCGATGTCAGAGGTAACGATGCGCAGCAGAAAATCCACCGCCCCCATCAGCACATAGCACTCCAGGACTTCCGGAAACCCGCGAATCGCTTCGGTGAATTCGGTGAAGTTGGACCGTCCATGGGCATTGAGTTTGACCTCGGCGAAAATCTGCGTGTTGAGACCGATCTTCTTGCGGTCCAGCAGCGTGACCTGGCCGCGAATCACGCCCTCCTCTTTAAGCCGTTGAATGCGCCGCCAGCATGGCGACTGCGAGAGACCCACCTGCTCGGCGATCTGCGCGCTGGAAAGCGAGGCGTCCTCTTGCAGCAGGGCAAGAATGCGGCGGTCGTAGACGTCCAACTCACTGTGCATAAAAATACCTCTGAAGGCGCTAAGCCTGAATTACGTGAGTCTTTTTCTCACCAATAAGCCGCATCTTAGATAAGAAATCTCCGCACGCGAATGTAAAAATTTCTCCAGTCGAATCTGGAGAGTCAGCATGCACGCCGTCGAAACCACCTTCCCCGCTACGCGTATCGATGCATGGGCCGTCAACAGCGCCCACTGCCAAGCGCATTATCAGATCACCGCCGAGGCAGAACCGGACCTGCTGTGCCGGGTACTCAATTACTTCGCGCTGCAGTTCCTGACGCCGCAACAGGTCAATGTGAGCCGTGACGACGATCTGCTGAGCATTGATATCGTGATGAACGGTCTGAGCTGGCACCGCGCCCAGGTGATCGGTGAAAAGATTCGAAACCTGATCAGCGTGTGCTCGCTGGAGGTGTGGCAGGCCGATTCCGTGCGGCCTCAAGCGGTGGCGGCGGCCAATCAGTAAAAGCCTGCAACACACCCCGAGCGGTGAGTGTTCAGAGGATGGCTAGCCTGAGATCACGCCCGACGTCACTCAGGAAATCTTCATGCTCGCCGCCTTGCACGATCAGCGATTGGAACTGCATCAACTGTTACCTGCATTGGTCGAGCAGGGGCTGATTACAGCGCACGAGGCGCAAAGGTCAGCGGCAGCACCCGCTACTCAACATCCGTTGGAAAGCATCGCGGCTGAAGGGCATTGCCTCGAAACGTTGACTCAATGGCTTGCCGGGCATGTCGGGCAACCTTATCTGCGTATCGACCCGCTGAAGATCGACGTGGCGGCGGTGGTGCCGTTGATGTCCCACGCATTCGCGCAGCGCCACGCCATCCTTGCGGTGGCGGTGGATGCGCAGACCGTCACCGTCGCCAGCGCCCAGCCGCATATCCGTGGATGGGAGGCCGGTTTGGCACAGGTGCTCAAGCGCTCGATCAGGCGCGTGGTCGCCAACCCCCGAGAGATTCAGCGCTGTATCGGTGACTTTTACCGGCTGGCAAAGTCCGTCAGCGGCGCCGATCAAAAAGTCGCAGTGGCTGGCAACTTCGAACTGCTCAACCTCGGCACCGGTGATCAGGAGCCGGACGCCAATGACGCGCATATCGTCAACATCGTCGACTGGCTGTTGCAGTACGCCTTCGGCCAGCGAGCCAGTGATATCCATATCGAACCCTGCCGCGACCAGGGCCGCGTGCGTTTTCGCATCGACGGGCTGCTGCATGACGTCTATCAATTTCCACCCCAGGTCACCATGGCGGTGGTCAGCCGCCTGAAAAGTCTGGGCCGAATGAATGTGGCGGAAAAACGCAAACCCCAGGACGGCCGGGTCAAGACCAAGAGCCCGGCGGGTATCGAAGTGGAGTTGCGCCTCTCAACACTGCCGACAGCGTTTGGCGAAAAACTGGTGATGCGAATTTTCGACCCGCACGTCCTGCTCAAGGATTTTGACCAGTTGGGTTTGTCTGCCGATGATCAGCAACGCTGGCATGCCATGGCCGGCCAGGCCAACGGCATCATCCTGGTCACCGGGCCTACCGGCTCAGGCAAGACCAGCACGCTCTACGCCACGCTCAAGCAACTGGCGACCCGCGAGGTCAACCTGTGCACGGTAGAAGACCCGATAGAAATGGTGGAACCCGCCTTTAACCAGATGCAAGTGCAGCACAACATCGACCTGACCTTCGCCAGCGGTGTTCGCGCACTGCTGCGCCAGGACCCGGACATCATCATGATCGGCGAGATTCGCGATCAGGAAACTGCAGAAATGGCCATCCAGGCCGCGCTCACCGGGCACCTGGTGCTGTCGACCCTGCACACCAACGACGCACCCAGCGCTATCAGCCGTTTGCAGGAACTAGGCATTGCTCATTATTTGATCAAAGCTACGCTGATAGGCGTGATGGCGCAGCGCTTGGTGCGGCTTTTATGCCCTCACTGCAAACGTGGGGTGACTGGGCAGGGCAATACCCATGAAGCGGTCGGCTGCGCGGACTGTCGTGATAGTGGTTATCGAGGCCGGGCCGGGCTCTACGAAATCATGGTGATGGACGAGAAGCTCAAGGCGCTGATTACACCCGGCGCCGACGTGCAGGCTTTAGGTCGGGCATCACGCAGCCAAGGCATGCGCAGCCTGCGGATGAGTGGCATCGACAAAGTGAATGCCGGGCTGACAACGATGGCAGAAGTATTACGGGTAACGCCTGGGGATTCAGAAACAAATGATTTGCTTGTTGCACCCTGAAACCGTCCTTATCAGTGAGCAGACCGTTACAATCGGCCGCACGTCGCTTCACTGACACCATCAGATAGGGAATCGCTATGCAGATCGGAACCGTACTGCTTCTTTTCGTGGGGTTGGCCGTGGCCATCCTTTTCATGGGTTTCAAGGTGGTGCCTCAGGGTTACCAGTGGACGGTCGAGCGTTTCGGCCGCTACACCAACACCCTTAAACCTGGCCTCAACATCATCATCCCGGTCATGGACCGCATCGGTCGCAAGATCAACGTGATGGAAAGCGTGCTGGATATCCCGCCCCAGGAAGTGATCACCGCCGACAACGCCACCGTGCAGATCGACGCCGTGTGCTTCTTCCAGGTGGTCAACACCGCCCAGGCCGCCTACGAGGTCAATAACCTCGAGCATGCCATCCGTAACCTGCTGCAAACCAATATCCGTACCGTGCTCGGCTCCATGGAGCTGGACGCGATGCTTAGCCAGCGTGACGGCATCAACGAAAAACTGCTGCGCACCGTGGACGAAGCCACGGCGCCGTGGGGCATCAAGATCACCCGTATCGAGATCAAGGACATCAGCCCGCCCGCCGACCTGATGGCCGCCATGTCCGGCCAGATGAAGGCCGAGCGAATCAAGCGCGCGCAGATCCTGGAAGCCGAAGGCCTGCGGGCATCGGCAATCCTGACCGCCGAAGGCAAGAAGCAGGCGCAGATCCTTGAGGCCGAAGGTGGACGCCAGGCAGCCTTCCTCGAATCCGAAGCCCGTGAACGCCAGGCAGAAGCAGAGGCCCGTGCAACCCAGGTGGTTTCAGAAGCAATCGCCACCGGTAACGTGCAGGCCATCAACTACTTTGTCGCGCAAAAATACATCGATGCGCTGGGCAAGCTGGCGTCGGCCAACAACAGCAAAGTCATCCTGATGCCGCTGGAAGCCAGCCAGGTGATTGGCGCCGTCGGTGGTATCGGCGAGATCGTCAAGGCAACCTTCGACAACAAGAAAGGCTGAGGCAATCGCCATGTGGGATTTCCTGCAGCATCTGTCGTTCTGGGATTGGTTGGCGCTGGGTACGGTGCTGTTGATTCTTGAAGTGTTTGGCGCCGGTGGCTACCTGCTGTGGATGGGGATCGCTGCCGCTGCTGTGGGCGTGATCAAGTTTTTGATCCCACCGCTCGGGCTGGAATGGCAACTGCTGCTATTTGCCGTGTTGTCGATCCTGACAGCGGTGTACTGGTGGAAACGCCAGCGCAGCAGCGCCAAGGTAAGCGACCAGCCGGGGCTGAACATGCGCGGCTCGGAATTGGTAGGCCGCACCTTTGTGGTGCATCAAGCCATCGTCGATGGTCGAGGCAAGATAAAAGTCGGCGATGGCGTGTGGATGGCAACCGGGCCGGACAGCCCCGTCGGCGCTCAAGTACGTGTCATTGGTCAGGATGGCGTGGTTTTACAGGTCGAAACTGTTTAGTCAGTGATGGAACTCGCCTGGGTTATCTACAATCAAACTGTTCAGATAACCCACCCGGAGTCACCCACCATGCGTCTCAAATATGCTGTCGCAACCCTCGCTGTGCTTTCCCTACCTGTCGGTTCAGCCATGGCCGACAGCTTCTGGCGCAATGTCATCTCGTCGGGTGCCACGACCGGCTCGACGTACCTGACCTTCAAGGACCACAAGCTGGTAGTCGCCGCCCAAGACGACGCTGGTAGCTTTGTCGCCAGCGACGGCGGCATCCGCGGCCCCTACCTGGAAGCTGCCATGCAGAAAGTTCGCGCCGACAACCCTGGCCTGCAAGCCACGGACATGGAGTTGGCCAACGCCATCCTCGCGAAAAATGCTGTGACCGAGTAATACCTGCCCATAAAAAATGCCGCTTTTTAAGCGGCATTTTTTATGCCCGTTTCTCTACGATCTCCGCCGCCGCCCAGACCTTCTGCTTTTTCCCGTTGAAAGCGGAAAACTCCTGCCGAACCCCAAAGTACCAAGCGCCACACTGAGATTCTCTTATATAAAGTGAATCATCTCCCATGCAAAAACTTGCTTACGCTTTGGCTCTCTCTGCGTTAGCTGCACCTTTGGCTCAGGCAGAAAATTGGTACGGGTCGGCAAAACTCAACAGTGCCCGTCAGAACCTCTCCAGTGCGCAATTGACCAGCCCACGCGTCACTGATCGCGTGCAGGCCCCTGACAGTAACAAAGCGTTCACTGGATCACTGGCTCTAGGCTACGCCTTTGCTGATGGCTGGCGCCTGGAAGGGGAATACACCACGCGCAGCAGCTCGACGTTCGACTCCTATTGGGCGCCCTTCAATGCCAACGTCAACCGCCTGGAGGTCGACAGCCAGCGCGTGATGCTCAACGGCTATAAAAATATCGCGGTCAATGACTGGCTGTCGTTCTACGCCATGGCCGGTATCGGCATGGCGCAAATTGATGCCGCGGGATACCAGAGCAATGCCACCCGCCAGTTCGCTAGTAACCGCCACTACAACTTTGCCTACAGCGCAGGCTTGGGCCTGGAGGCCAAGGTCAGCGAAAAAGTCACTCTGGGCACAGGTTGGCGTTACGTGGACATGGGCAAGGTCGAAACCGGCTACAACACCTTCGCTAACCGGATAAACGCCCGCGATGAACAACTCAAGGGCAAACTCAAGGAGCAGAATGTGTTTCTTGAAGCTCGCGTTTCATTCTGACCTGCAACAGAAAATGCCGCTGACAAGCGGCATTTTTATGCGCCACATGACAATTCGTTCACCGACGACAGGCTATATTCAGTCGAGCCGTGCAACCATGCGGTACTGATACCTCTCTTACTCATCGCCTATCTGAAACGGATGCCTTCGTCGTTATGAGCCAACAGCCCTTTCTGCCGTTTTCCAAACCTACCATTGACGAAGCGACCATCTCGGCGGTCGGCGATGTACTGCGCTCGGGCTGGATCACCAGCGGGCCGAAAGTGCAGGCGTTCGAAGCGCAGCTCTCGGAATACTTTGGCGGCCGTCCGGTGCGTACCTTCAATTCCGGCACCTGCACCATGGAGATCGCGTTGCGCATCGCCGGCATCGGGCCTGGGGATGAAGTGATCACCACGCCGATTTCCTGGGTCGCCACGGCCAACGTGATTCTGGAAGTAGGTGCCACGCCGGTATTTGCGGATATCGACCCGGTCACCCGCAATATCGACCTGGCTCAGGTAGAAGCCGCGATCACCCCGCGCACCAAGGCGATCATTCCTGTGTACCTGGCGGGCCTGCCCCTGGATATGCCGATGCTCTACGCGCTGGCCAACAAGTACAACCTGCGCATTGTCGAAGACGCCGCCCAGGCATTGGGTTCCAGCTGGGATGGCGAGCGTATCGGCGCGACCGGCGACTTCGTGTCGTTCAGCTTCCAGGCGAACAAGAACATCACGTCTTCCGAAGGCGGTTGCTTGGTGTTGAACAATGCCGAGGAAGCCCGTCTGGCTGAAAAGTATCGCCTGCAAGGTGTTACCCGCACCGGCTTCGATGGCCTGGACGTGGATGTGCTGGGCGGCAAGTTCAACATGACCGATATCGCCGCCGCTATCGGCCTGGGCCAGTTTGCGCATATCGAGAAAATCACTGCGCATCGCCAGAACCTCGCACGCCATTACTTCAAGTGCTTCGGCAGCGACTTTGAAGCGCAATATGGCGCGCAACTGCCGCCAGCTGATTTCGAAAACAGCAACTGGCACCTGTTCCAGTTGGTACTGCCGGAGCGTCAGGACGGTCTGCCCGCCCGCGCTACGTTCATGGAACAAATGCAGGCCCACGGCGTCGGCATTGGCTATCACTACCCGCCAATCCACCTGCTGAGCTTGTATCGGGCGCAGGGTTTCAAGGAAGGCATGTTCCCGGTGGCGGAGCGTGTTGGGCGTTTGATCGTATCGTTGCCGATGTTCACGGCGATGACAGAAGCGGACGTAGAGCGGTCTGTAGCGGCGGTAAAAGCGGTACTGAAAGCGAGCTGAAAACAAACTGCCAGCTATCCGCAATCAACTGTGGGAGCTGGCTTGCCTGCGATGCCGGCACCGCGGTGATTCAATCACACCGTAGTGATGCTATCGCAGGCAAGCCAGCTCCCACATTGATTTGTGCTGTTCCAACGGCTTGCGTTTACTCGCCGATGGCCGCTTTGTAGCCAGCGGCATCAAGCAGTTTTTCCAAGTCAGCCGGGTTGCTTGGCTTGAGCTTGAAGATCCAGGCGCCATACGGGTCGGAGTTCAACAGTTCAGGGCTGCCGCTCAGTTCCTCGTTGACGGCGATCACTTCGCCAGCAACCGGTGAGTAGATATCTGACGCAGCTTTCACCGACTCAACGACGCCAGCCTGGCCTTGAGCGTCAAAGTTGGCACCCACCTCAGCCAGCTCAACGAACACCACATCACCCAAAGCTTCCTGAGCATGGTCGGAGATACCGACGGTCACGGTGCCGTCGGCTTCCAGACGGGCCCACTCGTGACTTTCGGCAAAACGCAGGTCGGCAGGGATATCGCTCATAGTCTGTGTCCTCAAGAAGAAATGTCAGCGGCCTCAGGCCTGCCGGAAATAGTTAGATCAAGGTTTTGCCATGGCGCACGAAGGTCGGTTTGACCACTCGAACCGGGTACCACTTGCCGCGGATTTCCACTTCGGCCCGATCGGTGGTGGCCGTCGGTACGCGCGCCAGGGCAATGGATTTGCTCAGCGTAGGAGAGAAACTACCACTGGTTATCTCCCCTTCGCCAACATTGGCGATACGAACCACCTGATGAGCGCGTAAAACACCACGCTCTTCCAGTACCAGCCCGACCAATTTGAACTGCACACCTGCGGCCTTTTCCGCCTCAAGGGCAGTGCGGCCGATGAACTGACGCTCAGCCGGTTCCCAGGCGATGCTCCAGGCCATATTGGCCGCCAGAGGCGATACATGCTGGTGAATATCCTGGCCGTACAGGTTCATGCCGGCTTCGAGGCGAAGCGTATCGCGGGCGCCAAGGCCGATAGGTGAGATACCGGCCCCTACCAGATCGTTGAAAAAGCCCGGAGCCTGCTCGGCCGGCAGGACAATTTCCAGGCCGTCTTCGCCGGTGTAACCCGTGCGGGCGATAAACCAATCGCCATCGGCCTGGCCTTCAAAGGGCTTGAGCTGGTGGATAAGCGTGCCGCGGGCTTGCGTGACCAGCTCGGCGATTTTCTGCCGGGCGTGCGGGCCTTGAATGGCGAGCATCGCCAATTCTGGCCGCTCATGCAGCTGAGCCGCGTAGTCGCCCAGCTGTGCTTGCATCCAGGCCATGTCCTGATCACGCGTAGCGGCGTTGACCACCAGCCGGTAACCGGTCTCGGTGCGGTAAACGATCATGTCGTCCACCACGCCGCCCTGCTCATTGAGCATGGCGCTGTAAAGCGCACGGCCGCAGCCATGCAAACGATCGACATCATTGGCCAGCAGGTGCTGGAGCCATTCCTTGGCCTGAAGGCCTGTGACATCGATCACGGTCATATGAGATACGTCAAACACCCCGCAGTCGCGTCGCACCTGATGGTGCTCTTCAACTTGCGAGCCGTAGTGCAGAGGCATATCCCAACCGCCAAAATCGACCATTTTCGCGCCGAGGGCGAGATGCAGGTCATACAGAGGCGTACGCTGTCCCATGGGTTTCTCCTTCCGGGATTGGCGAAGATGCACAGAGCTGCTGTTTGCGCTCAATACCTCTGACTACAAGGCCTGCAGCGACACACAGCGACTCGATCCGAAGGACGGAGCGCACCGAATGCCGCGCATTGTAGCCGCAAGCCGTAGGACTGGCACCTAACCGATTTGCCGGGCGGAGCGTCGAATCAGGCCGATCACCGGCAACAGGCCCACCAACACCAACGTGAGTGCGGGTAATGAGGCTCGCGCCCACTCCCCTTCGCTGGTCATTTCAAAAATTCGTACAGCCAGGGTGTCCCAGCCAAACGGGCGCATCAGCAGGGTCGCAGGCATTTCCTTGAGCACATCGACAAACACCAGCAGCGCCGCGCTCAACGTCCCCGGCAGCAACAGCGGCAGATACACTTTGCAAAACAGTCGCGGTCCGCTCACGCCGAGGCTGCGCGCGGCTTCCGGCAACGAAGGGCGGATTCGCGCCAGGCTGTTTTCCAACGGCCCGTAGGCCACTGCCAGGAAACGCACCAGATACGCCAGCACCAGCGCCGACAGGCTGCCCAGCAACAGAGGCTTGCCCGCGCCGCCGAGCCAACTCGACAATGGCACCACCAGTTCACGGTCCAGGTAGCTGAACGCCAGCATGATCGACACGGCCAGCACCGAGCCCGGCAAGGCATAGCCGACATTACCCAGGCTGATCCCGGAGCGAATCGCCCGCGTAGGCGCCAGGCGATTGGCAAAGGCCAATATCAACGCCACGCTGACCGTAATCAGTGCCGCGATGCCACCCAGGTAAAGGGTATGGATGATCAAGCCGCTGTAACGCTCATCCAGGTCGAAACGGCCACGTTGCCAGAACCAGGCGACCAGTTGCAGCATGGGGATGACAAAGGCGCAGGCGAACACCAAGCCGCACCACGTGCTGGCTGCCGCCGCTTTGAAACCGCGCAGGTGATACAACGCCTCGCCACGGGGTCGCTCATTACTCGGGCGGCTGGCGCCTCGGGCACGTCGTTCGCCGTACAGCACCAGCATCACCACCAGAAGCAACAGGCTGGCGAGTTGGGCGGCGCTGGAAAGGCTGAAAAAGCCGTACCAGGTCTTGTAGATGGCCGTAGTGAAGGTGTCGAAGTTGAACACCGAAACCGCGCCGAAGTCCGCCAGGGTTTCCATCAATGCCAAGGCGACGCCGGCACCAATCGCCGGCCGCGCCATGGGCAATGCGACACGCCAGAACGCTTGCCATGGCGATTGACCGAGCACCCGCGCCGCTTCCATAAGGCCTTTGCCCTGCGCCAAAAATGCAGTGCGCGCCAACAGGTAGACGTAGGGATAGAACACCAGCACCAGCACGATGATCACGCCGCTGGTAGAGCGCACGCGTGGCAGGCGCAGGCCGTTGCCGAACCATTCGCGCAGCAGGGTTTGCACCGGCCCCGCGAAATCCAGTAGGCCGACAAACACAAAAGCCAGCACGTAGGCCGGAATCGCGAAGGGCAGCATCAACGCCCAGTCGAGCCAGCGCCGCCCCGGAAATTCGCAGAGGCTGGTCAGCCAGGCCAGGCTTACGCCCAACAGCGTCACGCCGGCGCCAACGCCCAACACCAATGTCAGGGTGTTGCCCAGCAGGCGGGGCATCTGGGTTTCCCACAGGTGCGACCAGATCTGTTGATCGATGCTCTGCC